>CAKNIU010000014.1 GCA_930980675.1 uncultured Clostridium sp.
GAATCCTTGCATTTCTAATTTTTTTAAGTACATAGTGTTTACCTTTCGTTTTTTATATTTTATGTCAATAGTGGACTCTCCTTTTTGACATTATTTAGATTAAGCTACAATATATGTTCTGGAGCTTTTAGCGTAGCGAAGCTGACAAAGGACTCAGGTACAGTTATGTCTTTCTCTTAGAAGCGCAGCCGGAGCGTGCGAGCGCTGAGCGAAGTGAACCGCGAAGTAAATGCGGAAGAATGTATATTGTAGCTTAGTGCATAAGAGCAATAAAAACTCTATGAATTGTATCTATTTTTCTTTTAAAAACTTTTCAATAAATATTACAGAACTTTCAAGTTCCATTAACCTATTATCTTCTACTGTTTTATAATAATCATCCATGCTTAAATTATCACTTACTTTTTTAAGTGATATAAGTGGAATATTATATAAATCTGCTAACAGTGATACAGAGTGGAGTTCCATATCGAAAATTACATTATCTTTAATGTCTGTATTATTTACAAAACATTCTGCTGAATAGCATGGTAATTTTTCTAGCTCGTCAATTGTTACTAAGTCTTGTCCGCCTAAATCGTCCATACTATATTTTTGCTCTCCGGTTATGTCCCATTCTAAGTTATATGATTTATTTATTGAAACCCAGCTTCCTATTTTTGCATTAGTTGAACCTGCATAACCTATATTTATTATTAAATCTGGTTTATCGTTTTCGCATAAATATTTTGTAAGTCCAATTGCTGTTTTTTGTTTGCCAATGCCTGTAATAAGCAAAGACATTGTTGTTTTATTTTCTGTATAAATGTTATTTTCAACATTTTCCAAGTTACTATTTTTATCATTTGGATAAACATCTAAAAAATTATTTACTTTGTTTGAATAGACTTCTATAAAATTATTTATATCTGTTTTATTAAATTTTTCTTTACTTTCTTTTATTAAATTATTTTTTAGATTTGTATCATATTTCTGCACTTTACTCAATTCAAGAAATTTTGCAATTTGTTCTCCTTCTTTTTCCATCGCACAATGTATTAGTATATTTTTCATATTTGTTTTCCTTTTCTTTGCCTAATTGTATAAATTAGATTTTTACTTTATAACATTCAAAATTTCAATTTTATCATGTCATTTTTAGCCGTTACTTTGGCGTTTATATCATATTATCACAAAAAGTTTTATTTGTCATCAAAATTTAATATTGTTTTTCACTTTTTTTATTGTTTTTCTTCATTTGTTTTTATATAATATTTAGTAATAATTTTAAGTATATTATCATTCACTGTTATTCTTTATGCAAAGCTCAAATATATGTTCTATAGCTTTTAGATGTGAATGATTAAGGAGTAGCAAATGTTAGAAGAAAAATATGACTTTTATAGTCCATCTAATATTAAAATTCACGAAGTGTCTTCAACCATCAAAGACCATTTAGTTGTAATGGAAAGTTTAGATGATTTTACCAAAAGGCATAGTGAAAATGTTGCCAATTTAGTAGGTAGAATCTGCGAATATATGCATTGCAATAGTCAATTTACTATACATTGTGTTATTGCAGGTTATTTGCATGATATAGGAAAATTATTTATTCCTAAGGAAATAACCAATAAACCTGGTAAGCTTACTGATGAAGAATACGAAATAATGAAAGCTCATACCACTTTAGGTTATCAATACTGTATGGAAGATTTGGCTTTAAGACCATATTCTGATGGCCCATGGTATCATCATGAATCTCTTAATGGCACCGGTTACCCTAGAGGTCTTAGGAAGCCAGATATACCATATTCTGCTCAAATTATTCGTGTTGCTGATGAATATGACGCTATAGTAACTAAAAGGCAATATACTACTCACGTTAACATTTCTCAAACTTTGAAAGAACTTATTCAAGATGCTTTACCTAGTAGTGATGTTATAGCTTTAGATCAGCTAAAGCAAAATGAACGTTTAGGTAAAATAAACCCTAAACCACTTAAAGCTTTATTTAAAGTTGTAATTGATGATACATTATATGAAATCAGTTGTGTTATGAACTATGTTAATTATATTAAAGAGCAAATTAAAAGGTTAAAATCTATAAAAAAATACGAACAAAAAATGAATACTACAAAAAAAGCACAAATGAAAGATTATTATAAAGCTGGTATGCAACTTCTCTTTGAACAAGGTGAAAATGCCAAAAATTATACTCAAGTACTTGCAGAATATGAAAATGCTTTAGTTATTAGACAAGATAGAATTGATAAACTTTACGATGAAATAAAAATTATTAAAAAATTAAAAGTATGAATTTAGAATTACAAGAATTTATTAAAAGAAAGCTTCTTTTACTATTATTTAAAAGAAACTTTCTATTTTGATTAATCTAGTATTATTTTATTACTTTTGTTTAAATCTAATTAGATTTAACTTCACTTTTGTTAATTTCGTTTTCCTTCTTTATATTTCTTTTTAGTTTAAGTATAATTACAACTGCTAAGATTGAAAATCCTAATATTATAGGTAATAGATTTAAAATAATAATACCTGTTCTAGGCATTATACCTAATTCATTTACGTCTTCATTATCTTCAAGTGTTGTTTCTGGAAGTTTTTCAGAATCAATTCTTATAGAAGCAATAATATTTCTAGATATATCCACACCTGCACTTTTTTCTATTATTATTTCATATTCTCTAGTTTCGCCAGCATTTAAATCTGCTACTTTAAATTTAGCAGTATTTCCACTTACTTCCCAATCAGGGCTTATAAATTTAAATCCTTCTGGTATAGTAAATGTAATATATCCATTTCCTAATTTATCTTGGTTATTTGTTACTTTAACTTTATAATATACTTGCAAACTAGAAGCTGAATTAGCATCTTTTATTTCTGTTTCAATTTTATCAGCCTTACCTTCCAATCCATAATAATTACCGTTAATATATGCTTTTTCAAGATTCATTTCTATTTGTAAATTAAATTTTAATCTTTGATAATAATAATTTAATGTAATATCTTCTCTTGCTACTGTAACAGTTGGATTATTGGGTCTTTCTATTAGTTTAAAATCTTCAAATTGCCTTTCTTCAGAAGTAAATGTATCACCTTCGTGAGCATCCTTTTGTTCACTTGCTATAATTTCACCTGTTTCCTTATCTATGTAATTTACAGTTATTTTTGACTTATGTCTATAATAATATGTTACATTAATAGGTTCTCCTCTCATAGTTCCAGAAGGATTGCCATCTACTTTAGTAAAGTCATAATTATCTATTGTCTTTTGCTCTGTAGTATAGTCATCTCCAGATTTACCATTTATTACAGTACTTGGTGAAATTTCTTGATTTGTAACTTCATCAATGTATTTAGCAGTAACAGTTGTATTCTTAGCATAGTAATAATTTACTACTTGTAATTCTTCTGTTAAGGTAATATTTTCATTTTCTGGTTTTTTAACTAATGTATATCCATTTATATTTTTAGCTTCTGTTGTTACACTATCACCTACTGGTCCACTTTGATTTATAACATCTAATTTTGTATTTGTATCTATATCAATATAGTTTGCTTGTACACCACCACTTTGTAAATTGAATGTTACAAATAAATTAGATTCACCTCCAGCTCTTTCCATATAAAATAATGTTAGCGTATGTTCTCCTTGTGAAAGCATTCCTTCTTCAAAAGCTGATTTGTATACATCTTTTTCATCTTGATTTGTTTCTGGATTATATATGCTCTCATAGTAAACTTGATTTTTAGCAAAATTTATATTGCCTCTTAATCTTGCATGGCATCCACCTAAATCTAATACCAACTTATCATCTACATATACCCAAACATCATCATCTCCGGAAAAATCAAATATCATATCTTCAAATTGGTCAGTTTCAGAATTTTTTACTTTTCCGTCTTTAGTCATTATAAAAGGAATTTCTATTCTAGCTGTGAAACCTAAGTTTCTGTTACCCATTATTGATGTGTCATCTTCGCAATTATTAAATGGATAAAAACCGTTTCTTGCTCCTTCGTGTAATTTAAAAGTTTTTGTACTGTAATCTCTATATACATGATATTGATCACTATTAAAACTATAATAACCATTTTTTTCTTTTACAAATGGGAATTTCCAATTAGAAAGAACTTCCATATATACATCTGTATTAGAATTTACAGTTGGAAAAAAGCTTGTACCATTTGTATATTTGTCTACTATGCTTAAATCTCCATTTACTAATTTGTCTTTGGCTAATCCTTGTAATACTCCTGTTGAATTACCATATTGACTTAATCCTATGTAACCATTTTGAATTCCTCCTACGCACATTCCTTCTGTAGAAGCCATAAGCATTGATTTTTGGTCTATTTCATATCTTTGGCTCATTGGTAAAGGATAATAATCCGTCCAATGCATACCTCTTTGCAATGAATTATATTCTTCTCTATTTATTCTAGTCAGTGTTGCATTTACATATTTTACTTTATCATCAGTTACTGGACTACAATTAGTTGCAGCCATTGTTTTTAAATACATAGTAGATAGCAATATAAATAAAAATGCTATAACTATGATTTTTAATTTTTTCTTCATATAACTCCTTTTCTATAAACGAAAACCATCCCGAGCATTCGCTTATTAAATTAATTGGGATAAACTTAGATAATTTAAGACTTAAATTATTTAGATAAAATTAAATTAGAATAATTTAATTGATTTTATTATACAACACATTATGACAATTGTAAAGAAAAATCGTTCGTCAAATATCGACATTTTTCGACAAAATGTGACAATTAAGTAGATATTATATTATAAAAAGACCAATATATGTTCTCGAACATTTCAAGTGAGCGCAGGCGACGTAGGAGCGGAGCGTAACGTGCAAGCTGGAGTGAATAGCGACCCGCGCGGCGAAATGAGAGAGAATGTATATTGGTCTTTAATAGTATTTATATCTACTGAATTTTAATACTAATTAAATCCTTCGAGTCCAATGCTTACTTCTAAAGCATTATTAATTTGATTCATCAAATTTTCATCATCAATATGTCCTATTTTTTCTTTTAGCCTACTTTTGTCTATTGTTCTTACTTGTTCTGCCAAAACTACAGAATTAGTTTTTAATCCTCCATTTTGAGAACCTATTTCTATATGAGTTGGCAGTTTTGCTTTTCCCATTTGTGAAGTTATTGCAGCTGCTATTACTGTTGGACTATGCTTATTTCCTAGGTCATTTTGAATTATTACAACTGGTCTTATACCTCCTTGTTCAGAACCTACTACCGGACTTAAATCTGCATAAAACATATCTCCTCTTCTTATATTCATATTTACTCTCCCAATAATAAAATTGAGATGATATATATTTCTAAATGTTTAATTCTATCTCATTATATTTTATGTCTACTTTTAGTTCATTGTTAATATCATATACTTGTAAATTTTTAGGTTCTAAATTTGCTTTATCTATGTAAAGAATTTGTTTATTATTGTATTTATTTATTTCAGACATATAATAGATTTGTATCTTCCCATCTTTTTCTTTTATTTCTTTTTCTTCTGCATTTCTATAACCTTCCATGAAAGATGTTAAAAATAATGAATTTGTTGTTGCATATTGATAATTCTCATATACTTGACTTAAATTATAATTTGTATTTTTAAGAGTTATAATTCCATTTTCATATATTATTTCCATTCCTGCAAGACTATTTGGTGACAATGCTAATTGCCTTGTATAACTAGTACCTCTTACCTCTTGCTCGAATTCATAAAAGTTTGTATTTTTATTACTGCAAACAGTTAATTTTATTTTTGCTCTATATGATGAAACATTTAGAAAATATTGTTCAATCTCTTGTATACTTTTATTATTTCCACTTTCCTTAGTTTTATAATTAGATTTTATAAAAAAATTACAAATTAATAAAATTGTAATTATAAGAATTATAAAAGCAATAATTTTAAACCATTTTCCCATACTTTAGCCTTTCAAAAAAATAATATTGAAATTACCTTTTTAATATTTTAGTAATCCAATATTATTTTATTCATCTATATTATTATATATGAAAAAAACGCAAATATACTTCTCGACATTTCAGTGAACGGAGGCAGCGGGCGTACTTATTATTTGTAATACGGTTTATCTGCCGAGTGAAACGTGCAAGCTGGAGCGAATAGCGACCCGCGCAGCGAAATGAGAGAGAATGTATATTTGCGTTTTTTATTATATCATTTAATTAATTAAATAAAGAAAAATAACTAACTAATTCGCTTTCTACTTCTTCTTTACTTTCTAAATGATTAATTTTGTCACGAACTGTTGATGCATTTGGCAAACTTTTTAAATAGTAGCAAATATGCTTTCTCATTTCTCTTATTCCAGTATATTCTCCTTTTTCTTTTACTTCTAGTTCTATATGATTTAAAATGGTTTCTAATATTTCTTTATTAGATATTTGTCTTATTGTACCATTTTCTAAATATGTTCTTATTTGTTCCAATATCCAAGGTTTTCCTAAAGTGCCTCTGCCTATCATAATTCCGTCACAGTTAGTTTGTTCAAATATTTTTTTAGCATCTTCTGGTGATTTTATATCTCCATTTCCAATTACAGGTATGTTAACATTTTCTTTAACTTTTTTTATTATGTCCCAATCTGCTATTCCAGTATAATATTCTGCTCTTGTTCTTCCATGAACAGCAATAGCTGATGCTCCTGCTCTCTCTATAGCTTTAGCAGCTTCTACTGCAACAATATGTTCACTATCCCAACCCTTACGTATTTTTACTGTTACTGGAACACTTGAACTTCTTACTACTGCTTTAACTATTTCATATACCTTTTCTAAGTTTAAAAGCAGTTTGCTTCCATCACCATTTTTTACAACTTTTGGTGCAGGACATCCCATGTTAATATCTACTATATTTGCTATTTTGCTAACATAGTTTGCTGCATATGTCATTGACTCTATATCACTTCCAAATATTTGTGCAGATACTGGTCTTTTTTCTCCATCCATTTTTAGCAACTGCTTTGTTTTTTCATCATTGTAATAAAGAGCTTTGCTACTTACCATTTCTGTTACAACTAACCCAGGTTTATATTTTTCACACACCAGCCTAAAAGGCAGGTCTGTTAAACCTGCCATTGGAGCTAATATTATATTATTTTGTAATTCTACATTACCTATTTTTAGTTTTTTAATCATTTTACTCCTCAATAAAAATAGCTTTTTGTCTCCTACCACTAATATTAAGCAAAATTGCTATCATAATTAAATTACTTAAAAGTGAACTTCCACCATAGCTTACAAATGGTAAAGGAACACCTGTTATAGGTAACAAACCAATTGTCATTCCAATATTTTCTGTCATGTGAAACAAAAATATACCTGCTATTCCCATAGCTATAAATGAACCCAGATTATCTTTGGCAGTTTTTGCAACATACATTGCTTTTGTAATCAGAACCACATACACAATGACTATTGCTGTTGCAACTAAAAATCCCATTTCTTCACCTATAACAGAAAAAATAAAGTCTGTTGTTTTTGGGCTTAAATATCCTAATTGTGTTTGATTTCCTTTTAATAGTCCCATACCCAAAAGTTCACCTGCTCCAATTGCAAGTTTAGATTGAGTTAGGTTATACCCTGCACCTCTAGGGTCTAAATCTTGATTTAAAAATACCTCTATTCTTCTTTTTGCATGGTCTGGCAAAACAAAAAAGTATAATAATGGAAGCGTTATAGCAACTATTAAAAATCCAGCTATAATGTACTTTTTATCTATTCCAGCCACAAATAGCATTAGTATAAATGCTACACAAAAAGCTAAAGCTGTTCCATAGTCTGGCTGTTTTACTATTAATAGTACTGGAACTCCTATAATTGCTAATAAAATAAGAAGTCTGGTAGGTCTACTTATTTCTTTTTTGCCTTTTGCCACCATTTTAGACATAACTAATGCCAATATCATAATAACAAATATTTTTGAAAATTCTGCTGGTTGCAAAGTAAAAGACCCAAACGAATACCAGCTGGTAGCACCATTTATAGGCTCTGTAAACAATACCCCTACAAGCAATATAATTAATACTGCATATATTATAGGAGATATTTTAGCAATTGTCTCATAATCTACTAATGTAAATGCAATAATAAATGGTATACTAATACCTATCCATAAAATTTGTTTTTTAAATTCATCATATTCTGTATTTTGAGTAGCAGAAAAAAGGGCAATCAATCCTATTATAATTAATAGGATTGTGCATATTAATATTGACCATTCTATATTTTTAGATAATCTTTTTTTCATCTACGCCTCTATTTCTTTTTATTAGACTTTTTTGCTTTTGATTTTTTTCCTTTTGGGGAATTATTTTTTGTCTCATTTTTTTCTGTAGGCTTTTTTACCTCTGTACTTTCTTTAGAATTAGTTCCATCTTTATTCTCTTTAGTACTATCAGAATTAATTTCTTCTTTATTGTCTTTAACACTATCTAAACTCGTATTCTCTTTTTTATTTTTATTATTTACATTTTCTTCGCTATTGTCGCTTTGGTCTGTATTTTCTATATTATCAACATTTTGTGTACTATCTTCTTCATTATTATTTTCCATATTGTTTTGTTCGGTATTATTTCCGCCTTGTACATTTTCATCACCATTTTGTGAAGAATCTTTATCTTTGTTTTCCACATTTTGTACACCATTTTTTGATAACTTACCACTGTAGGCTATATTTTTTTTATCATTTTTTATACTTATTATAGGAATATTCGCATATAATGCAGGTGCTCCTGTTGTTCCATCACTATTTTGCTTGTTAGTTAATCTAACATCTATTTCTTTTTCATCTACATCTATATATTTTTTTATAACATCTATAATTTCTTGTCTCATCATATCTAAAAAGTCTGCTGACACATTAGCTCTATCTTGCATAAGAACTAAATGTAGTCTTTCTTTTGCCTCATCTTTGTTTGTTTTACTTTCCAATTGTTCTGTTTTTTTGTTTAGTTTTTTGAAAAATCCCATAATGTTTTCAAACATTCCTATTTCCTCCATTGCATACTATTTTTTAAAATTCTTTTTAAATTTGCTCCAAAAACCTTCTTTTTTTCTGCCAGGTATTGTTACTTCTACATTTTCACCCAATATGCGTCTAGCTATTTCAATATAAGCTTTTCCAGAAGGGGCTTTTTTATTTGACACTGCAGGTTCACCTTTGTTTGTTTGGGTAATTATGTACTCATCCTCTGGTACAACGCCAATTAAATCTATTGATAATAAATCTAAAATATCTTCTACATCCATCATTTCCCCTCTTTTTACCATTTCTGGTCTAAGACGATTAATAATTAATTCTGGATTTTTTATTTCTGATGCTTCTAGCAAACCTATAATTCTGTCTGCATCACGAATTGAAGATATTTCTGCATTTGTAACCACTATTGCTCTATCTGCCCCAGCTATTGCATTTTTAAATCCTTGCTCTATTCCTGCTGGACAGTCTATTAAAATATAATCAAATTCTTCTCTTAATTTGGTTGTTAATTCTCTCATTTGTTCTTCATTTACTGCACTTTTGTCTCTAGTTTGGGCTGCTGGTAATAAAAATAAATCTGTGAATCGTTTATCTTTTATTAGAGCTTGTCTTAATTTACATTTTCCTTCAACAACATCTACGATGTCATATACTATTCTGTTTTCTAGTCCCATTACAACATCAAGGTTTCTTAAGCCTATATCTGTGTCTACTAGTACGACTTTTTTGCCTCTTAAAGCTAGAGCAGCGCCTACGTTTGCAGTTGTTGTTGTTTTGCCTACTCCACCTTTACCTGATGTTATAACTATAACTTCACCCATAACTTTCCTCCTTGCATAATTTTACACATATATTATATTTGCATTTGCCTCAAAAGTCAATGAGAATAAGGCAAGTTTGTAAAAAAATACAGTACTTATTTTAAAAGTACCATATTTTTTACTAAGGTTTATATATATTTAGTTATGCTTGCTTACTGTTCATTGTTTTCGCTAGTAGTTGTTACCTCTTCCACTTGGTTTTGAAAATCTGAATTTTCTTCAGTATTTTGGGCTAATGCAGCTAACTCATCTAACTTTTTCTTTTCGTCAATTACTTCTAAATTTGATATAGAAACTTCATAAGCTACTTTTTGCTCTACAGTTCCATCATCATGCTTTTTTTCATAAGCTCTTGATTGAACTCTACCTATAACTTTTACTTCTGTTCCTACAGGCATTTTAGAGCAATATCTAGCATTTCTGCCCCAAGTAATACATGGAATGTAATCTGATTTGTTGTAAGCTCTGTTTACTGCTAAAAGAATATCTGCAATTTCTCTTCCAAATGGTGTTTGTCTGTAAATAGGTTGTTTACAAATATAACCTGTTAGAACAACTTCATTTGAAATTAAGTCTTTGCTTGCAACTATTTCTTCTTCCTGATTTGGTAAAAATTCAATGTCCTTTGCAAACACAGTTAAGATTAATCTGTTTCTTTCATTTTCATAGCTATTGTAAGATCTAAATTGACCTGTTATTTTTACTTTTTTGTCAATAGCCAAGTCTTCATCTTTAAATAATCTTTCAGATATAGTAACTGGTATTATATCTGCATTTCCACTTAAACGTGGTACACTTAAATCAAAAGTGTAAAACTTTTCTCCATAAATTTCATGGCTAAATTTCTTTTCATCTGTAATCTTTCCAACCAAGGTAATGTGGTTGTTATCAGCAAAATTTGTTTCCAATTTCCTTTCCTCCTTAATTATTCTTGTGTATCTTATTCATCTAATAAAAATTTTAGAATAGTTATGCGCTATAACTTATTATACAACATATTTTTTGATTTGTCTACATAAAAAGTTGATTTTCTTTTATTTTTGTAACATTTTTGTAATATTTGTATTATTTTCCTTAGATTCCTCCTCATTTATATATTCATTTTGCTCAATTTCATTTGAAATTATACCATTTGCCATTGTTTCTATTATTTTTTCATTTCGATTTGTAATAGCTATTGCCATAACAAATAAGATTACTACAGTTCCGAATAGATACTAGATAAGAGTATATTTTTTCTTTGTTAAATACTACAAACATAAAAAGTACCTCCAGTTAATGTATATGCATTTAACTAAAGGTTATGACTTGTTATTAATAATTTGTTGGATTGTTACTATTTAAACTCAAAGCCCTGAATTATTCTTTATTTGACCTTCTCTATTTCTTGTATGTGTCCACAGTTTAAACATTTATTTTTTGTTTTATTTACTATATTTTGTTTTTCTTTAGTTTTGTCTTTTCCAAATAGATTTTTTTGTGTTATTTGCTTTTTTCTTAAAACGGTATTAGCATTTAATGTTACTGTTGAGTTCCATTTTTTGCAATTTGGGCATATTCTACTGTGGCAGTCCCAGCCATATAAAACCAATACAAATATTAACGCAATTGGTATTAGTAATAAATGCTGAGAAGTTAGTATGTATATTATGGCTAAAATTGCTGTTATTACTATTGGAAGTCTGTATAAAACCCAAGTTTTTTTCTTGGTTTCTTTCTCATTTTGCTCTATTTCCTCTTTGCTTACTTCTCTTTCTTTTATTTTATCTACATTTATTTTTGGCTCCATTATATTCCCATTCCTTTCGCTAAGTGCATGTATTTATTTTTTAGATTTCTTACACCTCTAATGTCGAGCTTTAAATATTTGCTTTTTTAAGTTCTATTTTTTCATTCAATAATTTAAATGCTACATTTATAAAATTACATTCTGTATCTGTCAAATATATTTCATCTTGATTATTTTCATTTAATTCTTTATCCTGTTGAATTTTGTAAGTATCCGCTAATGTTTTTTCATCTTCAATTATTTTATTTTTCATATAATTTGCAAGTTTTTCACCAGTATTTATAATTTCAGTGTTTGGCAATTGCTCTTCAATTATTTTCTTAAATAATGGATAATGTGTACATCCAAGTATTAATGCATCTAGCTTTGGAAAATCTTTTATATATTCGTGAATTGTATGTTTAGCTATTTCATTGTCTACCCAGCCTTCTTCTGCCATTGGAGCTAAAAGTGGACATGCTTTGTTAAACACATTTATATCTTTAATTTGATTTTTTAAGTTTGTTTCCCAAGAGTTACTTCTTATAGTACCTCTTGTTGCAATTACCCCTATGTTCTTTAAATCTTTTTTACTTTCTATGTACTCAATAGTTGGCTGTATAATGCCAATGATTGGCACTTTGTAAATACTTTGCACTTCTTGAATCGCCTGACTAGTAGCTGTACCGCAAGCTATAACTATGGCTTTTACATTTTGCTCAAGTAAAAAGTCTATATTCTTTTTGCTTAAATCTATTATACTTTGTTTAGATTTTGAGCCATATGGGAAATTTTTTGTATCCCCTAAATAAATTATTTTTTCATTTGGCATTGCTTTTTTAATTTCTTTATATACTGTAAGTCCTCCAACGCCTGAGTCAAACATTCCTATAGGTTGATTTTCCATAATAGCCTTCCTTTCACTACTCTATTATATTAGCATCTTTTTAAATTTATTTCAATACAAATATTGTAAAAAGGTCTGTTCCCCAAATTCGTTACAATTCAAAAAAGCCAGCTTACTTTAATGTATAAAGTAAACTGACTTTTTCCTTAAGCCATTATCTTATTTGCAATAATCACATTCATCGTCTGGCTTTGGTGGTCTTGGATATTCTGGCTTTTCAGGTTTTTCTGGTTTGCAATCCATTTTGCAATCGCAATCCAATTTTTCACCTTTTAAGCATCTGAAATCTTTTTCCACTTTTGCACATATTTTAGAATGTTTTACTTTGTTTGCCCAAATTTCTATTGAATAGTATCTATCTGGGCAAAGTGGTCCGAAAACGAATTCTCCATTTTTATCTGTAAAAGTGTGAGAAACTGGTTTTCTTTCATCTTTACAGTCACAGTCAACTTCGACTAGTTTTACAACTGCATCTTCTATAGGATCTCCGCAATCGTCTTTAACTATCCCGTAGATTACTGTTCTGTTATCTTTCGAAATCGTTATATCTAAATCATATTGTTTTCCTCCGGCTAAAACTCCGTCAACATCTATGATTGGGCATATTTTTTTATCATATTTCATATTATATAACCTGCCTTTCTTTTATATAATATGAAAATTTTTATGTTTAGTTACTACATTATTCCTATTTTTTTCATCATACGTTTTCCTTGTCTTAACATTTTGTTTGGTCCATGAGCTTGAATCTCATTACACATCATTGTAGCTCCTACTGCAATTACCATTCCTGCAATCATCCCTTTAACAAATTTCATAATCTTTTACCTCCTAACAAATTTTATAAGCTTATTTTCTTAATATGTTTTATACTTTTCAAACATATTGCTTTTTCTAGATTTATTATGCCTTTTTTGTATTTCTTTTATACGAAAATTTTTATATTAATTCTTTTTTACATATTTTTTATACCAAGAATATGCTTCAAATATAGCAATTGCAAAAAGAAACATTGCAAACATTTTTCTAAGAATTCCAACGTCTATCTTTGTTGCTATAAATGCTCCTAAAAAAGCCCCTAATGCTCCTATTATTGCTATTGGCACAGCTAGTTTCCAGTCAATCTGCTTATTTTTAATATTAACTATTGTTGCAACTATTGATGTTGGAATAAAAAATATCAAATTGACTGCTTGTGCAACTTTTTGGTCTACAGATAAGAAACATACTAATATTGTTATTAGTATAGTTCCTCCGCCCATTCCCATTCCACTAATTATTCCAGATATTACTCCTGTTAATCCTTCTAGCATATTTTGCTCCTTTGCAAATTTTATGAAGTTTTTGATTCTTACCTTTCGCATTTCTATTTTAGTAATTATCAGAGTATATATTTACATTCGCAAAATAGATACTCCTGCATAAATTAAAAACGCTATAAAAATAAGTACAAGATATTTGTCATTTATTTTTTTCATTAAGTTTGCTCCAATTGCTCCTCCTATTATTCCTCCAATTCCACATATTATTCCTAGTCTCCAGTCTATATACTCTCCCTTATTGTAAAAAAACAAGCTTGCTAAAACCATTGGTAGTATGCAAAATACTGACATTGCCCTTGCTTTTTTCTCACTTTGCTTAAAAATATATACAAACGCTGGCACTAAAATAAGGCCTCCTCCTGAAGCAAATAAGCCACAAAGCAAGCCTGTTAATATTCCTGCAATTGCAATTTTTATTTTTTCTTTATTTTCCATAAAATTAGTTTTTCATATTTCTATATTTTTATGCAATGTCTTAATAAAAATAAAAAAAATAAAACCAAACTATTTTTATAATTTAGTCTTATTTTATCTTTTTTATAAAAATTCATTTATTTTATTTATTATTTTAATTGGATTATACTCAATTGCAAAAAACAAAAAAGTATTAAGAACCCATATCCAACCTTCTTTATCATTTAGTTTCATTTGTATCTTATATATTTTTTCAAAGTCTAGCTTATAAAATTCTTCTTTACTTGGCACTGAATAATTATTATTCAAAATATAATTTGCCTTCATTAAATGATGACCTATTATTTTCATTAAGACAGGAAAATTATATTTATTTATATTTTTAAACTTGCTTTCGTTATTGACAATATCCTTATATTTTGGTGCGTCTACCTTGTATATTTTTCTATCTTTAAACACGTTGTCTGGCAAATTTGTTAAATGCCTATATGATTGCATCATTGGATAATTTATATATAGTTTTCCCATATCTGATGAGTCTTTAAAATATTCCAGCATTTTTCCAACCTTAATAAATTCAGGAGAATCACAATGAGGTTCAAAATCAAAGACAAGTATTATATCTGTATAATCATTTTCTAATATAGAACGTTTTATTTTATCAGTTTCATTTTCTTTAAGTACGTTCTTAATATTTAAGTCCTCATCTATCTCATTATCTTTTCCAAAAAGAAGTTTTGCTAAAGTATGTATCGTTGTTGAATAACTATATATATTATATTCAACATTTGGAATACACTTTTTTAAATATTTTTTTATAAAATTAGGTTCGTCTGTTTCTCCTTCTGTTATGAACAATATATTTTTATTATTCATTAAACTCTCCTTGTCTTAACATTTTTTCTAAATTGTGCCCCTCTCTTAATTCGCGCTCTGTTCTGTCCGGTAAAGCTTTAATTATTCCATTTTCAAGTATAAAATAGCAATCTGGTCTTAGTAAATCATTAGTTGCTATATAAGTATTATGTGATGTCAAAATAGTTTGCATATTATTATACTCTAGCAAATTTTTAATTATATTTTTCGATAATTTAAAGTGGTAAAATGCATCGAATTCATCTATAAACAAAAATTCAATGTCTTTAAAATGTTTATACCAATAGAAATATAGTAATAAGGCTTTGGTTCCTGAAGATGCTACACCTCCAAATAAAAGAGGCCTCTTTTTATGCTTTTCTACTAGAATGTTCATATTTTTTTCAATTACTTTTGCACCTTCTACATTTATATTTAAATTTGCATTTTCTTTTAAAAACTGGTTAAATTCTTTTATCAAATTATTAGTTATAATCCATTCGTCTACGTTTACAATTTCTGATTCTAATCCAATAAAGTTATTGTCATTCAATGACCTAAAATACAACATTTTAGTTGCAAAATTCATTATTTTTTTAACAACTGAATCATCTGGCAATGTTGTATTGTTAACTATATATCTTAATATTGCTATGTTAGATTCATAATATTCAAAATTAAGCGTTTCTGCCTTAATTTTTTCCATATTGTATGTTCCAAATTTTTTATTATTAAAATCATAGTCATATATTTTTTCATCATTTATATATAGTTCTTCATAAATCATCTTTTTGAATTCAGACTTTTTATAAATGTATTTCACATCGTCTTGATTAAATTCAAATTCATAGTAAAATTCTGCATATTCGCAATCGCTATCTGCATTCAAAAAATTGTTTACCTGTTCATTTATAGTTTTTTTATCTGTTAGTGTGCCAACTATGTCAAACAAAGCGTAACCCAAGTTACTTTTTCCTTCACCATTGTTTCCAAATATAATAGCTTTATTTATAATGTTATTTTTGATGCAGTATTCATTAAATTTGTAATCATGTTTTTCAGTAAAATCTAAACTTAGTTCCTCTTTAAAATTTTTATAATTTTTAACTTTAAACTTTTTTAGCATAAACTTCGCCTTCCTTCTTTCATTATGTTTCATTATACTATTATTATTTTTCATTGTCAACTTTTGCCGTAAAAAAATTACGGAAAGATTATTTTCTATATTATATTTTTTATTTATAAATTTATACACTATTTTTATAAATACATTATATTTACTCCATGAAATATTGTCATAATAGACCCTTATTTTTGCTTATTCAACAAAAAAATTGAGCTATAAGATTTACTTATAACTCCGACTTTTATTTATAAATTTTCTTAATATCTATTTTTCAGTCTTAGCCATATACTCTTCAATAAATTTTTCAAGCTTAGCTGCTGTATGACAAGATATGCAATGTGCCAATCTTTCTGTTTCTTGTTCTACTAAATGAGGATCTGTTTTTATAATATCTTCTAAAAACTTTTTAAAAAGTTCATGTCTTCTTTCTATGTACTTAGCTCTTGCCAATCCTTCTTTAGTTAGAGTAATGTTTTTATATTTTTCATAATTTATAAGCCCTTGTTCTTTTAATTGATTTAGGGCATTATTTGTACTAGCTTTTGTTACTTCCATTTTATTAGCTATATCTGTGACTCTAGCTCCGTCATTATTTTTAGATAATGCATATATGGAATATAAATATTCTTCTAAAGAATCTGTCACTTTTGATTTCACTCCTTTTAAATTCAAATAATAATTTTTATTTTAAAACTAAAAAGTTTTTCATTATTATTCTGTTTTAATTTCCTTTGGCTTAATCTTTTGTGACTTTACAGTCATTGCATTAGTTTGTGCTTCATTCCATCTCATTACACGTATGTTCTTATATGTATCTAAAACTTTTGAATATTTATCTCTTTCATCCTCCCATACTGTTGATGGGATTTTATCAAAACTGTCAAACATTTTTTCTGCTTCTGATAAATATATTATTTGTTCTTGTGGAGACATTTTTTCATATCTTTGTGCAAATCTAACTAAGCTGTCTAGTTTTTGGTTTGCGTCAATAAAGCTGAAAAAGTCTTTTACTTTTATTCCAGCCATTCGAATTTGCATTATAGCTATTGCAATTAATACAATAATAAACATTATTAGTATAAATATTACTGCTAATGCCTCCGTCATTTGACTTCTCCTTATCTTTAGATTTTGGTATATTATATCATTAAAAAAATTGCATTGCAATACAATTGTACCAATAAGGTGTCAATAGGGACGCCACTTTTTGACACTATCGTGTCAATTAATGGACGTCCCTATTGACAGCATTCTTATTAACATTATCTTTCTGGTGTAGTATCCACATCTTTTACAGCACCGGTGACCATTCCCATTCTTTGTCCACCTAATATATCTGTTAAAAATCCATCTCCTACAACCATAACATTTTCTGGTTCTAATCCCATTTCAAAGCTAGCCTTTATAAATGGCTTCCTTCTAGGCTTAAAAGCAAATGGCATATAGCCTATGCCTAGCTTTTTAGCAAACTCTGCTATTCTTTCATTTTTATTGTTCGATACTAAATATATTTTAAATTCTTGATTTAAAAGTTTCAAAGTTTTTAGCACACTTGTAGGTATATATTCTAATTCGTGAAGTATTGTTCCATCAACATCAATTATCATCCCACCTATGCCATATTCACTTTTTAATCTTTTTATTTCTGTTAAATCAATATCATTTATATTATCATACTCTACGTTTGGCTTTAAAGCTGCTCTTACTATTTTGTTTAGCGCCATAACATATTTTGTATAAATTTTTCCTTGTAAAGACATTTTGTCACCTCTCACAATCTATTATAGCACTATTTTTACAATTTTACAATTATTTTACATTAGGGACGGTCCTTTTCGTAAAATTTATGTTCAAAAAAATCACAATATATGTTCTTGACATTTCAGTGAGCGTAGCAACGCGAGCACATTAAATTAATTCTAAGTAGAACTGCGCAGCGTAACGTGCAAGCTGGAGCGATTAGCGACCCGCGCGGCGAAATGAGAGAGAATATATATTGTGATTTGTAAGCAAATTATTTTTTACGAAAAGGACCGTCCCAAAAGTAAAATTTTATCCAACAACTATTTCGTCATCTTTTGCTGTAACTTTTGCTTCTTTCTTTATTTTTCCATCAAGCATTGCTTCTGCTATTTTATCTTCAACCATTGTTTGTATTGCTCTTTTTAGAGGTCTTGCACCATAAGTTTTGTCTGTTCCTTTTTTAGCTACTAAGTCTTTAGCATTTTCATCAACAGTAAGTTTTATGCCTTGCTCTTTTAATAGTTTTGCTACATTATTTAGCATAATGTCTACTATTTTTCTTATTTGATTATCCTCTAATTTATGGAATACTATTATTTCATCTATACGGTTTAAGAATTCAGGTTTAAATTCTTTCTTCAATTCTCCCATTACATCTTTTTTGATGTCTTGGTATTCTTTTTCTCCATTTTCTTTTTCTTCGATGAAACCTAATGTTTTCTTATCTGTAATTAGTTTTGCTCCAACATTTGATGTCATAATTATTACAGTATTTTTGAAGTTTACTGTTCTTCCTTGTGAATCAGTTAATCTACCATCGTCTAATACTTGTAATAACATATTCATTACATCTGGATGTGCTTTTTCAATTTCATCAAATAGGATTACTGAATATGGTTTTCTTCTTACTTTTTCTGTAAGTTGACCTGCTTCATCATATCCTACATATCCTGGAGGTGAACCTATAAGTTTTGCAACGGAATGTGGTTCCATATATTCGGACATATCAATTCTGATTAATGCGTCTTCGCTTCCAAATAGATTTTCTGCTAAGGCTTTAGATAATTCTGTTTTACCAACACCTGTTGGTCCTAGGAATAAAAATGAGCCTATTGGTTTATTAGGGTCTTTTAATCCCATTCTACTTCTTTTTATTGCTTTTGCAACTGCTGATACTGCCTCATCTTGTCCAATAACTCTTTTATGCAAATTTTCTTCCAAATTTTTAAGTTTATCATTTTCACTTTGAGATACTTTTGCAACTGGTATTCCTGTCCAACTTGATATTACATTTGCAATATCTTCTTCTTTTAATGTTGAAACATTTTTGCTACTTTTTGTTTCCCATTCTTTTTTAGCATCTTCAAGTTCTTTCTTTTTCGCATTTTCTTTATCTCTTATTTTTGCTGCTTTTTCAAAGTCTTGAACTCTTATTGCTTCTTCTTTTTCTTTATCTAATTTTTCTATTTTATCTTTTAATTCTTTAAAACTATCTGGTTCTGTGTAACTACTCATTCTAACTTTTGAAGCCGCTTCATCTATTAAATCTATTGCTTTATCTGGTAAATATCTATCATTTATATATCTTGAAGATAGCTCTACTGCCGCTTTTATGGCTTCGTCTGTTATTTTTACATTATGATGTGCTTCGTATTTATCTCTTAAACCAAATAGAATTTGAGTAGCCTCTTCCTCTGTTGGTTCATTTACTGTTACAGGGCTAAATCTTCTTTCAAGTGCTGCATCCTTTTCTATATATTTTCTATATTCTTTTAATGTTGTAGCACCTATTAATTGAATTTCACCTCTAGCCAAAAGTGGTTTTAAAATGTTTGCTGCATCAACAGCTCCTTCTGCTGAACCAGCTCCAACTATTGTATGAATTTCATCAATGAAGATTATTACATCTCCTGCTTTTTTTACTTCTTTTAATGCCTTTTTTATTCTTTCTTCAAAGTCTCCTCTATATTTTGCACCTGCTATCATACTAGCCATGTCTAAGCTTACTACTCTTTTATTTTTTAATATTTCTGGCACGTCTCCTGCTACTATTTTTTCTGCTAACCCTTCTGCTACTGCTGTTTTACCAACACCGGGTTCACCAATTAAACATGGATTGTTTTTTGTTCTTCTTGAAAGAATTTGTATAACTCTTTGAATTTCTTCTTTTCTTCCTATAACAGGGTCTAGTTTTCCTTCTTTTGCTTGTTTTGTTAAGTCTGTTCCATATTGGTTTAATGTAGGAGTTGAATTGTAGCTTCCTTTGCTTAATGAAGAATTAGATTCATTGCTTTCTTCTCCTTCTTCATTTAGAACTTTTACTAATTCATTATATAACCCCTGAGGATTTACATCTTCTTCTAGCATTATTCTAGTTGCTACGCAATCTCCCTCTTTCATTATACCTATTAACAAATGTTCTGTTCCTATATATTCTGTGCCTAGTTTTCTTGCCTCTAAAAATGCATTTTCAATTACTCTTTTACTTCTTGGAGTAAAACTTATTTGATTTGCATCTTCTATTTCATCACCTACTCCAACGATTTCTTCAATTGATTGTTTTACTCTTTCAGAAGTTAGTCCTTGGTTTTGCAATACTTTACTTGCAACACCAGTACCTTCTTCAATTAATCCATAAAGTAGGTGCTCTGTTCCTATGTAATTATGCCCTAATTCCATAGCTATTTCTTGTGCATATTCTAAGGCTTTTTCTGCTCTTGCAGTAAATTTATAATACATATTAAATACACTTCCTTTCAAAATTTAGTTAAAAATTTATATTTTATTATTAATCTCCAATATATATTCTTCCACATTTCACTGCGCGGTCGCGAGTCTAAACTCGCTCCAGCTTGCCCGCTGCACTCCGCTTTAAAAGAGTGCAAGACACATGGCGCGCTTAAAGCTGACGCTCTTAAGCGGCGCAAGCTTCGTTCGCTGAAATGTTCTAGAACATATATTGTAGCTTAATAAAATATAAATTTCTAATCCTCACTTAAAATCTGCTTTACAACTTCACATCTTGAAGCTTCTTGGTCTATTACTGATAATTTTGTATCAAGTCTTTTTTGCATATTTGCAGGTTTAGTAAATAACATTAGTTCTCTAACTTTTTTGTCATTTAATTCTTTTATTATTCCTAAATCTGTTCCTAATTTGACTTTTGATAAAAGCTCTAATGCTTCATCTTCACTAAGTCTTCTTGCGTTGGCAAGTATTCCATAACTTCTATAAACTTCATCCTCAAGTTTTAGTGAGTTTTTAGATAAATATTTTCTAGCTAATCTTTCTTGGTCTATTATTTTTTGTGCTAATAGATTTAGATTTTTAGCAATCTCTTTTTCTGTTATACCCAATGTTTGATTGTTTGATACTTGGTATATATCACCTTCTGCTTTTGTACCTTCTCCATACAATCCTCTAACATTCATACCTAAATTATTAATTATATTAAGCATTTTATTTAGGTTGCCTGTCATTTGAAGTGCTGGTATATGTACTAATGTAGAAATTTTTAGTCCTGTACCAACATTGGTTGGACAAGCTGTTAAAAATCCATATTTTTCATGATAACTATATGGAATTAAGCTTTCCATTTTTTCATCTATTTCAATAGCTAGATTTAATAAATTATTTATATCTAATCCTGATGTAAATACTTGCAATTTTATATGGTCTTCTTCATTTACCATTATGCAAATATTTTCGTCATCATTTATAACTACTGCTGTATATGGCATTTTGGTTTTTGCAAAATCTGGACTTATTAAATGTTTTTCAACCAAGCTTTGCTTTGTAATCATATCCATATCATCTAGGCTTAGGAATTTTAAGTTATATCCTAAGCTAGGTGTGATTTCTTTTACTTTATCATATACTTCTCTTAATTCTTCTTTTGATGCTTTATTAATAAATGGGATTCCTTTTATATTTCTTGATAGTCTTACTCTTGTACTAATAACTACATCTGATTCTTTTCCATTTTGTAAATACCAATTCATTATTTATTCATCTCCTTTATCTTATCTCTTATTTTTGCAGCGTCTTCATATCTTTCTTCTTTTATAGCTTTGTCTAGTTGTTTTTGTAAATCTTCCAATTCAGAATTTTCGCTGTTTTCTGCATTTGTTTTGTTTTTACCTGATGTTTTTTTACTTTTTGTATTTAATAAATCATCTACATTTTTTGCTCCTCTTCCTATATGTTTTGCTGTTCCGTGAAGATTTTTTAATAATGAATCGATTGGTCCTGAGAAAGTATCATAGCAATCACTGCATCCAAACATTCCTGTATCTATGAAATCATTGTATGACATTCCACAAGTTTTGCACTTTACGTTATCTATGCTAAAGCTTGGCAATAATGAACTTTCTGCATAATCATTAAAGAAATCTCCTAAAAAGCTAGTAAAGTCCATTGGTATATCTATTCTATCTACACCTAATTTTCTTGCACAATCTGAGCATAAATTTAGCTCCTTTCTTACACCATTTATTACTTGAGTATATCTAACATTTGCTTCATTTTTTCCACAATTTTGACACAACATAATAATTACCTCCTTTAAAATTATTTAGTCAAAATATTTTTGTTTATATGCAATATATTTAATTTGCAAAGTTGCATTTTTGTGATATTTTGATATTAAACTAAATTAATTAGCATATTTTTGAATATCTTTGCTCTTATTTCATCTTTTGTTTCCTTTGGCAAAGTCAGGGCTTTATCACTTGTTGCTGATTTTATAAGTTTAGCTTCTTTTTCATTTATAATGTTATAGTCTAGGAAGTTATTAACAAATATTTCAAGCTCTTTTGCTGTTATAGAATTTCCTATACTGTTTATTATGTGCATTAAATAATCACTATGTGTAATATTTACTTTTCTTATTTTTATGCACCCTCCACCACCTCTTGAGCTTTCTACATAGTAGCCTTGTGTGGGAGTAAATCTGGTAGATATTACATAGTTGATTTGTGATGGCACACAGTTAAAATGCTCTGCTAAGTCATTTCTTTGTATTACAGCATAATCATCATCTTCTAATAATTCATTTATAAAGTCTGCTATTACATCTGAAATTCTCATTTTTCTCCCCTTCTTTCTATAACTTTTCTTGTCTAGTATTTTAAATTGTCATTTATAATGCTTTATCATAGTTTCTTTATTTCGACAGTTTCTTATCTTTTTTGACTTTGACTTTCTTTGACTTTTAATAGTATATACCCATTTATGGAAATTGTCAATAAGTTTTTGAAAAATTTTTTTATAAAATTCAAATCCTTGTTTAGAATTCACAGCTTGTTTTTTAATAAAGCTACAATGTATATTTCACAATTTTTTTGAACAAAAGTATATGTTTCATCCATCATAAAAGGCAGGAAGATTTTCCCTGCCTAAATCAATTATTGCCACTTTAAAATTGGATATCCGCTATTTATATTATTTGTGTCTTCTTTAAAGGCATTTCCTAAAGAATTTGTAGATTCTTTGAGTTTTTCTGCAGATATAGAAAGAATTCCTTCATTCATAATAGTATCGTTACTACCATTCACCACTCCTTCTAAATAAAAGCCATTTAATACTTTTGAATTATTCCAGCAGTATGCAATTCCAGATACCTGATTTGTACCAGTTATATATCCAATGTTATAGACATTTTTTATATAACTTTTAGAGTTCATAGCTTCACCACATATTCCTCCAACACTAGTATGACCATAAACAGAACCAATATTATAGCAATTATTTAAAATGCTATTTTTTAAAACTCCAACTATTCCTCCTGCATATTTAGTTGTTCCTGTAATTAATCCTGAATTATAGCACTTATCTATAGTGCTATTTTGGTCAGCATTACCACATATTCCCCCAACATGAGTATCTAAGCCAGTAACAGTTCCCTTATTATAACATTGGCTTATCTTTCCATTTATTGTAAGTTGTCCAGCTATTCCTCCTGAAGCTATACCAGAACAATTAATAGAAGCATTATTAAAACATTTTATAATTCGTGTTTCATTACTGGCAGTTCCTATAATTCCAGCAGTATAATTTCCACCATTAATACTACAATTTTGTCCAATTCCTAAATTTACAATACTTGCATTATTTGAATATCCAAATAACCCTTGATCTCCTTCGTTTGTATCAATATATATTCTATCTATTTGATTACTTTTACCATTAAATATTCCTTTAAAAGGGTTTTCTCTATTCCCAATTGGCTCCCATTCTTCACTACTATCTAAAATTATATCATTTGTTAAGTACACATATTTTCCCTCATAAGTATTTCCATTATTTACATCATCTCTAAATGTTTTTAATTCTTCTACTGTACTTATTTCTATCATATTTGAACTATCTATTATTTCTCCATCTTCTCCTACATAATACTGATTTTCTCCTATTGTTACTAAAAAGCTTCCATCTTCATTTTCTTCTACACTTGCTTCATCTCCAAATTGCTCTTTTAATGAATTTTCTAATTCTGTTTTTGTCATACCTGTTTCTTGCATACTACCTATTTGCATTCCTGCTACTGCTAATTCTATTGCTTCTCTTTCACTTGTCTCTTGATACGTATCTGCTGCATTTTGTGCTCTTTTAAATAGCCCATTATTCTCCTACTGTTAAATTAATTGCCACTCCTGCTAAAATAAGTAAAACAATAACTGTGACTACTAAGGCTATTAATGTTATACCTTGCATCTGATTTTTTATCTTTTTTAATAATTTTTTACTATTTTTTATTTTTTCCTGATTTCTTTTTATTATCTTCATTATGTTCTCCCTCCATCATATTATTTTTAATTTTAAATTTTCGTTATAGGTCCGTTCATCAACTGAAAATTTAAACGCTAAAAAACTATGCCTCTTTTGCGCATTTTATATACGCATAAAAAGCATAGTTTCTCTACTACGTTCACATAATTGTATTTTATTAAATCTTACGATATATATATATATATATATACAGCCCCAAGGCTTTCAGCGATTTTTATCATTTGTTTGGCTCCTGATTTTTTTCTTTATTATATCATAGTTTTTTTATATATAAAATTTTAAGTTAAATTGTTCTAAGAATAAGTATTCATTAAAATACGAATCCGTAAAAAGAAAATTTGAGATTTATCCCAATAGTAATGATAAATCTCATTCCTAAAAACAATTTATTTTGGATAAGAGTTCTCGCTCTTATCCTTTTTAATATTTTATTAATAACAATTTATTCTATTTTTTCTATGTCAAGTCTTGCTCTTGGAAAGATTATATCTTCTACAGTAATTGCTCCGAGTTGTAAGGTATCTCCTGAATTTAATTGTAAAATAACTGTGCTTGTTTTGGTCATTCTATTTATTACATTATCTCTTAAAATTGGAGTTTCATTTTGAGTATCGTCCAAAACTTCACCATTTAAAAATAAAACTGCATTAAAATTAAAAGTACCAAATGTCTGCCTTTCCCCATAAATTTGATATGATATTTGATATATACCTGTTTCGTTTATATTTACAATATTCCTTCCCTGTTCATGGCTCATTGCATTTCCAATTATAATATCATTTCTGCTAAAATTAATTGTTGTTGTTCCTACAGTTGTATTATCTCCCGGTACTGCCACTATGGACAATATGTCTTTTTCTTCTTGAGGATTGGTAATTATAACTATTATAGTTATTACCAATATTAATATTGATAAAAATATTAGTATAGAATTACTATTATTACATTTACTGTTATTACATTTGCAATTCATTTACATTCCCCCCTACTATATAGTATGAGGTTTTAGCTTAAGTTGTTTATTTTTTATTCATAAAACTTTGCTTCGTTATAATTTACCATAATAATCAATCTTTTATATACTTTTCCAATATCCCAATAAGTTAGAACACTGTATTTACAATTTAAAATAGTATCATAACTTCCATTTTTTATACAAGTTAACGCCCTGTTTGTACAAAAAGATATTTGATGTGTTGGATATCTAAATTTTGCTAATTTCAAAAAAGCTTCTCTTGTAATTTGCTATAACTTTCTTGCTATATTTAGTTTAATTATTCTTTTGTAATTAAATTATGATATTCTACTGTTTTATTATAATTCTCTATAGATTCTTCTTCTGTTAAAGCTTTACTATATATTCTTATTGCATAAGTTTTAATTTTTACATTAACAGGTGTATCTCCTGTTGCACCCCTTCCTACAATTATAGGATAATCTGGATTATTTAACGTTTCTGTATATAGTTTCATATATTCTTCTCCAAATTTATCTTCTGCCACTTTTTCTCCATTCATCATTACAAAAAATTCACCATTATTTTTTAATACAAATGTTGTATATGCATCTCCAGTATATAATTCATTATTTAGCCTTATGTGAAAGTCATTATTTGCATGTTCGCATGCATACTTACTTTCATTGTTTACTAGAGCAAATGTCCCTGAAATCATAAAATCGTAAGAATCTTCTGAAAAACATCTAGTATTTCCAACTCCATATTTAAATGCATTAGAAGCCCCTTCTACTGGTCCTTTATATATGTCTCCAATTCTTTCTCCAAAATGATTATTTCCAACACTTCCAGATAGATGACCATATGTTTCTATTGTTATACCTTTATCCGAAAAATTATTATTAGTATAAAGTTCTATATAATCATCTATTCCATCAAAGCTAAAATCTGTTCCTGAAAAACCACTTATTACATTGCCTTCCTCATCATATTCAGTTCCGTTAAAACCATGTAATATTACATTTTCCTAGCTATTACCTGCATTATCTCCCATATTTATAGGGTCTAAATTAAATTCCAAATTATCTTTCACAGCTAAGTTCATTCCATATTTTAGCTCTGTATATTCTCCCTCTTGTAGTTGCACTATTTCTCCAGTTTTTGCTTTTACTAACCATGCATGTTCACTATTTCCAATTCCTTCAATAAATGTTCCTTTTGCAATATAATTCCATCCCGTTCCATAAATTTTTTCACCTTTATTTGTAGAAATTATATGCCAGTTTGTTCCATTTGCTTGTGTTCTATCATATAATGTAGTTCCTAAAGAAGTGGTTTCAGAATTATTATCAATTGCCTCACCAAGTAATATCATACTTATAGCTTCTTTTTCACTTACCTCGCCATAAGTATCTACTGCATTTTGTGCTCTTTTAAATAGTCCATTATTTCCTACAGTTAAATTTTTTGCGTATCTTATATACGCATAAAAAGCATAGTTTCTCTACTATGTTCACATAACATTATTTTACTAAATCTTACGATATATATATATATATATATACAGCCCCAAGGCTTTCAGCGATTCTTGTCATTTGTTTGCTCTCCTTTGTTTTTCTTTATTTTATCACAAATATTTTATTAATTACTATAGTTAAATTTATTTTATGCACTTTGTAAAGATTTTTCTAATTCTTTTATCTTTGCATCACTTAGGCCTGTACACTGTTTAATTAAATCCTTTTTACATTTTTTCTTTAGCATATTTATTGCAACTTTACTTATTCCACGTGTTTCACCACGTGTTTCGCCCTTTTTTATTCCTTCCTCAAAACATGTCTTCACAAAATTCTCTAACAACATATCCTTGACCTCCTCCTTACTTAATCTCTTTTTTAATATTTCTATCATTTGATTTGATGTTTCTTTTCCATATTCTTTACCTATTATTTTGTTTATGTATGATGCTATATAATTGATTTCTTCTTCTGTTATTTTCAAGTTATCTAATTCTGCCTCTACCTTGTTTAAATCCTTTGAATCCCCTAACTTATCTATAAAAAATATTTTTGCTAATGTATCTTTATTATTTTTTTCTATATCTTTTTTCAAATCTTCTATTTTATATTCATTTGTTTCTTCTAACAGATATTCATCTTTTTCTTCCATTAAATAACTTTCGTCTTGATTACTATCCTCTAAATAACATTCTTCATTAGTCAGTAGTCTAAGTTTTGGTTTGCTATTTTTTAAGCTATCCTTCAATTTCTCAGATTTTAATCCTATGTTTTCATCTTCATCGTCTAGTATTAATTTAAG
>CAKNIU010000015.1 GCA_930980675.1 uncultured Clostridium sp.
TTATGATTCAAGGAACTTTAATGGGAGTTATTGAATGTCAAAAAATTCTTAATTGCGGATTAGATGTTCAAAAAAGCACTACTGATTTGCTTAAAGATTTTAATAAGTTTCAAAGGGAAAATATTAATAAACTAAATGCATTTTTGTAATTTTTTATGTTTAAAACGCTGTCATCGTGGACACCCCATTTTTGACAGCGTTTCACATTTGTTTCAAAAAGATCGTCTCTATTAGCAAAACAAAAAATTTTACGTTTGGGACCGTCCCTATTGTAAAATATTTTATAAAAAGTCCCGTCCAAACGTAAAATTTCACTTCTAATCTAATTTTGCACCACAAGTTGTGCAATATGTTGCATCAGATGTGTTTTCTGCACCACATCTCTTGCAATATTTTTTTGAACCTGTTACAACTGTTGAATTTGTTTGTACTTGACCAGCTGTTCCTGCATTTGAATTTACATATGCTCTAGCTCCCTTTTCTCCTTCTAAGTCTCTATAAAAAGCAAGTACAGAGAATGTGATATATGGCATCAATATAATTGTTCCTGCATATGATGCAATTACTGCAAGTATAGGGCTTGCTATTCCTAATACTCCTGATACAAATGCTATTAATATTGACCATCCTATAAATGATAGCATTAAGCAGAATAATCTACCTCTATTACCTACCATTAATCTTTCACTTTCCAATACTGCATCTTTTGCTTCAATGCCTTCATTTCTTACTGCAACATAGTAAGATAATGCATATAATAAAGATTTTCTAATAAATAGAACTACAAATACTATATAAACTATCAATCCTACAAAAATTCCTATTACAAATGCTACTGATGCTCCTGTAATTGCTCCTATAAGTGCTGGTGTAGCATAGTCATCATAATATTGATTATAATATTCATCATATAAATCTTGTAATTCTTGATAATCATCATAATTGTAGTTATAATCATAATAATCATCATAATCATAGTCGTAGTTATAGTCATATGAGTAATCATAACTTTCTGCTAAATAGTCTTTACTTGTAGGATTTAAAGTTGTATTTAATATAGATGTCATTGCTGATGAATATACTGCTACGCCAAGTGATATTAGTAATATCATAGTTATAACAAATATTAATATATACACCCAACATTTTTTGATAATATTCCATGTAAGTTTCCAACTGTATCCAAAATGTTTAAAGCCTACTGTTAAGAAGTCTGTTACTTCAACTTTATCCCCATTTTTTAAGTGATAATATGAATATGCTAATCCATATGATAAAGCTGGTGCTATTACTATTAGTGCTATTGATAATATTCCTAGAGTAAAACTCGATAATATATTAATAGCTATTAAAATTACTGCATAAATTAGTGATATTAAAAGTGCTGTTTTCCACTTTCCTGAAAGTGATTCTCTTGCTTCTTTTCTTGCTTCACTTGCTCTTATCATTTTATTTACCTCCCCTTTTGATAATCTATCATTATTATTTAATTATAATTTTACATTAAGTAATGATAATAATCAACATCTTATTACAAAATTCTTGCATAATAAATTAATTAGACAAATATATTTTTACATTCAAGCATAGGTAATTAATAAATTTATTCGAATATTTCTCCTGCTTGCAATTTATTTCCATTTAAAAAGCTTCTATAATCCATCTTTTTAGAGTTTTCACCTTGAAGTTCCAACACTTTTATAAAACTATCTCCTGTTTTTATAAATATGCCTTTTTTATTGTCTGCAAATGCTATTGTTCCTGGCTCTAATTTTTTCATTCTACTTATATATTCTTTTATTTCTGGGAATATGCTTTCTAAGCTATCTAATGTTATTATGTCTATTTTCCAAAATTTTATTTTCTTTCCATTTAAGAAAGAATATGCTCCCATTATTGGATTTAGACCTCTAACTAAATTTTTTATTTCTCTTGATGTTTTGCTCCAATCTATTTTTGCCATTTCTTTTTCAAGCATTGGTGCTAAAGTAAAGTTTTCGCCTTGTTTTTCTGCTCCAACAAGTCTTTTTATTTCTTCTAAAGTTTTATTTTCTTTATCCGGAATTGCTTCGATTTTTTCAATTGTTTTAACTAAAAGTTTAGCTCCTATTTTAGATAGCCTTTCCCACAATTCGCCAGTTGTTTCGTCTTCTCCAATTTCTGTTTCTTCTTTTAAAATCATATCTCCAGTGTCCATGCCAATATCCATAAACATTGTAGTTATTCCAGTTATTTTATCGCCATTTAGTACCGCCCATTGAATTGGTGCAGCTCCTCTATATTCGGGAAGTAGTGAGCCATGAACATTGATTGCTCCATACCTTGGAATGTCTAATAATTCCTTTGGCAAAATTTTTCCATATGCAACTACACATAGTAAGTCTGGATTTAAAGCTTTTATTTCTTCGATGAATTCTGTATTGTTTCTTACTTTTGTTGGTTGATAAATCTTCAAATTCTTTTCTAAAGCAAATTCTTTTACAGGAGAAGCAATCATTTTCATTCCTCTACCTTTTGGCTTATCTGGATTTGTTACAACAGCTAATACTTCATTTTTACTATTGTAAACTGCTTCTAATGATTCTTTTGCAAAATCTGGGGTTCCCATGAATACTATTCTCATTTTTAAACGATTCCTTTCTCTGGTTCAATATACTGCATTGTTCCTGGTTCCATTATATCTATAAACAACTTTCCATCTAAATGGTCTATTTCGTGTGCTAAAGCTTGAGCCAAAAGTTCTTTTCCTTTTACAGTTATTTTCTTTCCATTCTCATCTAAAGCTTTAACTGTAACTTCCATTGGTCTTATCACTTTAGCAAATTGGTTTGGAAAACTTAAGCATCCTTCTTCTACTTCCTGCTCACCTTTTGTTTTTACAATAACAGGATTTACAAGTTTTAATGGTTTATTTCCGTCATATAAATCTATGGCTACAAGTCTTTTTAGTATACCCACTTGTACGGCAGATATTCCAACGCCATTTGATGCATGCATTGTTTCTACCATATCATCTAATAGTTCTCTTATTCTGTCATCAATTACTTCGACTTCTCTTGATTTTTTTCTTAAGATTTCATCTCCGTCTTTTCTTATTTCGCGTATTGCCATTTTTATTTCCTTTCTATTTATAACATATTATTAGGATTCAGCTCTATATTAACCCTTGCTGTCTTCGTTTTCATATTTAAAAATGTATCATATGCGTCTGTGAGTAAATTATTAACTCTGTCATCATATTTACATTTTATAAGCATACGCCATCTATACCTATCTTTAATTCTGTCTATTGGTGATGGCACTGGGCTATATAGAAGTAATCCGAACTTTTCATTTATTACTCTTTGTTTTAAATATGTGTGCAAATCTTTTGCAACTTTTTTAAGCTCTAGCATATTTTTTGCAGACATATCTATTACTATTATATCGCAAAATGGCGGATATTTCAATTGTTTTCTTAGTTCAATTTCGGTATTATAAAATAAATCATAATCTTGAGCTTTTGAATATTCTATTGCATAATTATCTGGATTATATGTTTGAATAATTACTCTTCCTTCATACTCTCCTCTTCCTGCTCTACCCGCAACTTGGGTTAATGTTTGAAATGTTCTTTCATTTGCTCTATAATCACCAAAATTTAAGCTACTATCTGCTGCTACAACGCCAACTAAAGTAACATTTGGGAAATGGTGTCCTTTTACAACCATTTGTGTTCCAATTAAAATATCTATATTTTCATTTCTGAATTTATCTAATATTTCTTCATGAGAATTCTTTTTTGAAACTGTATCCACGTCCATTCTAATTGTTGTGGCTTCTGGGAAAAGATTGTGTACCTCATCTTCTAATCTTTGGGTTCCTGCTCCAAAATATTTTATATTTTGGCTGTGGCATTCTGGGCAAGTTTTTAAAACCTTCTCTTCATAACCACAATAGTGACATTTTAGCTTATTTTCGTTTTTATGATAAGTCATTGTGATATTACATCTTTTACATTTGACTGTGTATCCACAATCTCTGCACATAATGAAGGTTGAAAATCCTCTTCTATTTAAAAATAAAATAGTTTGAGTTTTGGTTAATAAATTTTTTTCAATTTCTTCTTTTAAGGCTTCACTTATCATTGATTTATTACCATTTGCTAGTTCTTGTCTTAAGTCAACCACTTTAACAGCTGGTAAATTTGCATTATTCGCTCTTTTTGTAAGAGTTAAAAGTGTCATTTCTCCATTTTGTGCTTTATAGTATGATTTCATATCTGGTGTGGCACTACCAAGTAAAAGTGGAATATTATTTGATTTTGCCAAATATTCAGCCACTTCCCTGGCATCATATCTTGGACTCATTTCAGACTGATAAGATTCATCATGCTCTTCATCAATAATTATTAGTCCCAAATTTACAGCCGGTGCAAAAATTGCAGACCTTGCTCCGATTATTATTTTAGCTTTTCCTTCTTTGATTTTATTCCATTGGTCATATCTTTCCCCTATAGATAGTTTACTATGTAAAACTGCAATTTGTTCATCTCCAAATCTAGCAATAAATCTATCTACTGTTTGTGGTGTTAGTGAAATTTCTGGAACCAACATTATGCTACTTTTATTTTCTTTAAGCATTTTTTCAATGAGTTGCAAATATATTTCTGTTTTTCCTGAACCAGTTACACCATATAGCAAATACTCGCCACTATCTTTAATTTGCAAAATTGCTGTTTGCTGTTCATCTGTAAGTTTTAAATCATGAGTTTTGCTTTCTACTTTATGCATAAATGGATTTCTTTCGACTTTTTTCTCATTTATTTCTAAATATCCATTTTTGACTAAAGTATTTACTATGCTTCTTGTTCCATCTGTAAAAATTTCTATATCTTGCATAGTTGCTGAGTCATTTCTCATTAAAAAATCTAATATATTTTTTTGCTTTTCCGATTTTATTTTTCCAGTTTCTATGTCTTCTTCAATTTCATCTTGAGATTTGGCTAAATATATTAGATTTATAGTTCTATCTTTAACTCTTGTTTCAATATTTTTGCTTGTTGTACCTGGAGCAAGCATTAATCTCAAGCAATCTGAAACATTACAAATATATCTTTTTGCCATCCACTTTGCTAAATTTATATATTCTTCTTTTATGCTTGCATCTTGCACATTTAAGATTGGTTTTATTTTATAGTCTGATTTTTCTTTAATACCAATTACAATACCTTCTTCAGGAGTTTTTTTATTTCCAAATGGCACAAAAACTCTACTACCTATTTTCACATTTAAATGTTCAGGTATTTCATAATCAAATATTCTGTTAAGTGTTTTTACTGTTGATTCAATTATTATTTCTGCGACCATTTTTACCTCTCTTTTTCAATTTGCATTTTCCGTTTTGGACGGTCCTTTTCGTAAAATTTATATAATATTTTACGTTTTGCTCCGTCCCTAACCGAAAATTTTCTTCCAAATTATTTATTCTGATTTTCTGCTGCTTTTATTACATTTGACATTAACATTGCTATTGTCATTGGTCCTACTCCGCCAGGTACTGGAGTAATGTACGAAGCCTTTTTAGAAACATTTTCAAAATCTACATCTCCGCAAAGTTTACCTTCATCATTTCTGTTCATTCCAACATCTATAATAACTACTCCATCTCTAACCATATCTGCAGTTACAGTATTTCTTTTACCAACTGCTGAAATAACTATATCTGCATCTTTTACTTCTTTTTTAAGTTCCTTTGTTCTTGAATGGCAGATAGTTACTGTTGCATTTTTTGAAAGCATACATTGAGCCATAGGTTTACCAACAATATTACTTCTTCCTATAATGGAAACTTTTTGTCCATCTATTTTTATATTGTATTTTTCAAGCATTGTTACAATTCCTAGAGGTGTGCAAGGTATAAAGCCATCTTGCCCAATGCACAAATTTCCCACATTTTGTGGATTAAAACCGTCTACATCTTTTTCAGGGCTTATTTTGTTAAATGCCTCTTGTATATCTAATGGCTTTGGAATAGGGCTTTGTAGTAATATGCCATTTACATTTTTATCATTATTTAATTTATCTATTAAATCTAAAAGTTCTTGCTGTTTTGTTGTACTTGGAAGCAAATATTCTTTAAATTCTATTCCTATCTCTTCACAAGCTCTACTTTTATTTCTAACATAAACTTTTGATGCATCATTGTCTCCCACCATTATAACTGCTAAATGTGGGGTAATGCCTTTTTTCTTTAATTTTTCTGTTTCAACTTTTAGCTCTGCTCTTATGTTTTTTGCTAAGTTTTTTCCATCAATTATTGTTGCCATTTTTGTTCTCCTTTTTATTTCGATTAGTTCTTGTATTGTTTGTTTCATCAATTTTAATTTATTTACAATTGGTTTATTAATTTTTAAATTTATTTTATCACAAAAATATTCAATTGTGTAGGTGCTTTTTTAACAAAATTAAATATACATTTAAATTGTTACAATTCAGTTTCATATTTTTTGTTGAATTTTGAAATATTATGTATTATAATGTAGATGTATTAAATAGAAATTTTTGCACAAACTATATTAAAAACATATTTTTTAATGTTGATAAATAATTTTCGTTACAAAGGATTTATTTTTCTATAGTTTATGTGCTTTTCAAGAAAGGATAAATGTATTATGAAGAAAACAATTTATGGTATTTTAATTGCTCTATTTTTAGTTTTATTTACCGCTACATCAAGTTTTGCAGTCAATGTTCAAAAAGCTGATGCCACAATGACTTTGGTAGAAGATAATATTTGCTATATTACTTTTGGAGAGTATGGCGAATTTGAAAAAAGAATGATTGAATGCAACACTACAGAAAAGTATGTTGACATTAGATTAACTGCTAGAAATAATGCTGAAGAACTAGAAGATAAAAAAGCTAATGTTGTTTTACTAATAGATGCTTCAAGAAGTATGTCAACAAATGAAATTATTATCAATGGAGAAACAATGACTAGGAAAGAAGCTGTTTTACAATCTGCACAAACTTTAGTAGATAAATTGTTATCTGCAAATCCTAATATCAAAATTGGCGTAGTCGAATTTGCTACATCTACTGAAACGGGTGATGATGGATATACAATTGAAGGAACAGATTTAGATGCAAAAACAGTTACAAGTGAACTTACTAATGATGCAGATACAATTGAAGCTGCTTTAAATACAGTATCTGAAGATGTCATGGGTGCAAGAACAAACCTAGAGGTTGGCTTAGATGCAGCAAATGCATTACTTCAAACAAATAATGATCCTGATACTGAAGACTATATAATTACTTTAACAGATGCTATTCCTAATACTGCAAGAGGTGTTGTTGGAGATACTTATACAGATGCAACAAGAGTTCCAACCAGAAATAAAATAGTGGAATTAGGTGAAGCTGGCGTTAATTTAATTTCAATGCTTATTGAAATGAGTGATGATGAAATTGCTATATCTCAAGAAGATCCAAAACCAACATACAGAGAAGTTGCAGAAGAAATATTTGGTACAGCAATTGCCCCTACATCAGGTGAAGTTTATTATGTTTCTGATGAAGAAGTTGAAGATACTGTTACAAATAAAATATATGCAAGTTTAGTACAAGAACAATATGTTTTAGATAACATAGTAATTAAAGATTACTTCCCTCAAAATATTATAGATAATTTTGCTTATGCACAATTAACAGAATCAAATATTGGAGAAGTTACTGCTGAAGTAAATACTGAAGATAATTCTATTACCTGGACTATACCTTCACTTGGACCTGGTGAAGAGGCTACATTTACTTACAGAATATCTCTAAAAGATGAGTTTAATGAAGAAATTATAGGTATTAATTTACCTACAAATGAAAATGTAGAAATTACTTATGAAGAAAATGGAACTCCAGGATTTGCAGAAAATGACAAATGTCCTATTATAGCATTAGATGTATTACCTAAAAAGGATATTCCTCAAACAGGTATCTACACTGGTTTATACATTGTTGGTGGAGTTACTGTAATGGCTATTATAAGTTATTCAAGTTATAGATTTGTGAAGAAAAATAATTTTTAAGTTGATTTTTTCTTTGTTTTATGTTAACATATATATTGTAGGAATTGCACAAAAAAGAAATGTGAAATAAAAAACAAAGGAATGGTAAAAATGAATATTTATAAGGGTATTGCTGAACGGTGGAATCCCCAAAAAGGTCTAATCGTTAGACTTCCTAAAAGAGGATTTATAACAATCCCCATAGATGAGATTTCACTTTATCCCTTATCCAAAGTAGATGAATTTGGAATACCACTTGAGGTAAAATCTATTTTAGGCGGAAAAGTTGTTTTTTGTAATAAGGAAGACGGAACATTTTCCAGAAAAAAAGTTATGCAAGAAGACTTTAAGAGTATTGAAATAGGTGACATTCTAAAAGCCTCAGTTTATGCCATAACCAATATTGGGGTTTTTCTTCATTACAGAACTCTTATAATATTTTGCCCTATATTCGAAATTAGTAACTGCTTTGTAAAACAAGCAAATGAGTACTTTTTAAAAGGGCAAAAGGTCGAAGTTATGGTTACCTCCAAGCCAAATGAATCTCTTTACATCATTGGATCATATAAAGATACATTCGATGATGATCCTTTCCAATATGCTGTAGGAGACACTTTGGTTTGCAAAGTTACTAAAGTCCATCCACATATTCAGGCTTATTTTTTGGAGATTACTCCCGCAGTAAAGGGGCTTTTAGATATTTATAATTGCCCAATACAACTGAAATATGGAGATAAAATAATTGCTACAGTAAAAAGGATTACTGACAAAGGGATAAAAGTCAACTTTGTCAAAAAATTAGATTCATAATATTAATTCCTACAAGATAAAATAATATTTTCACATTTCTTCTACTACTTTGCTCTTGCAATAGTAGTAGTTTCTTTTTTTATTAAAAATTGCTTATAGAGCAAATTATATTTCTCCTCCTCTTTTTATAAAATTATGTCCATATTTTTCTTTTATTTTATCCAATGTTTCATCTAATTTTTCTTGTTTTTCATTTTGTTTGTTATCAAATAAAGATATTTGTTTATCTTTTTCATCTAGTAAATCATCTACTCTAACACCTATTAGTCTTACTCTAGTTCCTTTTGAATATAATTCTTCCATTAATTTTTTGGCTTGTTCATAAATTATTTTTGTGCTTGATGTTGCTGTATCTAATTTACGTTGATGTGAAAATACTCTAAAGTTTGAATCTTTTATTTGAACATTTACTACATTTGCAAGCATTTTTTCTTTTCTTAATCTATAAGTAACCTGTTCTGTAAGTTCTAGTAATATCCTATTGATTTCATTTATATTTGTTAAGTCTTGTGGAACTGTTATTGAGTTTCCTATTCCCTTTGGCTTTTCTTCTTTATAATTTACAGGTGAATTGTCTATACCATTTGCATATTCCCAAATCATTTTTCCAAACTTACCAAATCCTTTATATATTAGTTCTTTATTATACTGTGCTAAATCACCTATTGTTTTAATTCCCATTTTTTCTAATTTTGGAATGCTCTTTTTTCCTACCATTAGAAGCTCATCCACTTTTAGTGGCCACATTTTTGTTTTAATTTCTTCATTCCAAAGTGTGTGTATTTTATCTGGTTTTTCAAAATCTGACGCCATTTTAGCTAAAAGCTTGTTATGTGCAATACCTACATTTACAGTAAACCCCTGCTCTGTTTTTACTCTTGTAGATATTTCTTTTGCAATTACAAGTGGGCTTTCATTTTTGCCAATAAAATTGGTCATGTCTAAAAAACATTCATCTATTGAAAAACGTTCTATTATGTTTGTGTATTCTTCAAACAATTCATATAGCTTATTTGAATACTCTCTATACATTTTATGATTCGATGCAAATACTTGAAGATTTGGACATTTCTTTCTTGCAAAATATATTGGCTCTCCTGTTTTTATTCCAAATTGCTTTGCTATATTACTTTTGGCTAAAACTACTCCATGTCTTTGGCTTTCATCTCCACCTATTATTGCTGGAATAGTCCTTATATCTAGTTTAGCACCATTTTTCAACATATCTACTGCTGTCCAAGATAAAAATGCATTGTTTACATCAATATGAAAAATCAAACGTTCCATAATAATCACCAAAATTATTATAGAACGTTTGTTTTTATTTGTCAATTATTTTTTATATTTTTATTATTTGTTTTCTGCTTTTTCAGAAGTTTCTTCAGTTTTTGCTTCTTCAGCAACATTTTCTGCATCTTTGTCAGCAACTTCTGCTTTAACTTCTTCTGCTGGTGTTTCAGTTACAGGAGCTTCTGCTACTGTAGCCTCAGCCTTTACTTCTTCTACTTCCTCTGTAGCTGGCATTTCTTCTTTAAGAACTATTTCTTTATTCTCAATTCTTGCTCCTACATTTTCCTTTGTCTTAGCTGCTTTTCCTAGTCTATCTCTTAAGTAGTATAATTTAGCTCTTCTTGCTTTACCTACCCTAACTGTTTCCACCTTTTCTATTAATGGAGAGTGTAATAAAAATGTTTTTTCAACTCCTACTCCATATGCTACTCTTCTTACAGTGAATGTTTCATTTAATCCACCATTTTGCTTTTTAATGACAATTCCTTCAAATACTTGGATTCTTTGTCTGTTTCCTTCTTTTATTCTTTGGTGTACCCTTACAGTATTACCAACACGAATATCAGGAACCTTATTTTTTAATTGTTCATGTTCTATTGATTTTATAATATCCATGATTTAACTCCTTTCTTAATTTTTGACTTTACAGTCTTTTTAATTTTCTCTTAAAGCAAAATTGCTTTAGTTTTTTGACCTATTTTTCTTGGTCTAACAATTTTTTTGCTAGAATTTTTTCGTATTCATTTAATAAATCTGGTCTTTTTAAATACGTTATTTTTAATGATTGTTCTTTTCTCCAATCATTTATTTTCTGATGATTTCCTGAAGTTAGTACATCAGGAACTTTTGTGCCATTGAATATTTCAGGTCTAGTATATTGAGGATATTCTAAAAGGTTTGAGCTAAAAGATTCTTCTTTTGTAGAATCTTCACTTAAAACTCCATCTACATATCTGCTAACACTATCTATAAGTACCATTGCTGGAAGCTCACCACCGTGTAAGTACATAGTCACCTATTGAAATTTCTTCATCCACTATTTCATCCAATACTCTTTGGTCTATTCCTTCATAATGTCCACATAGCAGAACTAAATGCTTTTCTTTTGAAAATTCTTTGACTTTAGATTGATTTAATACTTTCCCCTTTGGTGATAAATATATTACTTTTGCATTTTCATCATTTATTGATTTATATGCAGAATATACCACATCAGGTTTTATAACCATTCCAGCTCCACCACCATACGGCGTGTCATCAACATGTTTGTGCTTGTCTTCTGAAAAATCTCTAATATTTATTAAATTAATATCTATAAGATTTTGCTTAGAAGCTCTATCAATTATGCTGTGTTTGATTGGTTCAAACATCTCTGGAAATAATGTTAACACACTAAATTTCATCTAAATATTTATCCTTTCAGAATTGTACTGCATTTTGATTAATTTTTCAGTTCTATATTATTCGATTCACTTATTTTTGAGTTTTTTAATATACATTTTTTAAATCAATCCTTTTAATATGTGAACTATTATTTTTTCGTTTTGCAAATCTACTTGTTTTACTACCTCTTTAATTGCTGGTAGTAATACTTCTTTTCCTTCTAAGTTTTTTACAGTATAAATGTCGTTCGCTCCAGTATTATATATGTCTATAATTTTTCCAAGTAAAGCTCCTTCATCTGTATATACATCTAATCCAATTAAATCAGCTATATAATATGTTCCTGCTGGAAGCTCTTTTTTGCTTCTTTCGACTGTAATGATACTATCTCTTAAGTCTTCTGCATCTGTCATATTATCTACGCCTTTTAGTTTAAGGATTAGCATATTTTTTTGAAGTCTTGAATGTTCTACTTGCATTTCTTTATTATTAACATATATTTTATTACCTTTTTTAAAATTGTTAATGTTTTCGGTATATAGTGCAACTTTTACTTCGCCTTTTATTCCAAAAGTATTAACTATTTTGCCAACTTCAAATTTATCCTGCATTTAATATCCTTTCTTTTATATCGCATATTATTGCTTATATATTTCAAGTCATAAATTTTATTTATACTAAAATTCTTGTATAAATAATTTTATTTTCTCTTAAAAGGAAATACTACTTCAACTTTTCTTCCTTCCTTTGCTCCTAATGCCTTGCATAGTGCTTTTATTGCTTTTGCCACTCTGCCTTGTCTTCCAATTATTTTTCCTTCTTCTTCTTGTGCAACTTTTACATAGTAAAAATCTGTTCCTTCTCTTTCTACATGATCAATTGAAACAGCTTTTTGATTTTCTACTAAATTTGCTAGTATGGTTCTTAATACTTCTTCCATTTAATTTTCCTTTCTTGCTTATGCTAGTAGTTAGTTATTAGCTTTAGTACCTCTTGCTTTTGGCGTTTTTCTAAGTAATATTTTTTATTGTTGTCACTCTTGCTTTTTGCTCAGGTGCTAAGTCTTCATTTAACTAATTATTTTGCTTTAGCAATTAGTGCTTTTACTGTATCTGTAGGTTTTGCTCCGTTTTTTATCCATTTTTCTGTTTTTTCTTTATCAAGAACTATTGTAGATGGTTTTGTCATTGGGTCATATGTTCCTATTTGTTCGATTATTTTTCCATCTCTTGCAACTCTTGAATCAGCTACAACAATGTGATAGAAAGGTGCTTTTTTTGCTCCTACTCTTTGTAATCTTATTTTTACCATAGTATCACCTCCTAGAGTTTAAGATAATCTTTTCTAGCTTTTTTGCTTTTATGCAAATTAGTTCGAATAAATTATCAAAATGTATTTATATAAAGTTAAAAACTTAATATCATGTTAAAATATGCATTCTTCCGCATTTACTTTAGTTTGTCTTCTAATGCTTGAAGTTCTTCTTCTGACATTTTATCTAAGTTTAAGCCCTTCATCATCTTTTTCATTCTTGGGTCTAATGAACCATTTTTCATTTTTTTCATCATGCTTTGTGTTAATTCAAAAGACTTCATAAATTTGTTTATGTCTTGAACCTGAGTTCCACTACCTTTTGCAATTCTAATTCTTCTAGACGCATTAAGTAGTTTTGGATTTTCTCTTTCTTCATTTGTCATTGAACTAATTATTGCTTCTATTCTTGTGAACTCTTTATCATCAACATTTACATTTAGCTTGTTCATACCAGGTATCATTTTAAGTATTGATGAAAATGAACCCATTTTTTTGACCTGTTTTAATTGAGTTAAGTAATCGTTTAAGTCTAAGTCTTTGTTTTTTCTTAATTTCTTTTCTAATTTTTCTGCTTCTTCTCTGTCAAATGCTTCTTCTGCTTGCTCAATTATTGAAAGTACGTCGCCCATTCCAAGAATTCTTGATGCCATTCTATCTGGATGAAATTCTTCAATTTCGTTAAGCTTTTCACCAGTTCCTACATATTTAATTGGCTTACCTGTAACCTTTTTAACGGATATTGCCGCACCACCACGTGCATCACCATCAAGCTTGGTTAGTATAACGCCATCAATGCCTAAGTCTTCGTTGAATTTGCTAGCTACATTTACAGCCTCTTGACCTGTCATTGAATCTACAACAAGTAAAATTTCGTGTGGTTTAACATTTGATTTAATGTCTTTTAGCTCTTGCATTAATGTTTCATCTATTTGAAGCCTACCTGCTGTATCTAGTATAACAATGTTGTTTAATTTACTTATAGCTATTTCTTTAGCTTGTTTAGCTATTTTTACAACATTTTTTTCAGACTCATTTGCATATACTGGAATGTTTAGCTGTGCTCCTACAACTTGAAGTTGCTTTATAGCTGCTGGTCTGTATACGTCGCAAGCAACAAGTAATGGCTTTTTGCCTTGTTTTCGCAAAAGATTAGCAAGTTTACCTGCTGTTGTAGTTTTACCAGAACCTTGAAGACCAACTAGCATTATGACTGTTGGTGGGTTTGGTGAAATTGCTATTTTGCTATCTGTTCCACCTAAAAGTTCTACTAATTCATCTTTTACTATTTTTACAACTTGTTGACCCGGTGTTAGAGATTTAAGCACATCTTGCCCCAAAGCTTTATCATGAATTGAGTTTATAAATTCCTTTACTACTTTGTAGTTAACATCTGCTTCTAATAATGCAAGTTTGACTTCACGTAGCATTTCATTTAACTCTGATTCTGTTATTCTAGCTTTTCCTCTAAGCTTTTTTGTGAAAGCTTGTAGCTTTTCTGATAAACCTTCAAAAGCCATTGCTTAAGTCCTCCTTTTTTGAAAAAATATTTTTTTCTAAAGATTGTGAATTTCTTTCTAAGTATAAGCTTTTAAACAAATTTAAGGAAAATTTATTTAAAACATTATATTTAAACTAAAACACTTAATTCTTTTTGCACTTCATTTAATATTTTTTCAATTTTTTTGTCTGATGAATTGTCTTGTATTTCACTTAGTTGTGATAATATTGTTTGAATTTGTTTTTCTTGTTTTTGTATTTTTTTCATGATGCCTAACTTTTCTTCAAATTCGAAAAGTTTATTTTCTCCTTTCATTATTAAGTCCCTTACACCTTGCCTAGATATGTTATGGATTTCTGCTATTTCAGCCAAAGATAAATCATTATTGTAATAATCGTTTATAGCACTATATTGTTTTTCAGTTAGTAATTTACCATATATTTGGCATAGCATACTTATTTCTATATGTTTATTCATATATTTTCCCTTCTATTTTTATACTAGGATGTGCCTTTTCTTGTGTATAAAAATTGATTATTTTGATTTAATAATAAAAAATCGCAAAAATCATGTGTAAAACATATATACTTTACACCATTTTTGCGATTTTGTCAAGTAGTTGCCTTTAAATTATTATCGTCAAGCCATAATTTCATTTTTTTAATTATATTTGCCACTTAAATATTGGATAACCATTATTTTTATTATTTTTATCATTTTCAAAGGCGTTTCCTAAAATTGAATGCATTTCTTTTAGTTCAGAACTTGATTTAAACGAGCATTCTTCACTAATAGTAGAATCATTAACTCCATATAATTTCATGGTCACTCCTTCTAAAGAATAAGTATTATACACTTTTCCTTCAAGTACACGATCTTGAGAAAGTTTATTATTGTAACCTACTATTCCTCCTTTTGCTATTACTTCCCCATCGATAATTCCTGCATTATAACTATTTTTTAGAGTTCCTCTATTCAATCCTATTAATCCACCAATGTTTTCGTAAACAGTTCTTACTGTTCCTGTATTGTAACATTCTTCAGCAGTTCCTTCATTCAATCCAATAATCCCTCCAACATTAGAGTTTCCACTTTCATTCTGTCCTGAAGCTTCTATATAACCAGTATTATAGCATTGTTCAACAATTGCATTTGATACTCCGCTCACTCCACCTACATAATACTCTCCATTTACATTCCCTGTATTATAATTTTGAGTCAGATTAGATTTTTCTCCTGAAAATCCTACTATTCCACCAGCCATATCTCCACCATTAATATTACCGTTGTTATGGCAACTTTCCATAATTGAATTTAAAATTAAAGTTCCGACTACTCCTCCAACGCGATCAATCCCGTTAACTTCTCCTAAATTATAGCTTTCTTTTATTGATGAGTCTTGAGCAACATACCCAGCTACACCACCCGCAAAACTATTTGTTCCTTGAATATTTCCTTCATTATAGCAATCCATTATTTTTGTACTTACATAAGCACATCCTACAACTCCACCTACATATAATCCGTTTATATTTGCTTTGTTAGAACAGTTGTTAATCACACTATTATTATAAGCATAACCTAGGACTCCAGCAGTTGCATTTCCTCCATTAATATTGCAATTTTCTCCTATTCCTAAATTTAATATTTTTCCATTACTTATCAAGCCAAAAAGTCCTTGAACTTTATTTGGTGTATTTATATAAATACCCTCTACTTCATGACCTTTCCCATCAAATATTCCACTAAATGGTATATTTGTCTCATCGTCAGGAGATGTGTTCTCATTTAAATACAATCCTATTGGTTCCCATTCCTCATTTATATCTAATGTTATATCATTTGCTAGATACACATATTTTCCTTCATAAGTATTTCCACTATTTACATCATCTCTAAATGCTTTTAATTCATCTGCTGTACTTATTTTTACCATATTAGAACTATCTATTATTTCTCCGTTTTCTCCTAGATAATACTGGTTTTCACCTATTGTTACTAAAAAGCTTCCATCTTCATTGTCTTCTACACTAGCGTCATCTCCAAATTGGTCTTCTAATGAATTTTCTAATTCTGTTTTTGTCATATCATTTCCTTGAGTACTACCTATTTGCATTCCCGCTACTGCTAATTCTATCGCTTCTCTTTCACTTGCCTCTTGATATGTATCTGCTGCATTTTGTGCCCTTTTAAACATTCCATTATCTCCTATTGTTAAGTTAATTGCTACCCCTGCAAGTATTAGTAGGACTATGACTGTAACGACTAACGCTATTAATGTTATACCTTGTGCCTGTTTTTTTATCATTCTTAATAATCTTTTACTATTTTTTCTTTTTCCCTGATTTCTTTTTATTATCTTCATTATTTCTACCTCCATAATATTATTTTTTATTTTAAATTTTCGTTTTAGATCCGTCCTCAACTGAAAATTTTTAAACTCTAAAAAAACTATGCCTCTATTACGTATTTTATATACGCATAAAAAGCATAGTTTTTCTACTACGTTCACATAATTGTAATTTATTAAATCTTACGATATATATATATATATATACAGCCCCAAGGCTTTCAGCGATTTTTGTCATTTGTTTTTGCTCCTTTACTTTTCTTTATTATACCATAAATAAATTTTTTATATTAGTATTTTTAGTTCTTGCATCATTAAATTAGCATTTTATAATCAAGCATTTCAAGAAATCTGTTTATATATTTTTTCCTTCATATTGTATTCTTTATTGCATTTATATACCATAATCCACAAATAAATTATTACAAATAATATTGCTATATTTTTATAATATAATATTAAAATACTAGAAATTGCTGTAAGTAAAATCACATTTATATTTGTAATTGTTTTTACATATGAATAGCTTTCTCTTAGACCTATAAATATATGTATTAGTCCTTGCATTATTCTTCCGCCATCCAATGGATAAATTGGTATTAAATTAAATAATATAATTAAGATATTTGCATAAATTGCATTTTGGAATTGCTCTATATTTGTGATTGACTCTGCATTTATAAAATTAATTAAAACTAAAATTAAAATACAAACTGCATTTGTAACTGGTCCAGCTAAAGCAATTAATATTTTCTTTACTGTAAGTTTACTCCCTTTTTTGACTTTTATATTATAGTCATCACATTTTACTTTAAATCCTAGTTTAAATCCAAATGGAATTATACTTATGCTTGCTGGTTTAAATCCAAGTAGTAATCCACAAAGTAAATGTCCTAGTTCATGTATTAAAGCAAAAAACATTAAAATAGCATATATTCCAATATTTCTAGTAATTAAAAATATTAATATAATAATAAAAATTTTAAAATCTATTTTTATTTGCATAAGCATTTTTTGTATAATTTTATTATACAAATCTCCTTCCTTTTGTTCTTAGCTTTTTTAGTCAGATATTTTTTGATTAATCTTTTATATTTGTATTATTTTTTGAGGGTCCACCGTTCTACTGCTTCTTGCTATTTCAAAATGCAAATGTGGTCCAGTAGTTCTACCGGTATTTCCAACTGTTGCAATTAATTGACCTTGACTAATATAATCCCCTTGATTTACATATATGTCTCTACAATGTGCGTACATTGTGCTTACTTCTCCATTTGTTATTTTTACATGATTTCCATAGTCTCCATAGCTTGATACAAATTCTACAGTGCCTTCCATTGCTGCAATAATTTCTGTTCCTTCATTTGCTCCTATATCAAGTCCTGCGTGATTTGCTGAAATAATGTCTGTAGGAGTTCTAGGTCCATAACCTGATGTTACCGTTCCATACACTGGTACAATTATAGATACGTTTTCTTTTATATATGCAATGTCTTGCTCGTCTTGACTTAAAGTAATATTTTCATCAGTGCCACCTATTCCACCAGTTTTAGCCGTTACTCCTTCTTCTGGAGTAGCATTCCCAATTTCATTAGTAGTGCCTTCTTGCAAAATAGCATTTCCAGTTTCATTTGATGTTTCTCCACTTGTTTCTCCCTGAACATTTTGGCTATCTGTATTATTTGCAATATTTTGCTCATTTTGTTCTGAATCAACTACTAAGCCGTTATACCAATCTGTAACAGATTTAAAGCTATTGCTTAATTCATTATATATTTGTCCTATATTTACGTCTGCACTTAACACACTTCTTACGCTATCCATAAAAGGATAATTATTATGCGACATAAAGTATGCCAATCCAAATATACACATACTCGCAACAGTTTGTATAAATACTTTCGTAAGCATAGGCATCTTCTTTTTACTACGCTCAACATTTATATCTCTTGCTGAAATAGTGCCTCTTCTTCTTCCAGCAATCTCTTCCGCTCGTCTTATTCTATCTTGCTCACTTATTATTCTTTCCATAGACTTCTTCCCTTGCATATGATTTAGGTTTTTGTGGCTTACCTATAACCTTTTTTAGAGTAAATGCTTTGACTTGATTCTTTCTTCAACAAAAAACTTTTTAACTAGTCTTTTAAAATATATGACTAATTAAAAAGTTTTATTCTTCCGTGAAATAGGAAACATATATATTTTCGAGTTATATTATAGCTAAATTATTAAAATGTAATTATTAAAAAGCTAATCACTACAAGTGCTAAAAGTATTTTCCAAGCCCAATTATATCTTTTCAGCTTTTTGCATTCAGTCTCAAGTTCTCTTATTTTTCGCTTGCTTTTACTTTCATCTTTATATTTTTCTTCGCATTTTTCCAAAATTTTCTCTGCCTTATTTATTATATACTTTTTGTTTAGATCTCCCATAATTTTATCTCCTTTGTTTTATAATATCAAAATTGTATTATTTCCTAATTGTCCTTATCTTTATATGATTGTTAAATAATTTATTTGATAAAATTATTTCCACTAATGGCAGATTTATACATATAATTAAACTATTTTTACTTTTAAAATCTTATCTTCCATTCCTTCTATTTTTATTTGCTTGTCCAAAAGTTCTTGTGGAGCATCTTCGCTCATTCCATTGTATACTTCATTTTCACCATTCCAAACTGCAATATGCAATAATCTAAATTCTTTTATTGTCATAAATAATATTACCTCTCTTTTAAATAAATCATCTAAGATTTATATCTTATACTTTGCATTTATGTTAATTTTATTATCATCCTCTTTTGATTCAACTCCTGTTGCAACAACAGTAACAACAACTTCATCTCCTAAGTCCTCGTCTATTACTGTTCCAAATATAACATTTGCGTCAGGGCTAACTTTTTCTCCTATCAATCCTGCACTTTTATTGATATCTTCTAGGCTAATGTCTTCTCCACCTTTAATGTTGAATATAACACCTTTTGCTCCATCAATACCGGTTTCTGTCAAAGGATTATTTAATGCGTCTAAAGTTGCATCAACTATTTTATTTTCGCCTGTAGCTTTACCTATACCCATATATGAAAATCCTTGGTAACCAAGTATTGTTTGAACATCTGCAAAGTCTACATTAATGGTTCCAACTGAATTTATAATATCTGTAATTGATTGTATTCCTTGTCTTAATATGTCATCTGTCATTTTAAATGCATTTAATATTGATACATTAGTTTCTGTATTTTGCAACAATTTATCATTCGAAATAACAATAAGTGCATTTACATTTGGTTTAAGCTTGTCTATTCCAATATTAGCTCTTGATCCTCTTAATTTACCTTCAAATGAAAATGGTTTTGTTACTATTCCTATTGTTAGTATTCCTTTTTTCTTTGCTTCTTCTGCAATAACTGGTATTGCACCAGTACCAGTGCCTCCACCCATTCCAGCAGTAACAAATAAAAGATCAGTTCCTTCCAAAATTTTATCTATATCATCTATACTTTCCCTTGCTGCTTTTTCTCCAATTTCTGGATTAGCACCTGCACCTAATCCTTGTGCTATTTCTTTACCTATCTGCAATGTTTTACATCCATTTGTATTTGCTCTTTCAAGTATCCCCTTTTCAGTATTTACTAATATATATTCTACTCCATCTACGTCAGATACTATCATTTGATTTACGGCATTATTTCCGCCTCCACCAACACCTATAACCTTTATTTTTATTAAGTCCTTTGTTCTTTTTACTGGTTCGTAGTCTATCACAATTATTCCTCCTTGCACTTTTTATAGTTTGCATTTTTTTATTTTTTCAATGTACATATATTATACTATATTTGCAACATTTTTCAAGTGTTATTAGGTTTAAAATTCTATAATTCACAGCTTATTATTAATATAAGTCAGCAATATACATTTTCCACTTTTGCTATGCTAATCGTGCAAGCTTTGTCTCCACTCCTAAAATAAAAGTAAAAATAAGTTATATTGTTATCAACTACTACTGCAAAAAGCTCCAAAACATATATTGCCGACTTTTATAACAATTGACTATAAATTGTAACTATTATACTAAATTTAACTCTTTAGATTAACATTTACAACTTTCTTCTGCAAAGCAAACTATTAATCTATATAAAGATAATAGTACCCATACTGCAAAGAAGCCAAACAACCCAATTATTATTGCATATACCAAAGTTGTAGCAAGTGTTATTGATAGTGCTATTGTTGATAATATTATTGCACCAACAGTAGCTATTGCAATACATTTTCCATTCTTGCATAAACATTTTCTATTAAGCAATGATAAAACTATTGTAAAAATTGCTATTCCAAGTATTATCCAAAGAACTGGTATTATACCTGTAATAATTCCTGTAGAATATATTAGTCCTATAACAATTCCAAGTGCTAAACTAATAATAATATCAATTATACAATTACATTTACACATATAAATTCTTCCTTTCTAGAGCATAAATAGCATTTTGCTATATATCCTTCTTTTATATTATATGATATCATTTTTTATTTGTTATTTTGTTTTATAATTTATTAATCTATTTTTTCTATATCAATTCTTGCTCTAGGATAAATAATATCTTCTACTGTAATAGCTCCAAGTTGTAATGTATCTCCTTCATTTAGTGTTAAAATTACTGTACTTTTATTAGTCATTCTATTTATTACATTATCCTTTAATATAGGAGTTTCATTTTGAGTATCTTCTAAAACTGTTCCATTTACTAAAAGCACAGCATTAAAATTATAAGTACCAAAAGTTTGTCTTTCTCCATATATTTGATAAGAAATTTGATATACTCCATGTTCGTTTATATTTATTAAATCACTGCCTAGTATATGCGTCATAGCAGTTCCTATTTCAATATCATTTCTGCTAAATTTTATTGATGTTGTACCAATTGTTGTATTATCCCCTGGAACTGCAACAACTGTCAGTATGCTCTTTGAATTCATTGGATTATTACATATAAAAATAATAGTTATAATTAATATTAAAATTGATAATATTAGTGGTAATATATGTTCAATATTACATTTATGTTTCATTACACCCTCCTTTAATAAATAAAAAATATAATATATATTATGAAACCAAGCACCTAATATGTGAAACCTCCAGGTTCTTTAATGGTAAATATTGAAAATTTTATATATTTGTAATAAAATATATAAAGATTTTTAAGAAAGGATTTTTTAATTATGAACAACAAATTATATGAAGGTCAAAAGTTAAATGATTTTAGAGAACTTGTTAATTTATACAAAACAAAATACAAAGATTTAATTGCTTTTGAATATAAAGAATCTCCCGAAAGTAAAGATCATAAAAAAGTAACATATGAACAATTTGCAAAAGATATTGAAGCTTTAGCTTGCAAACTAATGGAACTAAATTCTAAAAGAATTGCCGTCATTTCAGATAATAGATATGAGTGGTGTGTAAGTTATCTAGCAATTACTACTGCTGGATTAGTTGTTGTTCCACTAGATAAATCTTTGCCAGATAATGAACTTTTAGATTTATTAAATCGTAGTGAAGCTGATGGCATTATTTTTAGTAATAAATATGTTCATATATTAAAAAGCTCTAATTGTAAATTAAAAGTTTGCATGGATTATAATAAAGATAAAGATGAAATTTTGTCTTATTCTAACTTATTAAGTGAAGGATATAAAATAGATAAATCAAAATATAATGATTTAAAAATAGATAATAAAGCTATGAGCATTATTTTATTTACATCTGGTACTACAAGCATTGCTAAAGCTGTTATGCTTTCACAATATGCTATTTGTATGGACCTTTATGCATTAAGCCAAATGATAGATATTAAAACTACGGATAAATTTTTGTCTTTTTTACCCCTTCATCATACATTTGAAAGCACTACAACATTCCTATTTGGTACATCTTGTGGTATTACGATTGCCATATGTGATGGGCTAAGATATATTCAAAGCAATTTAATTGAGTATCAAGTTACAGGTTTTGTATGTGTTCCACTTATGCTTGAAATTATGTACAAAAAGATTTTAAAAGAAATAAAAGCTCAGCATAAAACTACTCTAGTTAAAATTATGAGAGTTTTGTTTAGACATAGCAATATTGAAACTAAAAGAAAAATCTTCAAATCTATTATTGATGGCTTAGGTGGCAAACTTCGTACTATTATTGCCGGTGGAGCTCCTATGGATAAAGAAACTATAAAGGGTTATAATGATTTTGGTTTTGACGTTCATCAAGGTTATGGATTAACTGAAACAGCTCCTGTTTTAGCTGGTGAAAATAGCTTTGACAAAAAGACTGGATCTGTTGGTTTTCCTCTACCTACAATTGAGCTTAAAGTGGATAAACCTGACGAAAATGGTATTGGTGAAATAATAGCCAAAACTCCCGCTATAATGCTAGGTTACTATAAAAATGAAGATGCAACAAAAGAAGTTCTTAAAGATGGATGGTTTTATACAGGTGATTTAGGTTATATAGATGATGATGGTTTTGTTTTTATAACTGGCAGAAAAAAAGACATGATTGTTCTTAAGAACGGTAAAAAAATCTTTCCAGAAGAAATAGAAATACTTATAAATAAACTTCCTTATGTTACAGAAAGTATGGTATTTGGCTCTTTAGATGATTCTAAGCAAGATAGAAATACAGATATTGTAATTTGTGCTGAAATTATTTATGATGAAGAAGAATTAAAAAAAGCCTATCCTAATATTAAGGAAAGTGAATATTGTGATACTATTTGGAATGATATTAAGACAAAGGTTAATAAACAAATGCCAGCTTATAAATATATTAGAAGAATTTTAATTTCAACAGAACCTATTGTAAAAACTACTACTCAAAAAATAAAAAGAAGTGAAGAGCTTAAGAAAATTAAAAGCAAAAATAAATAATTTTACGTTGGGGACCGTCCCCAACGTAAAATTTTATCTCCCAAGTATATGTTTCCTTGTAATTTCCAAAAGCCCTAGTTTTGTAAATTCTAATACCAGTACTTTTGACCTATCTTGTTTAAAACATTCTATTATATAGTTTCTAATATCTTCTTTGTCCTTTTCGTCTTCCATATCTATATAATCAATTATAATTATTCCGCCAATGTCTCTAAGTCTTATTTGCTTTGTTATTTCTTTAGTAGCCTCCATATTTACTTTTAGTACAGTGCTTTCTAAGTTTTTATTTCCTGTAAATTTACCTGAATTTACATCTATTGCAGTTAGTGCTTCTGTTTTATCTATTGTTATAAATCCTCCACATTTAAGCCATATTTTTCTATCTAGTTTCATTTTATTTTTTACTTCAAATTTATTAAGCACATCTTTTTGAATAATAATTTTGTCCTTCATTGTTTCAAAACGTTCTGCTATTTTTTCATCATTTGTATAAACTTTTTCTAGGTTGTTTTCTGCCAAATCAGTTATTATTTTTCCAACTATTCCATCATTATCATATATTTTTACTGGAGCTAAATTCTTGTTTTTGATTTCATTTGCTCTTTGCAATAAGTTGTTCCAAAAGTTTAACAATAAATGTATTTCATTAGCCATTTCTTCTTTATTTTTGCCTTCTGACGCTGTTCTAATAATAACGCCAAACCCTTCTGGCAATTTTTCTTTTACAATAGATTTAAGCCTTTTTATTTCATCTTCATTTTGAATTTTTTGTGATATAGTTATAAAGTTTGAAAAAGGCATAAGTATAACAAATTTTCCATTTATTTTTATATCTTTTGTCACTCTTGGACCTTTTTGCTCATTACAATCTCTTTTTACTTGAACTAATATTTCATCTCCCGGTTTTACTATTTTTGCAATGTCATATTTTGATGTGTCTTCGTAAACATTACCAGTCACATTGCTAACTTTAGGTATTATATCTTTTATATGTACTAAAGCATTTTTTTCTTCTCCAATATCTATAAAAGCGGATTGCATTCCGGGAATTATATTTTTTATTTTTCCTAAATATATATTCCCCTCTAACCTTTTTTCAGTATTTTTTTCATTATATAATTCAACAAGTTCGCCATCTTGAACAACAGCCACGACTGTATTTTCTTTTTGTTTATCTATTAAAATATTGTACATTTTTCTCTCTTTCCTAATTAAATTTATTCATCGCATTATCAATTCCATCCGTCAAAACAACTGGCACCGCTTCAGCCGCTTTTTCTATAGATGGAACAAGTTTTGCATATTCTTCATCACTTAATTTCCCTATAACATGTGAAATAAGCAAATCTTTAAATATAGGCTTGCCTGTACCAATTCTAATATGAACAAAATCCCCTGTTTTTAAATATTCTAAAACTGACTTCATTCCATTGTGAGTTCCAGCTCCACCCTTTTTTCTAAGTTTTACTACTCCTACTTCTAAGTCTATATCATCATAAATTATGATAATATTTTCATTTGGTATTTTGTAATATTCCTTGGCTTTAATCACACTTTTTCCACTTTCGTTCATATATGTTTGTGGTTTTAGTAATATTACCTTTTCACCTTCTATTTCACCTTTGCCAACTAGGCCCTCAAAATCCTTTTTGTTAACTTCAATATGGTATTTTTCACTTAATTTATTTATGACATCAAATCCCATATTGTGCCTTGTTTTACTATATTCAGGCTCCGGATTGCCTAGTCCTACTATTAAATACATTTTTCTTTTCGTTCCTTTCATCTTTTCTAAAATGTCTAGAAATATTTTTATTACAAGTCTCTTTTATGAATAAATGCTAATTAATCATTAACCCTTTTTGAAATTTCATCCAAAATTTCTTGTCTTGATTTTGTGCCTATATAATTGTATTTATTTCCTGCAAGTTTTGGATTAAACTGGCATATTGATTTATATTCGCAATAACTACATGGTGTTTTTTTATTGTTTACAGCATAATATGGCTTTAAATCAATATTACCATCTAATATTTCTTTTGAAATCTGCTTTATTAATTTGATTGTATATTTTTGCAAATTTTCAAATTCTTCTTTTGTAACTGTTTTTGAATTTTTATAATTTATTTCTCCACTGTTATTAAGCTCAACAGGAATGATTTCTGATTTTCCTGTTTGCAAGTTTTTATCCATCATTTTTATTACATTTATGTCTGCTAAAACTAAGCCATTCATTTTATAGTTCTTTTTAATAATTTGTTCTATTTCTTCTTTAGACATTTCCTTTTTTGCACTTGCTAGTTTTGGCTCTATTAAAGAAAAGTACAATGCTCCTGCTGGCTCGGCTTCTTCTTTTTGAGTTATTGCATCTACATATGTAAGTAATTGTAGTTGTAAGCCCGCAATTACTTTATTTAACTCAATATCTTTAGTAGAAGATTTATAATCTATTATTCTTATATATTTTCCATTCGGTGCTTTTGCTATATCTATTCTATCTATTTTTCCTGTTATAGAAACTCTTTTTCCATCATCAAGTGTCATTTCTATTGGTGGATAAGTATTATTTCCAAATTCAAGCTCAGTCTGCATTACATCAAACTCGCTATTTTTTAAACTTTGCACTATGTATTTCATTGAGTAAAATATAACTTTTTTTAATCTTCTTACTAAATTTCTATATTTAGCAGTTGCTGTAAATATGTAATTTCTAGGCAATGATAATTTTTCTTCTATTATTTTGTCTAATATTTGCTTTAATTCTTCATCTGAAATTTCTTTTATGTTTTCATTTTCTTTGAAAAATGTATCAACTACATCGTGCATAAATGAGCCTGTGTCTACTGGCTTTATATCCATTTTCTCTTTTGAAGATAGCTTTAGTCCATATTTTAAATAATATGAAAATTCACATGATTTGTATTGTTCTAGCCTTGATACTGTTGTGTGCAATGTGTCTCCATATAATTTTTGTACATTGTGGCTGCTTATTTTTTCTGGAAGGTTTGTGTATTCTAAGCCTTCTAATGCTTTTTCTAATCTATATGAATACTTTGGATTATTTTTATACCACTGGTAAACCTCATACCAACTTTCATTCATATTATTTATGTGTGAAAGAAGTTCAGAAAAAGTAACTTCTTTTGTGTAAATGTTCATTTCAGTTTCTTGCGCTTTATCAATGCCATCAGCTTGCAAACTGCGTTCCTTACATTCCCTAGCATTATCTTTTTCAATTTTTGAATTTTCTTGAAGCTTATTTAAGTTATTATCTTCTATATATGTAATTTCTTTTAGTTTAGGAAATATCTTTCTTATCTTTGAGATAACTGTTGATTTTCTAAGTGGTTTATCATCTACATCACTAGCAGGATATGAAATGTACAATT
>CAKNIU010000016.1 GCA_930980675.1 uncultured Clostridium sp.
CTTGATTGCAAGACTTTTAAAAGATATTTTTATTAAGTTAATGTCAAACTACGGATAACAATTATGCATAAATTTGCTAAAAGTTTTACGATCCTTTTCGTAAAAAAATTCCAAAACTTATTGTAAAAATGCATATTTGATGATAAAATAGTTACATAATAATATCAGTTATAGTCTATAAAATTATATTCCATTCTATATAATTTCATATTCTTGACTGCATTTAGGAGGTATTTATGATAGATATTAAATTTTTAAGAGAAAATCCTGATATTGTTAAAGAAAATATTAAGAAAAAGTTTCAGGATTACAAACTTCATCTAGTAGACGAAGTTATCGAATTTGACAAAAAAAGCAGAGAAGCTACTTTAAAAGGTGATGAACTTAGAAGCAAACGTAACTCCTTAAGCAGTCAAATTGGAATGCTTATGAAAAATGAAAAAAAAGATGAAGCAGAAAAAGTAAAAGCAGAAGTACAAAATATAAATAAAGAATTAGAAGAAAATGAAAAATTAGAAGCTAAGTACGGTGAAGAAGTTAAATCTAGAATGATGAAAATTCCTAACATTATAGCAGATAGTGTTCCTATTGGCGAAGATGACACTCATAATGTTGAAATTGAGAAGTTCGGTGAACCAGTTGTTCCAGATTATGAAATTCCTTACCATACAGATATTATGGAAAAGCTTAGTGGTATTGATTTGGAATCTGCTCGTCGTGTTGCTGGTAATGGCTTTTACTATCTAACAGGCAATATTGCAAGACTTCATTCAGCAGTACTTGCTTATGCTAGAGATTTTATGATAAATAAAGGATTTACTTATTGCATCCCACCATACATGATTCATGGAGATGTTGTAAGTGGAGTTATGTCTTTTGAAGAAATGGATGCCATGATGTACAAAATTGAAGGCGAAGATTTATACTTAATCGGTACAAGCGAGCATTCAATGATAGGAAAATTCAAAGGACAAATTTTAGATAAAAAAGATATGCCATATACTATGACATCATATTCTCCATGTTTTAGAAAAGAAAAAGGTGCACATGGTATTGAGGAACGTGGAATTTATCGTATACATCAATTTGAAAAACAAGAAATGATTGTTGTTTGCGAACCAGAAGACAGCTGGAATTGGTATGACAAATTATGGTCATATACTGTTGAATTATTTAGAAGTATGGATATTCCAGTAAGAACTTTAGAATGTTGCAGTGGAGACTTAGCAGATTTAAAAGCTAAATCTTGCGATGTTGAAGCATGGTCTCCTAGACAAAAGAAATATTTTGAAGTTGGCAGTTGTTCAAACTTAACAGATGCCCAAGCTCGTAGACTTGGAATACGTATAAAAGGTGAAAAAGGAAACTATTTTGCACACACTTTAAACAACACTGTTGTTGCCCCACCTAGAATGCTTATTGCACTTCTTGAAAACCACTATAATCCTGATGGAAGTGTTGATATTCCAGAAGTTTTATGGCCATATATGGGTGGAACAAAGAAATTAGTACCATAATTTTTTACGATGGGGACGGAGCAAAACGTAAAATTTTACGAAAAGGACCGTCCCCATCGTAAAATGGAAAGGATTAAATTATGATAATAAAAAATGCAGAATTTACAATATCTGCTACCAACCCTAGGCAATATCCTAAAGATAATTTACCTCAAATTGTATTAGTTGGTAAATCAAATGTTGGTAAATCTTCTTTTATTAATACAATGGTTAATCGTAAAAAATTAGCAAGGACTAGTAGTGAACCTGGTAAAACAAGATTAATTAATTTTTATAAAGTTAATATTAAGCAAGATACTAATAGTAATAACAATAATACTGATTCTAATAATAACAGCTCTATTAATTTAAGTACTAATGAGTTTTATTTTGTTGATTTGCCTGGATATGGTTTTAGCAAAATGTCTGAAGCTCAACAAGTAGAAGTTGGCAATTTTATTGAAGAATATTTACAAAAATGTCCAAATATTGCTTTAATTCTATTTCTTGTTGATATTAGACACAACCCAACTAGTAATGATAAATTAATGTATGATTACATTATAAGTCAAAATTTACCTTGCATAATCATTGCTAATAAAGCAGATAAAATTGCTGTGACCAAAGTTAATGATAGTGTAGAAAATATTCAAGATAGACTTAATCCTTTACATGATTTATTGTTTATGCCTTTCTCTTCTGAAAGAAAAATTTACTCAGAAGATTTATGGAATGAAATTTTGAAGAAATTTTAATGATTTTCTTTTAAAATATATACTATGAAGAAGTCTCAATATACTTCACGAACATTTCAAGTGAGTGCAGGCGACGTAGAAGCGAAGCGTAACGTTCAAGCTGGAGTGAAGCGACCCGTGCGGCGAAATGAGAGAGAATGTATATTGAGACTTCTTCTATTAATCTTTCTTTAATTTCATTTTTTAGACATTCAATTTATTAGAAATATCTAATTTGAATGCCTAAAACTAAATTAATTTATTAAGAAATATTAGTCCTAAAAATATGTATGCATATTTAAATAATTTTTTAGATTCTATCCTATTTCTATAATATTGTGCCGACTCTTGAAGAGCACTGTATTTATCTACTAAAGTTATAATATATGTTTCTTTATATTTTGGAAGTGCCAACGTTACTGGCCACATATGTTTTACTATTATGTCTTTTTCTTTGTCGTTTAAGTTATATAGCTTAGAGGCATTTTCTAATGCTATTTTTGGATGTACAAATGCGTGATAACCATCTAAATTTAATTGTTTTTTGCTATTTCTCCAATCATACAAGAATAAATCATGAAGCATTGCTCCTCTTGCCATTGATTTATAATCTAACTTTAATTTTTTACATATTCTATAGCTTATGTATGATACATTTAAGCAATGTTCAAATGTATTTATATCATAATGTTGCCTGTATTTTTTCATATCGGCAACAGTTTCATTATTGATTATGTCTTTTACTATTTCCATGTATTCTTTATCATTCATTGCTTTTTCTAAAAAAAGCTTATTTTCGCCTATTGAATATTCTTTTTCTTGGTTTATCACCATTTCTACATTATCAAATCTATTGTATAAATTTGAGTTATCTTTTGCTCTGTTTAATGATTTTAATTTTTCTTTCATTAAAATACTCCGTTTATATTAACATTTAGATAGCATTATGCTATTTATCGTGTCTCCCCTTAAAATATATTATATGATGTTTAAGGGGCTAATGTCAATATAAACAGAATATTTAAGATAATATTAAGATTTTTGGTATAATTTTCAAATAACATATAAATGGAAATTTTTATGATATTTTTTTTAATAATCTATAAATTTAATCACATTATTTTATGTTCTATATTAAGAAGTCTATTGTATTTGCATACTCTATCTGTTCTACAAGGTGCTCCTGTTTTTATTTGCCCAGCGTTTAAAGCTACTGCTAAATCAGCTATAAAAGTATCTTCTGTTTCACCAGACCTATGTGAAATAACTGTATTATATCCATTTTCTTTTGCCAAGTTAATTGTTTCTAATGTCTCTGTTAAAGTTCCAATTTGATTTGGTTTAATTAGTATTGCATTTGCTACTTCTTCATCTATTCCCTTTTGCAATCTTTTTGGATTTGTAACAAATAAATCATCTCCAACCAACTGTATTTTATCTCCAATTCTTTTTGTAAGTTCCTTCCAGGATTTCCAATCTTCTTCTGCTAATCCATCTTCAATTGACATTATTGGATATTTACTTGCTAAATCTATTATATAGTCTATCATTTCAGCTTTTGTTTTATATATGTCAGTTTTCCAAAAATAATATCCCTCTTTGTTTATCTTTTTAGCTGATTCGTGCATTTCTGTACTTGCTACGTCTAGTGCTAATTTAAAATCTTTTCCTTCTTTAAAGCCTGCTTTTCCTATTGCTTCTAAAATTAATTCTATGGCTTCTTCATCATTTTCTAAGTCAGGAGCAAACCCGCCTTCATCACCAACTGATGTAACTAGTCCTCTCTTTTTTAGTACTTCTTTAAGCACTTTGTAAACTTCCACGCACATTTGGAGCATTTCTTTAAAACTATCTGCTCCAGTGGGAACTATCATAAACTCTTGTATGTTTAAATTGTTATTTGCATGTTTTCCACCATTTAATATATTCATCATAGGAAGTGGCATTTTATATGAGTTTATTCCTCCTATATATTGATATAACGGCATTTGCAAACTATTAGCCCCTGCTCTTGCAATTGCTAAAGATACACCTAAAATAGCATTAGCACCAAGTTTTGATTTATTTGTAGTTCCATCTAATTTTATCATTTGGTCATCAATATACTTTTGTTCAAATACATTTTCTCCAATTATTGTTTTTGCAATTTTTTTATTAACATTTTCCACAGCCTTGCCAACACCTAGACCATTAAAATTTTGCATATCTCCATCTCTTAATTCTACCGCTTCAAAACTACCAGTAGAAGCCCCTGATGGAACCATAGCTACGCCTTCTGCTCCACTTTCTAATGTAACCTTAACCTGTACTGTAGGATTTCCCCTTGAATCCAAAATTTGCATTCCTTCTACATTTTCAATATAATCTGCATACATATATTTCCTCCTCGTATAATATTTTTAACCACTGCAAACTTTTTATCTTTGCATGGTAGATTGTCACTATAAAAAATATGTTATACAGATTATTGCCCAATTTTAAAGATATATACCTTAAAGTTGGGCAAAATATTTATTCATACTATATGTATATATTTAGATTTGCAAAGTTTATACTGCTAAACAGTTTTATTTTTCAACTTCCAATGAAATGCGGCCTTTTTTTGTAGTGCCTACAATCTTATTAATTTTAAATCTGCCTTTTCCTCTAATTGTAATAAAATCTCCTTCACTTACATTTTTAGAAGATCTTATTTCTTCTTTAAAGTTCACAAAAACTCTCTCCGCTTCTAATAACTTATTTGCATCATTTCTTGAACATCTTGCAAGTTCTCCTACTATACAATCTAATCTCATAGATGGTACATTTATTTTTATAATTTGTTTTTCTGGCTTTATATAAATAAGTTCTTCTATGCTTTTAATTTCTATATTTGATTTTTGAAACCTTGTAAGTCCTTTTAAATTATTTTGCAAATACTCTGCCAAATCTTTTTTAACAATAATATCTGCACCATCATATCTTACAATTATATCTCCTATCTTTTCTCTTTTAATGCCTAATTTCATTAATCCACCTAAATAAATTCTATGTTCGTACTGTCCTAATAGATTATTTGGCAAGGTTATTCTAATTATAGCAAGAAAATTATTTATTTCTTCTTGTTTTATAAACTCAAGATTATTTGAAAAAACTACTATATTTCTTTCTGCATCTTCATAGCCACCCAAAAATTTATAATTATTGCTTTTTCTTAACTCTAGCATTTCTTTTACAATTGCTTGTTCTCTTAAGTCTAAAAAGTCTGTTGTTTCTATTGTATTTCTATTTTCAGCAAATTTTAGTTTATCTAATACTTTTGCTATTAAAATTTTATCTTCGTTTTTTTGCTGTTTTGTAAGTTCTGATTGTTTATCCATTTTATCTCCAAACAGTTTTTACATTTTGGTTGGGGTACTAAGATTCGAACTTAGGAATGTCGGAGTCAGAGTCCGATGCCTTACCGCTTGGCGATACCCCAATGTGTACTCTAATACTATAGCACTTTTTTGAATATTTTGCAATAGTAAATTGAAACCAATAAGGCTACCACCTACATTTAGGTAGTAGCCTTATTGGTTGATTAGCTGAATGTTTTATTATCTTATTTGCTACTTTTATTAGCAAATTTTGTGAACAAACTGAGTCTCACAAGATTCAATGTTACCTTTTGCAATATCTTCGATTGTGATAAGCTTATGGCACTTTGAGCAAACGCAAGATCTTTGCGGAAGCTTTATTTCTTCTGTACGTAGTGAAGAAATCATTTTCATAAAATCACTTAAAATCGTCAATTCTACAGGCTTTCCACATAAGAAATGCTGGTCTATTTCTTGTATGGTCCCCCTATATGTTATTAGGTATCTGCCCCATAACACAAATTCATTTAGTATCAAATAATATTTTTTATAAAATCTTCTCCTTTTTTCCAGAAGGATGTTCAACCCTTCAATAGATCTCATACTCCTTCTGATGTAGTAGAGGGATTCGAGCTCCTTTCGTTTCTCGTTGATTTCCTTTACTTCACTTGTTGAGAATTGCCGGTCAGACATACAGTTTCACTCCTTACTAATATAATTTGTCAAATGCAAGTGCATTTGAAAGAGCCACATTTAAAGTAAATTTATTATATATCCTTTTTTGTTATATTTCAATGTTTTTTTCTTTTATTTTAAAATACAACTAAAAAGGACTGATTGTTCAGTCCTTTTTAGTTGATAGAAAAAATTAATTTTTTTCTATTCAGTAAAGCCTTATAAGGATTACTATCATCAGTAATTTCTCCATCAAGAATTCTTACTGTTCTTGTAGCATATTTTTCAGCCAACTCTGGATTATGAGTTACCATTATTATTAAATGGTCTTTTGAAATTTCTTTAAGAATTTCCATAACTTGCACACTAGTTTATGTAAATTCTGTGTGAATTTTTATTCCACGCCTCTAAAATTAAACTTAGGTACATATTCTTCTTCATGCTTGCCCAAATCCTGCATATAACCATTTTCTAAGTCTAATGTATACAAATAACTTTCAACTTTCCTATACTCTTTTATATTTATTTTTCTATTTATCTTTTCCATGTTTTTAGCTTTATAAGTTGGAAAATATTGAGCCATAACACTTACATATATATCTTCTGGCATATTTTCTTTTATCCACTTTAAAATTCTTTTAGTATTTTGCACATGATTTGGCAAAATTAAATGTCTAATAATTACGCCTTTTTGTATAATTCCATTTTCATCAAATTCTGGACTCCCAACTTGATTATACATTTCTTTTATTGCTTTTGTGGCTATTTCAAAATAATGTGGAGCTGATGAATATTTTACTGCTAATTCATCTGCATAATACTTTAAATCAGGTAAATATACATCAATATATCCATTTAGAGCCTTTATTGTTTCAACACTTTCATACCCATTTGAATTATATATTATAGGAATGTGTAATCCTTTTGCTTTGGCAATCTTTATAGCCTCTATTATTTGATACGCATACATTGTTGGGGTTACTAGATTAATGTTGTTAACCTTTCTTTCTTGTTGCTCTAAAAAGATTTCAGCCAGTCTTTCTATTGTTATGACCTTGCCTTTACCTTCCGCACTTATTTCATGATTTTGGCAAAATACACATCTTAAATTACAATTACTAAAAAATACTGTTCCAGATGATTTTGTATCTTGACTGGCTCCGCTTATACAAGGCTCCTCATAATCATGGCTTGAAACTAAAGCTACTTTTACTTCGCTACCTAAATTACAAAAACCTTTCTCTCCTTTTAATCTATTTACTTTACATTTCCTTGGACAAATTTCACATTTTTCTAACATAATATAAATATTATAGCACATTTTGTGTATTTGTGGTATAATAACTTTACTTAATTAAATTAATTGTATAAAATACTATTAAATATTTAATCTTTGACTATTGTAGGAGGCAAAAATGCTATCACAACCAAAATTAGAAAACGGAGTTTTTGAAGATACTTATACAACAAGTTTTTCTCAAACTGGAATACATGATGTTTTAACAAATAAATCACTATTATCTATTTTAGAAAATATAGCTGGAAGGCACAGTGCTTACGTTCACTTTACTTTTACAGATATTTCAAAATATAACTTAACATGGGTTCTTTTAAACTGGAAACTTAAAGTTTTAAAAAGAATAAAAGGAGAAGAAAATATTCGAATTCAAACTTGGGGTAGAATCGCTACTCGAATATTTGTTTTGAGAGATTTTAAAATATATGATGAGCAGGGTAATTTATGTGTAATTGCTACTTCTAAGTGGTGCCTAGTTGATACAACAAAAGGAAAAATTGCGAAAATCCCAGATGATATAGGCGAAATTTATGGAGGATTTCATAATAATTCTGTTTTTGAAATTGAGGATGTTCCAAAGTTAACCGAACCAACCTCTAGTCCAATTGCATCAGATACTTATAAAATACGTAGATTCGATTTAGATTTAAATAAACATGTTCATAACTTGAATTATTTAAACATTGCTTATGAACTTTTACCTGAAGATGTTTATGATGGTGAAGAATTAAATAATGTGGAAATCCTTTATAAAAAGGAATTAAAATATGGAGATGTAGTTAAATCTTATTTATATAAAGATAATGATGTGTATACTGTTGTTTTAAAAAGCCAAGATGATAGTGTGTTGCATTCAATTATTAAGTTGTATTAATAGCAAAAAACAAGTCAATTTTTCTTGACTTGTTTTTATTATTAATAATTTTTATTTTTCAATCAATATAAAAAATCTAATTTAAAATTTTCCAATATCCATTTTTATTTGCTCCTACTCTTTCTATTGCTCCCTTTTCTTTTAATTTTGAAATTAATCTATCAACAGTAGCTTTTGATAATCTTGTTTTCTTTTCTAGTTCCTTTTTTGTAATGTATTTATTATTTTTTATTAAATTAATTATCTTTTTCTCATTTTCATTAAAATTTATCACCTCATTTATTACCTCATTTATTACCTCATTTTTATTTTCACTCTCAAATCCGTCATGCATAAAAATTGTTGTAATAAAGTAATCTCTAGTTTCATTCGTTTCAAACACTGGTTCTTTTGAGCCATTATTTTTCAAAGCTCTTTTTATTTTAGGAATACCAGTATTCCTGCCTTCTGTCAATTTTAACTCTTTTAAAAATTCTCCAATTCTACGATTTCTATATTTTCTTGCTATTATATTTTTATTTTCAATAGATTCTTCACTAATTGAACGGTCTGGACCGGGATAACTAACAATATGAATCCTATCTTCCATTATTCTTACTTCTACTGGCTCTCTTACATCATATCCCCTATGATAAACCGCATTGACTAATGCTTCTTCTATCGCTTGATATGGATAATTAAAAAATCTTATAGCTTCGGCTTGTCCCTCAACCTTTAAAATTTTCTCTTCAATTAAAATATTTCTAATGTACGTTAAGGCACTTTTAATCATACTATCTATTGGTCCTTTAAATATTCGCTCAGTCATTTCATCTCCCTCAGGACCATTTCGTAAATCTACTACTTCTATTTGCGAGTAAGGAAAAAATTTTTGTGGCTCGTCGTTAAAGAACATTAAACCCACGTTTAAAGGCTTCATATACTCTGGCGTACCATCAACAATTCTCATACTTTTGCACAAGTCAATAAAATTCATTTTTTCTGACTCTTCTAATAAGTCGCTTTTTATTTCATATAAATAATTTTGAATTAATGGCAACTTTAAGTCTTGAATTTCTGCTTCATGGTTCATTCTGTCATCAAAAGGTATAGTTCTTGAAATATCATATAATTCTTTTTGCTCAGTTTCTGTTGCTCTTACTGTGCTTGCCATTTTTCTAATATAATATGCATACCCTTTTGAAAATCCCTTATCCAAAGTTATTGGACATTTATATGGTCTAGTCTGTCCTCCAAAGCACCATACAACGAGAATATTTTTCCCATTATATTGTGCAACATCTACGATTGGTGTATATGATGGTTGTATTAGCTTACACTTTGCTAATAATTCCTTTTGAATACTATCTATTTCAGATGTTTCAAGTCCTGTTATTGGCATTTTAGGTCTGCCATTTTCCTCTTCAATGCCAATTAAAATGTATCCTCCACCCCAATTATCTATATCATTTGCAAAAGCACAAATTGTATGCAAAATTGGCTCTGGATTCCATTTTTTCTTTAGCTCCAATCTTGCATTCTCTACAATATTTTCATTCAAAATATTCTCTATACTTGTAGGTAATTTCATATAGTTACCTCGCTTTCAAATTATTAATAATATTTTTGCTTAACCACTAACTCTGCCTATTTTCCTTTTTATTCTTTCTCTCCTAAAAATTTTTCAAGCAACTGTTTTCTACATTTTTCTTCAAAACTATCATCAAGTTTTTCAAGCTCTATTTTTTCATTGTATTTTCTCTCTAAGCAATAAGAAATAATATAGTCACTAACCTTTGGATTTTTTGCAAGTAATGGTCCATGAAGATATGTGGCAATTACATTCTCTTTGAAAAATCCCTCTTCCGTATCTCCAAATTTATTGCCATTACCATATAAAACTTTGCCAAATGGTGATTCAATATCAAAAGTTTGTCCACCATGATTTTCAAACCCGATTACTTCTGTTTCATTATCTCCTAATTTAACATTTAGAACTATATTACCAATACATCTTTTCTTTCTATCAGGCTCTGCAACTGTATAATAATTAAAGACTTCTAACCCAGGAATAATATTTCCTTCAACACCTTTATAATATTTTCCAAATAATTGGTAGGCTCCACAAATTAGTAAGAAAAATACACCTTTTTCTACTGCTTCTTTAATATTATCCTTGTATTTAACTAAATCTTTTGAAAGTATAGATTGCTCATTATCTGCTCCTCCACCTGCAAAAACTATATCATAAGAAGTAAAATCAGGAGCTTCATCACCAATACTATACTTCTCTACTATTAAATTAAATCCTCTTTTTTCTAATCTATATTTAAGAACCTGTATATTGCCATAATCACCGTACAATTCAAGCATATCAGGGTACAAATACAATAATTTAATTTCTTTCATTCAATAACTCCTTTTTACGTTGGGGACGAACCTTTTTGTAAAATTTCTCTTCTTGTTGGCTGCAAAGCTGTATAATTTGCAATTACATATTTTTTTGTGTTGGTTTTATATAAAGCTTGCAGAGCTTCTTTCAAATCTAAATATGGTTCTATTTTATTCTCATCAAATCCACTTGTTTTTATTCTTATTGCCATATCGTAAGCTCTAGTTCCTGCTGTAACTATTCTTGTTACATTTTGCACATTAAAATTAATATCCCATATCCAAGACACATCATGTCCATCAGCTGAATTATCATTTAATACAAATAATAATTCTTTTTCTTTTTTGTCTTCATTTAGAGTTCTTAGCGACACATTGGCTCCTGTAGGATTTTTTGCTAAATTTATAATTGTTTCACAGCCATTTATTCTTACATTTTCTGCTCTTCCATTATCTAACTTAAATGTTTTTATAGCTTCTTTTGCATCTAAATCATAAAGTTTAGCCACACTTATAACCGCTGCATAATTATAAATTGTATAGATGTTATTAGCTAAAAATTCATAAGAAATATCTTCTTCTTTAAAAGTTTTTGCGTCTAAATCTACGTTTTCTACTTTTGTATACAAGTTTTCCTCACCATATCCACATTTTGGGCATTTGAATTTTCCTATATGCGAATATTGATAATACTCATATTCAAGTCTTGTTTTATCAAATGGGCAGAATTTTCCTTCACCAGCTTCGCTTTGCTCTTCAGTTGCATATTTATATTTATCTACACTAAAATAATATACATTTTTATTATTTTCGTTTGCTCTCCCTAATCTTGCAACATTTGGGTCATCATTATTTAATACTAAATTGCCATCATAAGTTTTTAAGAACTCATTTATTTTTAATATTAAGCTTTCAACTTCTCCATTTCTATCTAGCTGGTCTCTAAAGAAATTTAGAACGACAAGTGTATTTAATGGTATTTTCTTAAAAACTATTGGTACATAACTTTCATCTACTTCAAATGTCACAAAATCTGCTTTAATTTTGCCTGTTAATGTACAAGACTTTATTAAGGTTGTAATAATTCCTGTTTCCATATTATTGCCTTCTCTATTACTTACTACCTTTTTGCCATTCTGCTCTAACATATATCTAATTGCGTTATTTGTTGTTGTTTTTCCATTTGTAGCAGTTACTGCAATTACTGGGCAATCTATTTTTATACTTTTTAATATATCTGGGCTTAGTTTTTTTACTATTTTTCCCAACATATTTCCATTATCTTTATGCAGTATTTTGCATAAAATATTTGCAAAAAAGTTCAAAACCTTTGCAAATAATATAACTAATAAATTATACATTTTCTACCCTTTTCTAAATTACATTTTTTAACTTTCTCTATAATTTGACTAAATTTATATTTGACAAATATACAAAAAGTATGTATAATAATTATAGGAAATGAAAATAACTATACTATAATTCGCTAAAGAAATCAAGATATTATAACCATATTTTAGTTTTTAATTTTTCTGTATTCCCCAATTCAATTTCTTCAACTTCGCCTGTAGCCATATTTTTCAAAGATGCTTTTCCTGTTTCTATTTCATTATCTCCAATTGTTATAACAAATTTAGCTTGTTTTTTGTCTGCATATTTTAGCTGAGCTTTCAAACTTCTTCCCATTATGTCTTTTTCAGCATAAATGCCAGCCTCTCTTAATTTTTCGACATATTTTGTTGCAAATAAATTTGCTTTATCGCCTATATATGCTACAAATATTTGCATATTTTTTTCTAAATTTAAATCTTTGTTATTCGCTTCAAATACATCTATTAATCTTTCCATACCTGTTGCAAATCCTATGGCTGGAGTTTTTGGTCCACCTAGCTCTTCTGCTAGACCATCATATCTTCCTCCACCAAGTACTGTTAATCCATCTATTTTTGATACAAACTCAAAAACAGTTTTTGTATAATAGTCTAATCCTCTTACTATATTACTATCTACTTTGTACTCAATTCCTAGTTCATTCAACATATTTTTAAGATTTTCAAAATGTGTTTTACATTCTTCGCATAAATAGTCTAAAATTCTTGGAGCATTTTGATTTAACTTTTTGCAAGTTTCTTCTTTACAATCCAATATTCTCATAGGATTTTTTTCAAATCTAGTTTTACAAGTATCACAATATTTATCTAAATTAGGTCTAATAAAATCTTTTAGTGCCTCTTTATATTCATTTCTACACTTTGGGCATCCAATGCTATTAATATTTAACTCAATATCTTTAATATTTAGTTCTTCAAAAAATTTACTGCACATTTGAATGATTTCTACATCTGCCATATATGAATCTGAGCCAAATAATTCTACACCAATTTGATTGAATTCTCTTTGTCTGCCTTTTTGAACATTTTCATATCTGTACATAGACATTTTGTACCATAATTTTAGTGGTGATGGTTCGCTAGATAACCCGTCTTCTATGTATGCTCTAACAACTCCAGCTGTACCTTCTGGTCTTAAAGCTATTTTTCTTCCACCCTTGTCTTCAAAATTATACATTTCTTTTTGTACTACATCAGTGGTTTCTCCAACACCTCTTTGAAACAAATCTAAGCTTTCTATTATTGGTGTTCTTATTTCGTTATATCCATATTTTTCAAACAATTCTTTTGCTTTTGCTTCGATATATTGCCAAGTAACTACTTCTTTTGGCAATAAATCTCTAGTACCTTTTAATTTTTGTATCATGATTCTTTCTCCTTTCTTAATTTCTATTTTTCTCATCACCAATTGTAGTTGCAATTCCATGTCCCGGATAAACAAAAATATTTTCTGGTAATGCAAATAATTTCTTTAATGATTTTTTTAATTCTCTAAGATTTCCTGTTGGAAAATCTGTTCTACCATATCCCATATACATTAATGTATCGCCGGTAAAAACAATTTCTTCTTCCTTACAGTATAAGCTTGTTCCATCATTTGTATGTCCGTGGAGTTAATATCACTTCAAGTTCTATTTTTCCAATATGCAAAATATCTTTATCATCAACTCTTGAGTCTACTGAGGTGTATATCTGTCTTGGTAAGTTGTTTTCTTTATTCTGTTCATTGTCCTTATGGCTTAAACTATCTAAGTTACTTATCATATTAGTCTCCAAATTAATCATATTAAATAAATTAATCTCCGGATTATTAATGTTTTCTGCTCCTTTTCTACTAATTAATATTTCTCCGCCATAAGTATTTTTAAGTTCCTCTGCTTTTTCAATATGGTCCATATGTGAATGAGTCAAATATATATATTTTAGTTTTGCATTTAAAATTTTAAGCATTTCTATTATTTTTTCTATGCTTCCACCCGGGTCTATGCATATTACTTCTTTTGTTTCTTCATCTTGCATGATATAACAATTGGTGTAATCATCTATTAAACTTGATTTTACTTCAATTTGCTTTAGTATCATGATTTTCCTTTCTTTAGTTTCTACTTATCATTTATCTTTTATTCTATAATTAAAATGTTTTTATTTTACATTTTGCTTTACTATTTTTTAATTTAATGTTTCCATTACTTTTTACGTTTTACATCATAAACACTGTCTATTTTTCCTAATTCTCTTTGGGCTTTAGTTAAATCTTCTTTATTTTTTACTTCTAAAGTAAGTTCTACTGTTGCAATCTTCTCTTTACTTGCTTTAGCAGAAACTGCAATTAACCTTGTATCTGTATTTCCTATTACTTTTATAACATCTGCTAAAAGTCCTTCTCTGTCATTTGCAAATACTGTTATGTCAACATTATACGCTGATTCTTTCTTTTCATCCCAGTAAACATCAATAATTCTGCCTTCATCTTCAAGCAAATCTTTTACATTTTTACAATCTTTACGGTGGACTGTTACACCTCTACCTCTTGTAATATATCCTATTATTTCGTCTCCCGGTACTGGATTACAGCATTTAGAAAGTCTTACTAAGCAATTATCTATTCCTTTTACTATAATACCTGTTTTTGAAGATTTAGCCCTTGGTGTAGATTGTAATTCAACAATTTTTTCTTCAACATTTTCCTCTTCATGGAATTTTCTATATTCTTCTAGAGTTCTAGTTATTATTTTATTTGCAGTAATTGAACCAAATCCAACTGCCGCATACATGTCATCTAAAGTCTTAAATCCATATCTTTGAAGAGCTGGCAAGTAATACTTTTGCACAAATAAATCTTCTTCTGTCAGTTCAATTCTTTTAATCTCTTTTTCTATTAAATCTTTACCTTTAGCAATGTTTTGTTGTTTTTCATGTTTCTTAAACCATTGTTGGATTTTAGTTTTTGCAGATGTACTTTGCACAAATTTAAGCCAATCTCTACTTGGTCCTTTGCTGTTATCATTTGTAATAATTTCAACAATATCTCCACTCTTTAATTTAGTTACTATTGGCATCATCTTGCTGTTGATTTTACAACCAACCATCTTGTTGCCAATTTCTGCATGAATCATATATGCAAAGTCTATTGGAGTACTACCATTTGGTAATGTTTTTATTTCACCTTTTGGAGTAAATACATATACTTCATCCTCAAACAATTCTGTTTTCAGGGTTTTCATAAATTCTTGAGGGTCTTGCATATCTTTTTGCCATTCTAAGCTTTCTCTTATCCAAGCAAGCTTATCATCTGTAACAACAACATTTGTCTTTTTACCTTTTAAAAATCCTGATTCTTTATATGCCCAGTGTGCTGCAATACCAAATTCAGCAATTCTATGCATATTGTATGTTCTTATTTGCACTTCAAAAGGTGTTCCATTTGGACCAATTAATGTTGTGTGAAGTGATTGATACATATTAGGTTTTGGAACTGCAATATAATCTTTAAATCTTCCTGGCATAGGTGTATAAAGCTCATGCACAACACCTAAAGCTGCATAACAATCTTTTACCGAATTTACTAATATTCTTAATGCAAATAAATCGTAAATTTGGTCTAGAGTTTTGTTATCTCTTTGCATTTTTCTATAAATAGAATATAAATGCTTGGCTCTACCAGTAATTTCACCTTCTATTCTTTCTTTTTTCAAATTAACTTTTATTTCTTCTTTTATTTCATCAATGAATTTAAGTCTTTCTTCTCTTTTCTTATCTATTCCTGCAACCAACTCTCTAAATTCTTCTGGATATAAATATTTAAAAGCTAAATCTTCAAGTTCCCATTTTAAAGAATAAACACCAAGTCTATTTGCAAGTGGAGCATATAAATCCATGGTTTCTTTTGCATTTGCAATTTGTCTATCTCTTGTTAAAAATTTAAGAGTTCTCATATTATGTAGTCTATCTGCTAATTTTATAAGTATTACTCTTATGTCTTTACCCATTGCAAGGAACATTTTTCTGTAATTTTCAACTTGTTGCTCTTCTGCACTTACATAATTAATTTTTCCAAGTTTAGTAACACCATTTACCATTTCGGCAATTTCTGGGCTAAACTCTTTTGAAATATCTTCAATTGTAACATCAGTATCCTCTGCTAAGTCATGCATTAAAGCAGCACAAATTGTAGCATCGTCCAAGCCTAAGCTAGATAGTATATATGCCACTTGAATAGGATGAATTATATAAGGTTCACCTGATTTACGCTTTTGGTCTCCATGATGAGCCACAGCATAATTGTAAGCTTTCATTATTAACTTTGAATCTGATTTTCTATTATGTTTTTTTGTTTCATTTATTACATCTTTTATTGTAACCTCTTTTACTTCTGACATATATACCCCCTATCTACATTTAGAATTGTTTATTTTATTAAACATCATATGAGAGAGAATGTATGATGTATAATATATATTTAATTCTAAATGCTTGTCCTCATATCTTTTAAAGTAATTTGCACATTTTCCAAGTCTTTATACCTATTTACACTTATGTTTCCGACAATATCTACTTTATCTCCAATTTGATATTTTTCTGCTAAATCTCCCATGCTAAATCCAATTGCGTCAATATAATTATTGCCATCTATTAAGACTAATTTCAAATGTTTCCCCTCAGATAAAGTTCTAATCGATATGATTTTTAAATTTTTATATAACACAATTGGCATACTATTGCTTTCACCAAATGGTTCTAATAAAGAAATTTTATCTATTCCAGAAATACTTATATCTGATGAATTTATTTCTTCATCAATCAAAAGCTCTGGTTCTAAGTTTTCTATGTTTTTTGTTTTTGCATATTCTATAATTGCTTTTTTAAAAGGTTCAAAATTTTTAGTTTTTAAACTTAGTCCTATTGCCATACTATGCCCTCCGCAAGCTGTTAAGTAATCTTTGCAATTATATACTGCTTCATGTAAGTCAAATCCTTGTATACTTCTACCAGATCCTTTTGAGTTTTCTCCTTCAAAACAAACTAGTATACTTGGTTTATATGTAATGTCTGTTACTTTTGATGACACAATTCCTATGACACCATGATGCCATCCTTCTTTTCCAAGTACAATGCAAGGTTCATCGTTTTCTTTAGAAATTAATTCTAGAGCTTCATTATATATATTTTTTTCAATCTCTTGTCTTTGTCTATTATATTCCTCTAACTTAATTGCTAAATTTCTAGCTTCAATTGGATCATTTGTTAAAAACAAATTTAATGCATCTTCTTGATGTCCCATTCTGCCACATGCATTGATTCTTGGAGAAATTCCAAAAGAAACAAATGTAGAGTCTATTTTTTTAACACCTATCATACTTATTAAAGTTTTTAGTCCAATATTTTTTGTAACTGCTACTAACATCAAACCTAATTTTGCAATAACTCTATTTTCATCGATTAATGGCACTATATCTGAAATTGTTCCTATACATGCTATGTCTATATATTTTAGCCATTCATTTTCATTTAAATTTAGCTTAATGCTTAATGCCTGAGTTAACTTGAAAGCTACTCCGCAACCTGCTAACCCATTAAAAGGATATTCATTATCTTTTCTTTTGGCATCTACAACTGCTGTCGCCTTTGGCAACTCTTCTGGCACTTCGTGATGGTCTGTTATTATAACATCTATTCCTAAACTTTTTGCAAGTTCAACCTCATTTATTGCTGTTATTCCACAGTCAACCGTAATCATTAAATTGTATCCTTCGCTTGCAATTTCTCTTATTGCTTCTTCATTTAGGCCATAGCCTTCATCTAATCTATTGGGAATATATGTGCCTACCTCAATGCCTCTATCTCCAAAAAATCTTTTTAAAATTGTTGTACTTGTAATTCCATCTGCATCATAGTCACCATATATAACTATTTTTTCTTTATTTTCCATTGCTTTTAAAATTCTATTTACTGCGACTTCCATATCTGGCAATTTAAAAGGATTATGAAAATCTTTTCTTGTGGGATTTAAAAATATTTCTATCTCTTTGTCTGTCAAATCCTTTTCTGCTAGTTTTTGTGCAACTATATATGTTAGATTAAATTTCTTAGATATATCTGATATTCTATTCTCATCATTTTGTTTAAGCTTCCATTTTTTATTCATTAAAAAAATTCCTCTCTATATACTTCTCTCCTTTTAATAAATTTTACCTATAAAATTTATTTTAACAGTAGCCTTATCTCTTGGCTACTGTTTTTATTTATATTGTATATATTTTACCTCATTTATGAATATTTTTCAATGGATAGCCCAAAATTTTACGTTAGGTGCTCATTTTACATTTCAGATGGTTTTTTTGAAAATAATTTCTAATTGGAATGCTCTTTTTGGCCAATTTTTATAAATTTATTTATTTCAATACTTGCAATAGGTATAAGTACAACTATGTAAGGAATTATATATCTTGATTTTGCTTCCCATATAATATGGAATGCAAATCCTCCCATGAAAATTAATAGTAAATAGATTACATTTACTGAAAGATTTTTTCTATTTTGTATAAGTACAATTATTGAACATACACACATAAGTATTAGTAAAGCCTTTTGGTAAAATGTTAAAGGTTCCTTAATTACATTCAAATAGTCATCCTCACTCTCATGCAACAGATTAAGTCTTACAGCAGAATATGTATTTTCAGACCACATAGAAGCTAGTTTCATTGTATAAAATCTGAATGTATAACCCATATTTTGTGAAAAATATGTAAGCCTATCTTTTATTTTTTCAGCATACTCCTCTTTACTACTTTCTGGATTTTTAAGTGCTGGCTCACCTATATCTTCATTATACCAACCGTTTCCTCTCCAGCTTTCACTCATTCCCATTAAAATATAGCTTATATTCGGATACTCCTTACTCTTGTCTAAATTATATTTGTTTATGTAATAATCGTTCACAATTTGTGCTGGCACAATTGACACTACAATAAAAATAACTATTAATAGAGCATTTATAATATTTTCTTTTACAGTTTTACTTGTTATTTTTGTAAATAAATTAAATAGCAAATAAATTACGGTTGCAATTACAAATATTAAACTATTCATTCTAAACATATATGCAATCATTGAAAAAATTGTAGCAAGAGTAAAGTATTTTAATTTATTATAATCCATAAATTTCATCATATAATAAACACTAAGCAAAGCAAATGCCAAACTTGGTATATCTCCATACACAAAAGTTGAAAGCATTGGTAATGATAAAAATGTCAAGAACAATACCATTAGCCTTACCTTATTTATTTTATGGTTTTTTGAAATCATATTACCTATTTTATATATTGCTACAAGTATTATAATGATTGCTATAACATTTAACGCTCTAGGAGTTCCGAATTCATCAATATGAATAAGCCTAAAAAATAAACTATATAAAAATGCTTGTGGTATTTGTTGATTATATGCTTGAATATATTCTCCAAGTGGAATTCCTGCATATGTATCACTATTAATTATTTCCTCATCATATCCCCTGTAAAATAGCTGGCCCATTGAATTTACATGAACTTGGTCACCAACTATTGGAGCTCTTACAAAAATCGTCCAAAGTATATCTGCTATTATATAAATACTTATTGCAGATATAAAAAGTATTTTTCTTAGTTTTTTCTTTTTTTCATCTTTATATAAATATTTATTCAAAATATTTGAAACAAAATAGATTATTAAGCCTATAACTATCAATCCTATAATGTAAAAAATATTATTATAGCTTATTGTTATATGCTCTGAAGCATCTAAATCTGCTGTAAAAATCAGGTTCAAAGATATAACTATCACTAAAAATATTATTCCAATTATACTGAAAAATCTTTTCACTTCTATCTCCCCTTGTATTTTTTATTGTAAATATTTTTTCAAAATTTTATTTTAAAGTTACTATACCATATTTTCAGGTGATTATCAATAATTTATTTTTTTAATAACATAGTTTTCAATCAGGAATGGACCGTTTTATTATATAGGAAAAACTTGATTTTTCCTATATAATAAAAACGATTGAGGCTTGCCCCAATCGTTCTTTTTAAATATACTCTTTTAGTTTTTTACTTCTACTTGGATGTCTTAATTTTCTTAAAGCTTTTGCTTCAATTTGTCTAATTCTTTCACGTGTTACTTGAAATTCTTTTCCAACCTCTTCAAGAGTTCTAGCCTTACCATCATCCAATCCGAACCTTAATCTTAATACTTTTGCTTCTCTTGGAGTTAAAGTTGACATTACTTCATCAAGTTGTTCTTTAAGCATTGTATAAGATGCAGCATCTTGTGGTGATGGAGAGTCATCATCTTGTATAAAGTCTCCTAAATGACTATCGTCCTCTTCACCTATTGGAGTTTCAAGCGATACAGGATCTTGAGCTATTTTTTGTATTTCTAATACTCTTTCCACTGAAACATCCATTTCTTTTGCTATTTCTTCTGGTGTAGGTTCTCTACCATTTTGTTGTAATAATTGTCTAGATGTTCTTATAAGTCTATTTATGGTTTCAACCATATGAACTGGGATTCTTATAGTTCTTGCTTGATCCGCTATGGCTCTAGTAATAGCTTGTCTTATCCACCATGTTGCATAAGTACTAAATTTGTATCCTTTTGTATAATCAAACTTTTCTACAGCTTTAATTAACCCCATATTTCCTTCTTGGATAAGGTCTAAAAATAGCATACCTCTACCAACGTACTTTTTAGCTATACTTACAACAAGTCTTAGGTTTGATTCAGCCAATTTTTGTTTAGCTGCTTCATCTCCTTCTAGAATTTTTTTAGCCAAGTCTAATTCTTGCTCATATGTTAAAAGTGGTATTTTTCCTATTTCTCGTAAATACATTCTAACAGGATCATCTATGCTTACACCTTCTAAGTTATCAACATCTATATCTTCAATATCTATGCTTTCAACTTCTTCTAAATCTTCTGCATTTGGTTCAATATCTTCCATGTCATCTTTTAAAACATCTATACCACTATTTTCTAGTGCATTAAATATTTCGTCAATTTGTTCTGCAGTAGCATTACCTATTTTAGACGCAAGTTCGCCATATGTTATCTTTCCTTTTGATTTAACATCTGAAATAATTTTTTGAATTTCCTCTGGTGACTTACCTCTCTTAGCTCTAGCTGGTTTCTTTTCCTTTACTTTATTATTTCCTTCTTTTTGCTCCTTATGTGCCATTCTAGCACTATCTATTAAATTAATTGCTACTTTAATATCTTTCTTCTTATCCTTTTTTACAACTTTCTTTTTTGATTTCTTATTCATTTTTAATTCTTTCCTTCCTAGAAATAACATTTTACTATTAAAGTAAATTTTAATATATATGCATACTTTATTTAATCTTTGCTAAGTTTATTATAATAGCATTCAGCTCTTTACCTAAGTTTGATGATTCTTCTTTTGAGATAGAACTATCATTTAGTTTACTAATAATTTCATTTCTTCTCATAACTAAATTATGTTTTTTATACACTTTTTCTATATCTTCTATTCCCTTTTCTACATCTGTTATTTCAAAATCATAAGCCAAAATTCCGCTAATATAGTTAATAGTATCACTATCTTCAAACCAGTTTAAGACATTATCTATACTTTCATTTGGAGATAATTTATCATATAAAACTTGAATTATATTTTTATTTTTCTCAGATTTGATGCTTTCTATGCTAACTATTTGTTTTATTCGTTCAAATGCTTCTTTGGGATAGTTAATTAAAAGATATATTACCATTTGTTCTCGTCTTGATGTTTGCTCATCAACTTTTTCTTCTTGTTTTGGTCTAATTACATTAGGTTTAGCCTCTAAAGTTTTAGGGCTTGCACCTTTGCTTGAATATAATCGTTTATTGATCTCTGCATAAATTGCTTGTTTTGAAATATTGTATGTTTGCGCAATTTTATCAACATATACTTCTCTTTCCATGTTGTTATTTACTTCTGAAAGTATTTTAGCAATTGCATTTAAGAATTTAATTTTGTCACTTACATTATCTGTGTTAAGCTCTTTTTTAAGGTTTTTAACTTTGTATTCTACTACAGATATTGCGTCGTCCATATATTTTTTGAATCTATCCGGACCATATTTTATAACAAATTCGTCAGGATCTTTTGCTCCACTTATTTGTAAAACCCTGATGTCACAACCCATGCTTTGGAGTATTTCCATACCTCTAACTATAGCTGCTTGTCCTGCTCCATCTGCATCATAGCCAAGTATAACTTGCTCTGTAGATTTTCGAAGTAGCCTGCCTTGTGCATCTGTAAGTGCTGTTCCAAGTGATGCTACAACATTTGTAATTCCTCTTTGGAATAATGAGATTGCATCCATGTAGCCCTCAACAATAAGTAATCTTTTCATAACACCTGGATTAAACCTTTTTGCTACGTTTAGTCCAAATAAGTTACGACCTTTACTGTAAACAATATTTTCTGGTGAGTTTATGTACTTAGGTTTGCTGTCATCTAAAACTCTACCACCAAAGGCAATTACTCTGTTTCTTACATCTTGTATTGGAAACATGACTCTATTACGATATCTATCAATGTACATTCCTTTTTCGCTTTTATTTACTAAGCCCGAAGCTAAAATTTCTTCATCTTCAAATCCTTCTTTTCGCAAAGCTTTATATAATTCATCAAATTGACCCGAATAGCCTATCATAAACGACTTTAATGTATTATTGTCTAATTTACGCTTTTTTATGTATTCTTGACCTGGTTTTGATTCTGGTCTGTATAAATTTTTGTGATAAAACTCTGCTGTAAATTGGTTAACATCATAAACCTTAGCTTTAAGTTTAGCTACTTTTTCATCTTCATAACTTGTAAGTGTAGGTAATTTAACTCCTACCCTTTCTGCAAGAATTTGCACACTTTCTACAAAGCTGATATTTTCTATTTTTTGTATGAAGTGAAAAACATTGCCACCAACACCACAACCAAAGCAATGAAAAATTTGCTTATCTGGCGAAACTGAAAATGATGGTGACTTTTCATTGTGAAATGGGCATAAACCAAAATAGTTTCTTCCACTTCTTTTTAATGTAACATATTGTGATATGACATCTATGATATCATTACGGCTTCTAATTTCTTCTAATAATTCATCACTATATCTCACTTTAAACAATCCTTCTTTATACTCATACTATTATTATTCGACATATGTAAACTAAATCCTTCTTAAAATTACAAAAGTCTACATTTTATGTAAAGAAATGCATATTTACATAATATTTATCAAGGTTCAAAATATTAGTGGACTTATTGTTTTGAAGTCCACCTATATAGTCTGTTTTTAGTTTAATTCATTTTAATTATATTTTTTTAAAAGCTGTGTAATAATTATAATTGTGTAATTTAGTCATACTAAATTTTTAATTATTTAAGCATTTGCTGCTCCATTAAATGGTATAAATTTGTTTACAGCATTTTGTTGTAAGTCTATTTTTGCTTCTGTTGGAACTCTGTATTCTTTGTATGACATATCTATTTTGTTGTCTATTAGTTTTTCTATTTCTTCTTTAGAAGAATGTTCTGCTAAAACTAATTCACTAACAAGAATTTGTTTTGCATTAAGTAACATTTTTTTCTCACCAGTTGATAAAGTTCCTTTTTCTTTTTGTTTAAAACTTAAATTTCTAACGACATCTGCTACTTCGTAAATGTCGCCTGTTTTCATTTTGTCTAGGTTTTCTCTGTAACGTTTATTCCAATTATTAGACATTTCAGTTTCATCTTTTTCTAAAACTTGAAGTACACTATTCGCACTTTTTTCGTCTATAACATTCCTAACGCCCATAGCTTCTGCTTTTGCTGTTGGAACCATTACCATTACTTCGCCCGGCATTTTTATTATATAGTATTGTTGTTTTTCTCCTAAAACTTCTTTTTCTTCTATTGATGATATTGTACCTGCACCGTGCATTGGGTATACGATATTATCTCCTATATTAAACAATTGTAGTCAGCTCCTTTCCAACATTTGTGTGCTCTTATAGGTATAATTCCCTCTTTCTAACACATATTTATTATAGCACATTTTTGAAAATAAGTAAAGGAAATTTTTTAAATTTTATGAGTCTATTTTTACGCCTGTGCAGACTTTTATATAAATTAAGCTATTTTTAGCACTTTTTTTATTATGTCTTTTATTTCTCCATCTTCTGCATATTTGAAGAAATTCTCTTTAAATTGATTTGTGTTTATTGTTTCATATAAAAATTCTTGGTCAATTTCTTTTAAAATTGTAGGCATATCTTTATCGGAAAACTATTTAAAGCAAGCATAGCCCCCTCGCCAGTTCCACAGCCAGTAACTATAAAATCTACTGCTTTACTATTAATAAGTATTGCTACTAATAATCCCACTTGTACATATGACAAATTTTATACCTTTTTGAAAATTTATTTTACCATATGATTAAATTACATTTTTTCTACAATCTCATTTTGATTCTTATAAATACTATTAGGTTTTACCACACCTCTAACTGATGAAAGTGGATATATATTAGTATTTTTTCCGATTATTGTTCCCGGATTTAGCACACTTCCGCATCCAACTTCAACATTGTCACCAATCATTGCTCCGATTTTTTTCATACCTGTTTCTATTTTTTGTTTTCCATTTTTAATAATAATTGGCTTTTTATCTGATTTTATATTTGAAGTTATCGAGCCAGCTCCCATATGAGACTTAAGCCCTAATATTGAATCTCCTACATAATTGTAATGTGGCACTTGAACATTATTAAACAAAATAACATTCTTAAGTTCTGTAGAATTTCCTACTACTGCATTTTTTCCTATAATTGCATTTTTTCTAATAAATGCACAATGTCTTACCTCTGCACCTTCACATATAATGCAATTTTCTCCTATATACGCTGATTTATATACTTTTGCAGACTTATGTATCCACACATTTTCCCCTAGTTGTTCATATTCGTCTTTATTTAGACTCTTTCCTAGTTCTAAAATAAACTCTTCTATATGTGGTAATACATCCCAAGGGTAAATATATTTTTCTAGCAATGGTTTTGCTATGGTTTCATCTAAATTATATAAATTTGAAATTTTACAATCTTCCATTTTCGAAATCCTTTCTAAACATTTCAGCTCAATATTATAATATTTTACAAAGACCAATATTATGAACTGTAACTCTATACCTTCCAATAATTATTATATAATTCCACTGCAGTTGCTGGACTATCTGGTCCTTCTGCATTTTTAACTGGTGCAAAATCTTCATTTCTTCTACCTCTTAGAATTGAAATATTGTCGAAATACGTAAATCCGTCAAATATAAAGGCTTCATACTTATATGCATTTGGCTTTGTGACCTTAACAAATTCGCCTTTTTCATTCATGTAAGGTGCTTTTTTATGAGCACTATGATAAGGTAATTTTTCTTTGCTTATTTTATCTAAAGCGTCAATACTGTATAAATTACACATAATATGTGACTCACCAAAAAGTAGCTCACCTTCTTCATCTACTTCATGAGCCATTTCTGTTGGAAGTTCAGTATATTCAATCACACCAGGTTTACCATTTCTTTTGCAAAATACGCCAACAGGTTCTTCTGGGCTTCTTTTTACAACTGATTTTGAGCCAATTTGATTTCCATCGCATGAAGTTAAACCAAGTAATATTGGATCAACCATATTAAGTAAAGCATTATCTACTGCTCCAATAAATACCCACTTAATGCCTTTTTGCTTCATATCATCAAGTACACCGTCTAGTCTCATAGATTTATAAATGCAACCATTTCCATCTGCCGCATATTTAATATGTAAGTTTTCATCAACCAAAAGCTTGCCATCTTCACTAATTAAAGGCAAATTGCCTTGTTTAAAGAATTTAATTTTATCTTTTGGATAAGCAAAATAATTATGCTCTTCGAAAAATTCTTCTGTTTTTTTATTATTCTCTGTACTTGTCATTATGTACCAATTTAAAGTAACTCCATACTTTTCATTTGCTCTTTTTATTCCATCTGCTAATATTTCAAACAAATACTTTGGCTTAGGCTTAACATCAAGCAAAAAAGTGCCTTTAGGTCCATTGTGTCCAAGTCTTGTTCCTTGACCTCCTGCCATTGTAACTACTGCATATTCTCCATTTTTAATAATCTTCTCTCCTGCCTCTTTGTATTTATTAAAATCATCTTCATTCATTTTATATTTATCTACAAATTTAATATGTTCAATTAATTGACTTTCTAATGCCTTTTCTTTATCTTTTTTACTTATCTTATATAATTCTTTTAATTCATCGAAATTAATATTTTCAATTTCTTTAATTAATTCTTTTTTCCCGTTTTCATTTGCCATTTTTAAATAGTTTAATAAGTGTTCTTGATTATTAGCTTTTAAAATTTCAATGTAATTAGCCATATTTCTCAATTCCTTTCAAATGTAATATTCTTAATTCAAATTATTTTCCTTAGTCAATATGCTTAATGTGAGTAAATATCTTTGCTCACCACGCACATTTTATCACATTTGTATATAATATGCAAATTAAAATTTTTTGTTTTGTCATAAGTTTTAGTTTTGTCTAATATACTTTAATAAAGTTTTGTACAAAT
>CAKNIU010000017.1 GCA_930980675.1 uncultured Clostridium sp.
TATATATATATATACAGCCCCAAGGCTTTCAGCGATTTTTGTCATTTGTTTGCTCTCCTTTGTTTTTCTTAATTATATATTTTTTATTTTGTTTTTTCAACAAAATCTTATATTGTTATTTCTTCTTTTGAAGTAAATTTTTCTCTTACTAATAGTTTTAATGGTTTATTTTCTTCTTTTTCTAATCTTGGATCCTTTTGTATTATTTCTATTGCTAATGCTTGTACTTCTTTTAGCTCTTCCATGTCTTTAAATAGGTTTGCTATTTTGAATTCTGGAAGTCCATGTTGTTTTGTTCCAAAAAATTCTCCTGAACCCCTTAATTCTAAGTCTTTTCCTGCTATAACAAATCCATTATCTGTTTTTGTCATTGTTTCCATTCTTTGTCTTGTTATATCACTTCCTCCATTGTATTTTAATATACAATATGATGAGTATTCTCCTCTTCCTACTCTTCCTCTTAATTGGTGAAGCTGTGCTAGTCCAAATCTTTCGGCATTTTCTATTACCATTACACTTGCATTTGGTACGTCTACACCTACTTCTATTACTGTTGTTGATATAAGTATTTGTATCTCTCCATTTTTAAATTTTGCCATTATATCATCTTTTTCTTTTGATTTCATTTTACCATGCAAATACTCTACTTTAAAATCTTTGAATACTTCGTTTTTATATTTTTCATAAAGCTCTGTTACTGCTTTTAAATTGGCTGTACTTTCATCTTCGCCTTCTTCTACTAATGGACAAACTATGTATGCCTGCCTGCCTTCTAACACTTGCTGTTTTATAAAATTATTTACTCTTTCTTCATATCTTTTGCTTACTGCATATGTTTCTATCTTTTTTCTATTTGGTGGAAGCTCGTCAATAATAGATATATCTAGATCTCCATATAGTATTAAAGCCAATGTTCTAGGTATTGGTGTGGCTGTCATTACTAGTACATCTGGATTGTCACCTTTTGCTACTATTTTTGCTCTTTGTTTTACACCAAATCTGTGCTGCTCATCTGTTACAACTAAACCTAATTTTTTGAAAACTACATTTTCTTCAAGAAGTGCATGTGTACCTATTAATATATCTACTTCTCCATTTTCTACTTTTTCTAGTACTTCCTTTTTTCTTTTGGCTGTCATTCCACCTACTAGTTCTTCACAAACTATGCCATATTGTTCTAATGTTTTTTTATAGTTTTGAACATGCTGCTTTGCTAAAATCATGGTTGGTGCTAAAACTGCTACCTGATAGCCACTCTTTACTGCTTTATATGCTGCGATCATTGATACTACTGTTTTACCAGAGCCAACATCTCCTTGAAGTAGTCTATTCATTGGCTTTTCATTTTCCATATCTTTGTTTATATCTTCTAAAACTCTTAGCTGAGCCTTTGTTAATTTAAATGGTAAATTGTTTATTACATCTGACATTTGTACATTTTTGTCATACTTTATGCCCTTTACTTGCTCATTATTTTCATATTTTAACTCTAACAACCCTAATTGCATTGATAAAAGTTCATCAAACACAAGTCTTTTTCTTGCTTTATTAAAATTTGCAAAATCTTTTGGAAAATGGATTTCGCGTGTCGCTGTATTTATGTCCATTAAATGGTATTCTTTTATTAGATATTCCGGCAATACCTCTGGTAACTCATTGTTTACTAGTTTTATCCCATTCTCTATTATTTGTCTAATACTGTTTTGAGATAATGAATTTGTTAGTGGATATAATGGTATTATTTTTCCTGTATTTTTAGTTTTTTCTATGCTGTCATATGTTGGGCTGTTTAATTCTATTACACCATTTTTTATAGATACTTTTGCATAAAATCTATATTTTTGCCCTTTTTTTATGTTGTCTTTTACATATGGTTGATTAAACCAAGTAACTACTGCACTATCTGTATCATCTTTTATTAATAGCTTTTCTAAACTTCTATTTCTATTTATGTATCTTACGTTAACCTCTGTTAAGGCTACCGCTTCTATCGTATATTTTTCTCCATCTTTTACATCTCTTAAGCTTGTTATTATACTTCTATCTTCATAATCTCTTGGATAATATGTAATTAGGTCTTTTAGTGTAAATATGTTTAATTTGTTGAGTAGCTTTGCTTTATTTGGTCCTACTCCTTTTACATATTTTACATCTTTGTTTAAATCTAGCATGAATTTTCCTCAAACTTTCGCTAATTATTTTGTTATATTTTATCACACGAACATTGGTTTGTAAATAATATTTTTTTATATGAATGTTTATATTACTGAACTGTAACCATATAATATGAAAATTTAAAATTACTTTTGCAAACCTACTTGATTAAATGAAACTTTTGTGTTATGATTATATTTGTTACAAGTCATAGGGGTATGATGTTAATGGTAGCATTCCGGTCTCCAAAACCGTGCGTGAGGGTTCAAATCCTTCTACCCCTGCCAATTATTTACTTTATGCATATTAGTATAAAGTATTTTTATTATTTCTCATGTCTTGTGAAATAATATTTTAGCTAAATTAATCTTTTCGGGGGGCACTTAGATTGGAGTTATTATGTTAAAAAATTTCAATAAGTGCTTTATTTTTTTAATTATTTTTATTTTAGTTGTTTGTATGCTTTTTGTACCAATATTTTATTCTACTAATTTAGCTTATTCAGATGAATATTATGAACAATTGCTTTTAAGCGGTGATGGCTTTTTTTGGCCACTTCCTGGTTATACATATATTTCATCTTATTTTGGTAAACGTGAGTCTCCTACATCAGGTGCATCAACTTACCATTCTGGTATAGATATACCAGCTTCAAATGGTACAAATATCTATGCTGTAGAAAGTGGAACAATTACTTTTGCAAGTTGGGGAGCTGGTGGCGGATATACCATTGTTTTAGAACTTGATAAATATGATAATATCTCTGTTTCTTATTGCCATTTATCTCCACATTACATTGTGAATAGAAACGATTATGTTGAAAAAGGTCAGCTAATAGCTCATGTTGGCCCTAAAAATGTATACGGTATTAATAATAATCCTTATAAAGATAGTAATGGTAACCCTACAAATGGTGCTACTACTGGATGTCATTTGCATTTAACAATTAAGGTTGATGGAGAAGCTGTAAATCCTTTGGACTTTTTTTAAAACAATTTTTATATTAATGTCAAAGCAATATGTCTATTTTTCATTTTCAAGCTGGAGCAAGCAGCGACCCGCGCCGAGAATGCAAAAATAGATATATTGTTTGGCATTTGAGTATCAATTATTTAACAATGCAAAAAGCACTTAACTACTTTTAATAGTTAAATGCTTTTATTTTACATATCGTCTTCATTTTCATTTATTGGATTGTTTTGATCTTTTATTATTTCTTTATTTTGTGTATTTTCAACTTGATTGTTTTGTTTATTTTTAGTATTATTAGATTTACTGTTTGGTTGTTTATTTATAGCGTTTTGATTTGACCTTAATTGATTGTTATTGTCAATTAAAGTACTGTTTTCTGTTCCTTCATCTACATTGTACTGAGCTTCATCTTCTGCTAAATAACTTTCACTTTGTGAAGAATTTTCATCATAACTTTCATTTTCCATTTTGTTTTCTAAATCTGCATTATAGCATATACTTGCACAATTATCACATTCTCCGTCACAATAATCATCCCAATCAAGCTCTATTTCTTTATGACATTTTGGACATTCTATTTCATCTTTTAAGTCAGCATCTTGACCTACCACAAAATCATAATTACAATATGGACATTGAATTTCAAATTCATAATCTTCATCCATATTTATATCATTATCGTGCATTTGGTCTTGACTAAAAATTTCATTATCTTCATCTTCATTTTCATCAATATATATGTCTTCTTCTATCTTTTTTAAAGACTTTTGTACAGCATCAATTTTATTAGACAACTCGTCATATTGATTACTATTGTCCATTGCTCTATTTGTAATGTCTACAAACATTATACATATTTCTAATAATTTGTTTTTAGCAATTTCTAAATCATGAGGATCTTTTATCTCTCTTTCTAAATCAGATAATATTTTTGCAAACTTATCTTTAGGTTCTATCATAGAATCTCCTTTCAAATACCAACTTTATCTGTTGAATGATAAAATTGTGATTAAAACTTTAAATTCTTTCCATGTATTCACCTGTTCTTGTGTCTACTCTAACTATATCACCTATATTTACAAACATAGGGACTGTAAGCTCATAGCCATTTTCAAGTGTTGCAGGTTTGCCTGATGTTGTTGCTGTATTTCCAGAGAAACCTGGTTCTGTGTATTTTACTTCTAGTTCTACAAATATTGGTGGTTCTATTGAAAATACCTTGCCTTTATATGATAGAACTTTTACGTTCATATTTTCTTTTAGGAATTTTAAACTATCTCCTAATTGTTCTTTGTTTAAAGGTATTTGTTCATATGTTTCATTGTCCATAAAGTAATATAGTCCACCATCTTCGTATAAATATTGCATTTCTTTCTTTTCAATTTCTGCTGCTGGAAATTTTTCTGATGGGTTAAATGTTTTTTCTAAAACACTTCCTGTTATAACATTTTTTATTTTTGTTCTAACAAAAGCTGAACCCTTTCCTGGTTTTACATGTTGGAATTCAACAACTCTATAAACATTTCCATCCATTTCAAATGTTGTTCCATTTCTAAAATCACCTGCTGAATATACTGTTGCCATTATTATTTCCCCCTTAAATTAATTTATTCAAAAAACTATATTTTATTTTACACTATTTTTGCCTAAAAATCAAGTATTTTTCTTATTAATATAACTTTCCAAAATATAAACAGCAGAAATAGTATCAACTATTTGTTTCTTTTTTCTATTATCAATATTTAGAAAATTCATAGTTTTGTGTGCTTCTACAGTTGTAAGTCTTTCATCTACAGATACGATGATTATTTTATTAAATCTTGATTTTAGTTTATGTATAAAATTTTCTGTTTCATAAGTTCTTTCACTTTTAGTTCCATCCATATTAAGTGGATTACCAATTACAAATGTACCTACTTTATATTGTTCTACTATTTCGGCCAATCTTTTTAATATTATTTTATCATTTCCATTTGATGTTATAGTTTCTAAACCTTGGGCTGTTATTCCTAGCTCGTCAGTTATTGCTATTCCTGTCCTAGCTACACCATAATCTATTCCTAAAATTCTACTCATAAAATTTATACCTACTTTTTATATATATTAAACATCTTATTCATTATTGAATAAGATGTTTATAACTTAATCGTTATCTATATACTCTTTTACCATTTTTTCTAATAACTCGTCTCTTTCTACTTGTCTAATTAAATTTCTAGCTCCTTTATGACTAGTTATATATGTTGGATCACCAGATAATATATATCCAACAATTTGATTAATTGGATTATATCCTTTTTCTTCTAGTGCATTATATACTTCTTTTAATATCTCTTTAGTTCTAGCATTTTGTTCTTTTTCTACATCAAATTTCATTGTTTCATCTATACCCATCAAAAAGTCCTCCTTATTTTTAAAGAATTTTTCTAGATTTTATATTTCTTTTATTGTATTTTCATTAGATAAGTCTATATATTCTTCTAACTTTTTAAAAGCTCCATCTAAAGCTGTACCTTTATAATATGTAGATATTGCTACTCTTATTTTAGGACTTACTATAACATCTTCATCATCACTATGTACATAATCGGCTGCTGCTAATATATCTAGAGCTTCCATTTTGTTTTTCAATTCCAACATAAAATTATATACGCCACCTTTATCTACTCCAGAAAATACTATTGCAAATTTTGGTCCCATATATCTTACAAATACATACTCTTGAGCCAAATTTTTTCTAACAAAATTTGCCACTTCAGTTATTGTTTTATCACCTGTTTTTCTACTTATTTGTGTATTTATTTCTGGAAGATTTACTATCTTAAATAAACATATTGCTGACGTAGTATATTTATCTATTATTTTTTTGCCTTCTCCATATAAATATTCTGCTGACTTTAAACCTGAATATAAGTCATCACGAACAATATTTTCTATTGTAGCTTGATTTTCTACTGTCTTTAAAATCGTAACAATATTGTTTCTAACTACCTCAAGTATAGTTGAATCTATATGGTCAAACTCATGAGGCTTACTTCCTTCTATTATCCAATAACCTATATATACATTATCTACATATAAAGGGAAAAACATTGCACATTTTGCTCTACCAAATTCCATTTTTTGATATGGTAATTTTTCATTTTCATTTTCTACAGTTACATATTTTGGTGTAGCTGTTTTTATACTATCACCAAATACAGGATCGTTTTGTAAATTTCTTAGTGCATCCCAATGCTTTTTATCTACATTAGAGGCTTTTACAACATATTCAGCACCGTTAAAAACTACTATTGTTGAATATTTAATAGAATATTTACTTATTAATATATCATTAATATTTTCTAATTTTTCTTGTATACTTGATGTTTCGCCTAGAGTTTTCATAAACTCTTGTAAAACGTTTAAACTAGTTATTCTTTGATTTAAATTACTATATGTTTCTATTTTTTTGTGCACTGAATAGTTGTATATAATTAATGTTAAAACAATAATAACTAATACTGTTATAACAATTAATATCACTCATATCACCTCTTTTATCTATAATGTTTTCCAATGATTTATCTTCATATATGACTAATAATGTTTTAATAGTTGGATCTCATTTTATTTAATGTATCATTTACACCTGATGAGAATTGAGTTGGTGGTTGCTTTTTGTTTTTGCTTTTAAAGAATCCTCTCTTTTCGGCTTTTTCATAATTTGGAGAATAATTGGTATAATTTCCTCCCGAAATTAATGGATATACCATATTAGCAAGTTGCTCTAAACTATTTAGAAATGTTTGTGAATATCCACTCAAAGAAATTTGACAAATGGCTATTGCTTCTAAATATCTTGCATAAGTTTGCATTTCAAAAGGAATTGTTACATATTTTATTGTTGCAGGATTAAATAAATCCCTTTGAAGAGTCATGGATGGTTCATTATATTTTGCCATTCCACCTAATATCATTTTGTCATTTAAAATTTTTAGTTTCATTTCCTTGTTTATTATGACTCTTAATTTGTTTTCATTTAGAGCATTTTTTAATTTTAATTCACTTAGAAATTGAGTAAGTGGCTGAATTGTAAGTGCATCCATTGATTGAACAAGATAAATTTCTGTTGCTTTGATAAAGTAATTGATATCTGTAGCAAAATCACAATCCATTAATATTGCTGAGTAATTGTTATCTAGAGTTTGAAGAATTGCTTCAAAATTTTCATTATCATCTATTTCATCTGGTAATGCTGTATAAACAGTTAAATTTTTATTTACCTCTACACCTTGTGCAATTCCATTTTCTAAGTTCTTAATGCTTTGCGTAGCAATTTGCATTAGTCTTTGATCATTGTCTGTAAACATATAATAAGAATTCTTGTTTTTAGTCAAATCTAATATAGCTGTTTTTATTCCTTTTTGTGCTAAAAGTTCCGCAAGATTATTAACAATAAATGATGTTCCATTTTTGCTTGTACCTACAAAAGCAACTATTTTATTTTGTGCAACAAAATTACTTTGCTCATAATATGATTTTGGATTTGTTTGAGTCATATCATTAGTATTTTCTATATTGAAATAGTTTTGTTCTACACCTGTATTGTAAGGAGTTTGTACATTTTGCTGATCTACACCTATATTATATGGAGTTTGCATGTTTTGTTGTTCTGCCCCTACATTATATGGATTTTGTATATTTTGTTGTTCTGCTCCTACATTATATGGATTTTGTATATTTTGTTGTTCTGCTCCTATGTTATATGGATTTTGCACATTTGGCGTATCATATTGACTCTGTGCAGTTTCTTGCATAAATTCATTGCCATAAGAGTTTCCCATATCAAACAAGTTTATGTCATTATTAATTGAATTATTATCCATACCAGTACTATTATTTTGACTAGTAATATTGCTATTTTGATTACTCATGTCATTATTTTGTTCTTCTTTTCCTAGTTCAAATAAATTAAATGCATTTTGTTCTGCTAGAGCTGTTTGTTCTCTCAATTTAGGCATATTTTGTTCTGGTTCATTTTTTTCAACACTATTTTTTTGTTCTAAGTCTGATGCAACTACATTAGCCTTCTTTGGTCTTCCTCTGCCTCTTTTTACTGGCTGTACTTCTGACTCAACGGTAGGTTGAACACTATTTATGTCTTGATTTTCTTTTGTTTCATTTACATTAGTTTCTGCATTTATCTTTTTTGGTCTTCCCCTTCTTTTTACATGCACTACTTCTGCATTTTGATTTTGTATTTGAGTGCCTTCTTCTTTGTTATTTTGACTAATTGCAGTATTAATTTGACTAGTTGTTGTATCTAATTGGCTAGCTACTACACTTTGTTGACTAACTGGCGTATTTATTGTGTTAGCCACTGCACTTGGTTGACTAACTGGTGTATTTAGTTGGCTAGCTCCAGTATTTGGTTGAGTAAATACTGGATTTAATTGGCTAGTTACCGTATTGGGTTGACTAACTGGTGTATTTAACTGATTAGCCCCTACATTTGATTGATTAATTTTATTATTTCTTTGCATATCATTTTCTATATCTATAGTCTTTGGAATTATTACTGGCTCAGTAATATTTGGCTTTTCTATATCTTTTGTTATAAAGTCTATATTAGGTTTCTTTACATTATTTTGATTTGGACTATATGGAACATAATTGCCATTTGTTAAAACAGTTCCTCCATTAACAAGTTTTTGATATCTTGGAGAACCTTTTTCTAATATTGATTTTACTGTGTTTGGTAAAAATTTAACTATTATTCTAAGTTGAGTATCATTATACTGACTTGCTATACTGTCAAAACTTTCAATACATTTTTTCTCATTATTCCCTATTTTTTTGTAATGATTTAAGATATTTTTTATTTCATTTTCACTAACTTCTGATTCACTTTCGGGTTTATAATTAACATCTTCTGAATCTATTTTGTAATAATTTTTAGCTTCTTTTTTACTTCTTGGTTTGTTAATTAAATTGCAAACCATATCTATATTTCTATCATTTCCTAGAAGAGCATTATAAATACCTATTCCAAATAATTTGATTAAAAGTCCATCTGCCTTTGTTCTTCTGTCCGAACATATTAATATTATTGGAATATCTTCACCTGTAGATTTATATGCTTCATCACTAATATTATCTAATTTATCAAAAATAAATTTGTCTATTGTATCATAATTATTATTTGAAATTGGTTCTAAATCTTCTCCAATTACTACTGCATCATATGTTTTATCTTTTTGTAATTCTTTTATTATTGCATTAAAGTAATATACATTTTTACTTGTTATTATTTCCTTATATTTTTCTTGGTACTTCTTAATTATAGAAGCTGATATATTATCATTACTTACTGCAAATAAAACTTTCATTTGTTAACCCCTCCAACCTTTTACTACTATAGCAAAAATAAGTGGTAGCACTTGGCATATAATAAGCATTGTTACTATGCCAATCATAGCTCCAAAACCTTTGTCTCTAACATCTAACTTTCTAATTCCTATTACATATTGATAAATTGCTGCTATTGCAATTCCTAAAAAGGCTACTGGAATACTATATACCCTTACTTTATCTAGTATATATGCAACTAGTCCATATGTATTGCTTCCATATGCTTCGTTATAATCTTCAATTGATTGTAATTCTTTATCTTTTATTTCTACTAGTTGACTTTTTGTTTCTTGTGATATTATTTCATTTTCTACAGTAGTATTTGCAGCATATACAGAATTTATACCTATTATGCTTATTATAATTGCAAAAACTATAAGTACTTTTCTCATTAACTTTGCTCCCTTCTTTTATTCTATCATTTTATTTGAAATTTTCCATTGTTTCAATAATTTTACATATATTATATAATACACTAATCCGCTTAAAATAGCAAGTAAATTTTGTAACTTTGTTTATCAATTTAATATATATTTTAAGGCATTTTGCTTAAATATAATATCTATAATTTATTGTACAAATATGTCATCCATTTATATACTGCATTTGCCCAATTTTTATCAGTGGCATATCTTGTATTTACAGCTGTTAATGTTGCTCCTTCAAAATATGTACCTGTTGCAGTTTCTCCACCATATATAGGTGTTCCTGCTGGATTTAGATAATATTTAACAAATACACGTGCCACTAAGTCAATACCTTCTGAATATGATTGAAAGGTATATGCACTGCCTGACGGATCACTATCATATGCTCCATACCCAAATAAATTTTTCTTATTTTTTGAAATACTTGATGTTCCCCAGCCACTTTCGTGTATACCAACTGCTGCTACAAATATACCATTTATATTATATTGTTGCTCTATGTAGTAAAAATAATCAGCATTATTTTTAAATACATCATTTACATCGTTAGAATCATTTTCAAATATTTGTCTAAATTGATCTAATGTTAATCCGCTTGGCCTATTTAAAAGCATGCTAAATCCTAAGTTTTGAGTTAGTTGCTCTTTGGTATATTGGATGTTATTTTCATCACCATCTCCTGTTCCATTAGGATCCACATATGCTAGACTCTCAGATTTTGCCCATCCTAAATAATTGTCATATGATACATAGTACCAATCGTTTTGTTTTGCCTTTAGCGTTACTTTATCACCTTTATTTATTGTTATTACTTTATCTGAATTTTCATCTGGATTTAGCCTAATTGCAAGAGTTGTAGATGTTGCTTGCAAAATATCTCCTACAACAGGTACATAATTATTTGAATATGCACCCGTACCAATTTGTACTATTTTATCTACTGATGCTTTTGTTATTCTTGAAGAAACTTGAGTTGATGAAATAAGTTCATCCCCTTCATATATATTTTTTAGTATAGCATTTTGTTTTCCATCTACGCCTTCTTGTAATACTTGCATTTTTCCTTTAGCAAGGGAACTATTTTCAATGTATTGTGTAGTAAATTCTACATCTGTTTCTTGTTCTTCTAGTACTTCAATTTTTTGTACTTTTGTATTATTTTCTACGATTTCTTCTATGTCTATTTTTTTAGTGTTATCTTGTGGCGTTATAGGTATTTCTATGGCAACAGTTTTTGTTTGTTCTGATGCATATGATACACTTTTAGTTAAATAAATACCAAAAATAATAGCTATAACTATTGCTACGGCTATTACTGTTACTAATATATATACCCACAATTTTGACTTTTTTACCATAATATTCACCTAATATTATTGTAATATTAAAGTCGCTTTTTGTCAATTATTGTCTTGAAATTGTAATAAAGTAACATTTTCTATTAAAGGCTATTGACAAAGCCCTAAAAATAGTGTATTATTACTTATGTATTAAAGTAGAAGTTGCATTCTCACCTTCACTATTAAGGAAAAGGTTAATTATATTTTATATAAACAAAAGCTTTTTTATTATGTTAAAATTATAAAAAGTTTGATTGTTTTTTATAAATATGTTTGAGAATGATTGGCTTTAATAACCAATCTTTTTATTTTGTTAAAATATGTTCACTATACGTATTTTAGATTAATAAAAAGATTCTTAAGTACAAGTAAAATTTTATTTTACTATTTTAGGAGGTGTTTTAATATAAAACAAGAATTACCAATCAATGAACAAATTAGAGCAAATGAAGTTCAGGTTATCGATGAAAAAGGCGTGAAACTTGGTACAATGCCATTAAGCAAAGCTTTAGACATTGCTTATGAAAGAAAATTAGATTTAGTTTTAGTTGCTCCAAATAATAATCCAAAAGTTTGTAGAATAATGAACTATGGAAAATACAAATTTGAGCAATCCAAAAAAGAAAAAGAAGCTAGAAAAAAGCAAAGAAGTTTTGAAATTAAAGAACTTAGAATTACACCTAATATTGATAAACACGATTTTGATTTTAAAGCTAAAAATGCTAGAAAATTCTTAGAAGATGGTAACAAAGTTAGAATTACTGTTAGATTTAGAGGTAGAGAGCTTAACTATGTAAAACAAGGCGAAGAAGTCTTAAATCAATTTATCGAAAATTTAAGCGATATAGCAGTAGCAGAAAAAAAGCCTATTCTAGAAGGAAAGAACTTGTTTATAATTTTAGCTAAAAAAAGCTAATTTATATATAACTATAATATAAGGAGGAATTTATTATGCCAAAGTTAAAAACTAATAAGGCAGCTGAAAAAAGATATAAATTTACAGCTACAGGTAAAGTAAAAAGGACTAAAGCTAATAGAAGACATCTATTAGGAAATAAAACAAATAGACAAAAGTCATCAGGAAGCGTTCAAAATGCTTATGTTGACAGCACTTCAAAAAATCATGTAAAAAAATTATTACCATATGGTAAATAGAATAAAGGAAGGTGAATAAAAAATGGCAAGAGTAAAAACAGCTATAATTACAAAGAAAAAACATAAAAAAGTATTAAAAAGAGCTAAAGGTTATTATGGAGCTAAACATTATAGATTTAGACAAGCTAAACAAGCAGTTATGAAGTCTGGAGCTTATGCATATGCTGGAAGAAAAGACAAAAAGAGCAATTTCAGAAAGCTATGGATAATCAGAATAAATGCTGCTGCAAGAATTAATGGTTTAACATACAGCACCTTAATAAATGGTTTAAAGAAAGCTAATGTTACAATTAATAGAAAAATGCTTGCTGACCTAGCTGTTACAGATCCAAAAGCTTTTGCAGAAGTTTGCAAAATAGCAAAGAAATAATAAATGAGCTGTTTTAGGAATATCTCCTAAAAACAGCTTTTTTTTCTTTATTTCAAGATAAAGTTACATTAGGCAGCCCGAGCAAAGCTCGTGGCATGTGGCGAAGCCTCTTTTCTTATTTTTCTACATACTCTTTTCCATTCCAAGTTAATTCTGTCTTTTTTCCATTCTTGTTATTTTCTTTTATTTTGTCATAAAGTTCATCTGATATATTAAAGTCTTGCATTTCCTTACTGTCTGACTTTCTTATTAAATAAGCATATCTTTCATCATCTCCAAGTTCATCTACAGTATATGTTTCTCCCTGTTTTCTAAACTGCATCGCTTCTTTTTGCTGTTTTTTTAAAATACTTGACTTTTCCATATTAATTTCTGAATTTATTGTTTTGTTTAATTCTTCATCATATCTTAAATTGCCTTGGTCATCTAAAATGTAAAATCCTTTTTCTTGACCTAAGTACATACCCTTCTGCAGTTCCTCATATTCATTGTCTAAACTATATTTGTATACTCCTCTATTTTTTACTTCATATACTTCTCCGTGACTTTTTATTATATCCCTAGTTTTGTCTTGTAATTTGACTTTTGATTCATCTGTTAGCTTATTATTGGCTATAGCACTTGATAATTCACTAATTAATTTTTCTCCAACTTCTTTAGTAAAATCACTTATTTTTCCTAAAATATTATTTAATTCCAAGTTCTTATGCTCCTTTCCTATTTAATTTGTCTAAGTTTAAACTTTTTTTGATAAATATATAAATTTTGATTCTGAAAACTTTTATTACTTTAACTATTTTCATCTAAGTTAATATTTGCTTCTTTTATGTCTATAGTATTTCCATCACTTGTTAGCCAAAATGAACCTACTTCATCTCCATTTGCTTTGTCTGTTCTAAGAATTTGTGTGCCACTTTCTTCTAATCTTTGAATTGCTTTGTCACTTGGAAGATTATATGAATTATTTTTGCCTACTTCTATTATTGAATATTGTGGTTTTACTTGTTCCAAAAATTTTGTAGAGCTACTTGAATTTGAACCATGGTGTCCTACTTTTAATACATTTACCTTGTTCCAACTTCTAGAATTTTCTACTTCTGTTTCAGCATCTCCCATAAATAAATATGTTGTATTATTGTATGTAAGTTCTATTACTAAAGAGCTATTGTTGTCAGATGTATCTTCTTCTTCCATTGCTGACATTATTTCAAATTGTGCATTAAAATCTTGATTAATTACACTTACATCTCCCATTGTAGGATGCTCAATTGGTATATTTTTTTCTTCTGCCGCTTCTACTGCATTTTTATAGTCTGTTCCATCTGTTCCAACTGTAGGAATCAAAAATGTTCCTATATTTAAGCTATTTATTACATCATCTATTCCGCCAATATGGTCTTCATCTGCATGAGTTCCCACTAAATAATCTATTTGAGTTATACCTTTTTCTTGAAGAAAGCTAACAATATTTTTACCGTCACTGTTATTTCCTGCATCTATTAGCATAACATCTTCATTTAATTTAATTAGCGTACAATCTGCTTGTCCAACATAAAAGAATATAATATTTAGCTTGTCGTTATTTAAATTAACTTCTTCAGCATTTTCTATGCTAGCAGATGTTGTTACTAGCACTTCATTTGCTTGAGATTCTTTAGCTATATTATTAGAATTTGATGTATCTAAGAAATAATCTGTTCCAAAATACCCTGAAACACATAAAAAAATAAATATTATTAGACTTAAAATAATGTTATTAGATTTTTTTCTTCTTTTGCTCATTTTTCCACCTACTTTTTCACATATTATACCACATTTCCATAATGTGTCAATCATTTTTCAGTTGGGGATGGTCCCCAACTGAAAATTTTTATTGCATCATGTTCATTGTGTCTTCAGCACTCACACCCTCTAGGTCATAATAAGCATCTGGTATGTCTCCTGAAATTACTGTTTCTGATATTAAAACTTGAGCAGTTATATGTTCATCAACATCTTTAAATGGTGTAAGAAGACTCACATTACAATTTACATTTATATATAATCTGTGTAATGTTTGATTTACTCCCATTTCTTCAAATTCTGATTTAAGCTCTGTTGTAACTTCACCTATTGTAGACATTCTTACTTCTACATCTGGTCCTCTACCTGCAATTAATTTTATTCCTGTAAAACTTCCTAATTTAACATAGAATTTACTTATGGTTGTATCATTTAATTTTTCTTGAACTTCTAGGGCAATTTGAGAGTTAAGTTTATTTACATTTATTGAATTCATTTTTATTAAACAAACATCATTTGTTTCATCTTTTTCAATTGTACATAAATCATCATAAGTTATATTTTGCATATTATCTAAACATGCTTCATTTGCAAACTCTGTAGCTAAACTTCTTGCTTTTACTCTACATTGTCTTTCGATAATTGGAGTAATGGCTTTCATTATTGTTGTTGCAGTCAAGTATCCAATTATTATTATTACAAGTAAAATCAAAATTCTACGCTTATACGGCCTAATATTGTAGCCATTACCGCCAATTTCTGCTTATATTTATTCTAGGTAGCCTAGGTCTTGAATAAATCCTATCCATTTACTCCTACTATAATTTTTATTCTTGCTCTAGTCTTTCTAATTTTATTTTTTGATTTCATTCTAACAATTTACTCCTACATATTTTGTTATAAATAATTGCATTCCTGGAGTTAATGTGTCTTGCGATAATCCATTGCCCTCTTTTATATTTTGCATTGTACTTCTAAATTCTTTAGCAATTTTCCACAAATTATCCTCTTTTTTAGTAAAATATATTACCATATTATATCCACTATTTTCGCTATTTTCTGTTTCTTTTACATCACATATTTCATTAAGTCTTATTTCCAATGATGAATCAACTATAAATTCTATATCTATTTTTACATCTACCTCTCTACCCGGTAAAATTGTAAAATCTTGCAATGGAACACTCATATCTATTTTTACTTGGCTCTCCACTCTAATTCCTGAACATGACATTTTATAATTAATAGGTAATTCAAGTGTAGTTATTCCTAAATCTGTCATATTATTCAAAGAATGCATAAATGTAATATTTACATTTCCGCTTAGCTCAATTGTATCATTTCCTATTCGCATATTGTCTATATTTACATTTACATCAGCATCATATATTTTTTCATCGCCAATATTTAATAATTGCTTCTCTCTAATACTATATACATCATGAAAAATCTTTTTATCTTGCATTGCCTTTATCTGCTTTTGCTCAAAGTTTAAATTTCTACTAGGACTATATAAATCTTCTATTGTGTTTATTTCTTTTGTCTCATAACTAGATGCTGTAATTTCTATTTCCGCTTCTACATAAATTGAATGCTCTTGCATACTATTAGGCTTTATTACTAAGTTTCTAATTTCATATTGCATATCACAAACATTTTCTTCTGAAATATTTTCCATATCTATAAATCCCATTATTGGAAGTGTAGCTGATACTGTGTTTATTCTGTTATCCTCTGTTAAATACATTATTTTTAGTTTAGCGTCAGCCTTTGCTAAGATTTTGTTGTAACTAATTTTTGTGTCTTTATTTGTTATTTCCATATTTACTTTTAATATTTCAGTCAAATTATCCACATTATCTATTGCAATTGTTTCTTTTACTTGTGCTTTTGTTTTAGCCGTTCCTAGTAAAGAATTTACAGTAACCTTTCTTTCTAATTTTTGCAAATCTTGTATATCATTAATTCCTGTAACAAATTCTTCTTGATTGTTTGCAAATAGCTTTATGTCAAAATTTAATATAGCTTTTACGTTTATTTTTCTTTCATTTACAATTCTTGCTTCTACACTTTTTAAACTTGTATTTACCTCTGCTAATTGATCCGCTTTTGCATTTTCTATATTTTCTATTTGAGAAAAGTCTATAACATAGTTAATTGCTCTTATCTCTTTTTTTCCATCTTCTTCTGAGCTGTATATTGTATATGTATTTATTCCTCCATCAATTCTAACTTTTCCGTCCATTACTTCTTTTTTATAAATAGTTACTATACCACTAGCTGAAATTATATTATATATGTCTGGTTTTATGTCTGGAACTATACAATCTCCTTCACAAATTGCAGTGTCCAACTTTTGAGCCACGATTTGATTAATGGATATTTTGTTTTTTTCTAACTCCATTTTGTCCTTTACCTCCTTAATTATGTTTTAATAATATATATGCTTTGAGAAGCAAAAAAGAACCACTTAATTTCATACTTTTTACATTGGGGACGGTCCTAAATCGAAAATATTTTATTTTTTTCGATTCAGGACCTTTTTCAACTGAAAATACAAAAAAAGAACGCCGTTTTTGACGTTCTAAAATTCGTTAATTAGTTTTAATCCAAAAATTACAAAGCAGCTTTTATTTTCTTTGGTGCCTTTACTAAAGGAGGAATGAGTGGGCTATATCCTTCACCATCAAAAACATCTACTTCTACTGTTCTTGTTAATACATCTTTATATTGATAAGATACGCTTCTTTTGTTTTCTTCATACTTTACTATGAATATGTTAGTATAAGCTTTTTCTATAGTAGCTTCTTTTTCAAACGACTTACTCCTTCCTAAAGATCCCTTGACAATTATCTTTTGTCCAATTTTGTCCCTTATGTCTGATTCTAAGTTTGCAATATCATTTTGGTAAATCATTTTATCACCTACTTTTCTCAATATGCTTTTAGCTTATCATCAATTTTTTCAAAAGTCAAAGGCGAAAAAATGGAGGAATGTCTTGTCATTCCTCATTTCTAGCTATTTATTAGCAAATATTACATTTATATTACATTTGCATTTTCTGTCAAAATTTGTCGAATTTCAATTTTATGTTTATATTTTATGAAATGCTGTTATATTTTGCAACTAATTTAAATTCAAGCTGTGAATTGTATCAAAATTACTTTAAATATATTTCTGGATTTATATTGCTTCCATCTTTTAATAATTCAAAATGTAAATGATTATCTTCTGCAACTTCAAACACTGCACTGTTCCCAACTGTTCCTATTGTTTGACCTTGAGTAACTGTTTCTCCTTCTTTTACAAATTCTGCTGAAAGTAAACTCGAATAAACACTTGTATATCCATCATTATGTTCTATAGTTACAGTTAATCCATATCTAGGATCATTTTTTATTGATTTAACTGTACCGTCAGCTGTTGCTTTAACTACAGTAGTTCTATCTGCTTTTATATCAATTCCTGTATGTGTTATCCATTCTTCTAAAGTTTCTGAATATATTAAATTATCTTTTGCAAATTCTTTTATAACTTCTCCTTCTACTGGAAATATAAATTGAATTTCACTAGTTGTGTTTGCATTATTCTGTTCTGTATTTTCGTTTGTTTGAGGCTGTATTTCATTTTGATTTTCTGTATTAGTGCTTTCATTTGTTTCGGTCGAATTTGCTGACACTTCTTTTGATTCAGTGCCTACTTCATTTGTATTATTTGATGTGTTAACTACATTGTTATCCACCACATTGTTTGCAGTTAAAGATTCTTTAATCTCATTAATTTCATCATCATATTCTTCTGCATTATCTCCGCCAACCGTATTTTGCTTTAAAACTTGATTTACATTTTTGCTTAAATCTGAACTTGCTGATTCTACACTATTATATTCATTTGCAATTCTATTATAATTTAGATTGCCAACTGTTGTCTCCTGACTCATAGATGCCACAATAGCAATTATAAGTAAAATTATAGCAATTATAAAGCTAACTAGCTTTCCCCATTTAAACTTATCCTCTAAATTATTATTGTTTCTCTTTTCTCTTCTCATATATATCCTCCTTGAAATAATCTATTAATTTGATTATTTCCTTAAATTAGGAAAATATACATTTTTTGTTAAGTATTTTTTATATCCTATGCCTCAGGTCGCTAACCGCTTTAGAATATATATTGGAGAGTTTTATAAAGAATTACATCTCCGTAATTTCTACCCCAGTATAAAAATGCTTAACAATTTCTTCGTAATTGCTACCTTGCTTTGCCATGCTATCTGCGCCTGTTTGGCTCATTCCAACTCCATGGCCATATCCTTTTACAGAAAATTTGATATTATCCCCATCTAAGCTCACTTCAAAATTTGCGGATCTTAAGCCTAACAAAGTTCTTACTTCAACTCCCGAAAGATTTAAGTTTCCTATTTTTATTGTTTTTATCCTTCCTGATTCAGTATATTCTAATATTTGTATGCAATCAGTTTGTGAGTAATCTATGGTAAAGTCTGAATGTTTAGCTAATATTTTATTTTGAAATTCCTCTTTTGTAAGAACTACCTCAGAGCTATATTGTGAATAGGCATCTTCCCCTGCTGTTTCAACTGATTGTAAATATGGATAATTAGTTCCACCCCATACATTTACTGGTGCTTCTGTAGTGCCACCACTATTTGAATGGAAAAACGCATCAATAACTTCCCCATTGTATGTAATTATTTTTCCTGCTGTTGTATTTACTGCTATTTCTATCTTTCTCCAGTTATCTTCTCTTTGTGCTTCATCCCATCTTGCCATTCTATCTTCTTTAGAAATCCATGCTTGACAACAACCAGAGTCATCGCATATGTCTGCTTCTCCGTGTTTGCCCCCACTATGTACAATTGAATATATTGTATATGTTCTTGCAACTAATGCTTGGGCATTTAAAGCTTCCTGCTCATAGTTTGCCGGCATTTCTGCTGATACTACACCTAAAAGATAAGTGTCCAAAGGTAACTCTTCAATTTCTCCTGTATCAGCATGTAAAAGTTTTATAGTATCATACTGTTTATAATTATAATCTATCATTTGAATTTCTTCTGTAGTATTTTCTGTAGTTTCATTTGTGTCATTTGCTATTTTGCCACTTACAGTGTTCTTGGTAAAAATAATTGGTATAGCAAAAGTGCAAAAAATAAGCATAAATAGTACAATATAAACTTTTTTCACTATGCCTCCTCGTATAATGAACATATAGTCCATTATATATTTTTTTATTTTTTAGGCTTCTTTTAACTCCTGTCCTAAAGTTTGCAATATTTGCTTTTCTATTCTACATACTTGAACTTGACTTATTCCAACAAGTCTTGCTACATCTTTTTGTGTTTGACATTTAAAATACCTTAAATATATTATTTCTTTTTCTCTTGGTTTTAATTTTTCTATGCCTTCCTTCAAAGCTAATCTATTTACTGTTTTTTCTTCCTCATTTTCATTTGTTTTTATTTTATCTATTAAGCAAATCCCATCATCATCTTCTTTTTCATACAGTGATTCTAGGCAATTTTTGTATTCTAATGATGCTATTACCTCATCTTTAGATATTTTGAGTAATTTTGCTATTTCATCAATACCTATTTTTTTGCCTTGTTTTTCATAGTCTTCTTTAATTTTTAATGCTTTTTGACAAGTTGATTTAGTTTGTCTTGATACTTTTATCATACCATCATCTCTTAAAAATCTTTTTATTTCGCCTATAATAAAAGTAACCGCATAAGTTGATAATGCAACATTAAATGAAAAATCAAATTTTTGTACAGCCTTTATAAATCCTATTGCTCCTATTTGATATAAATCTTCTAGTTCATATCCTCTTCCTTCAAATCTTTTTACAATGCTCCAAATTAATCCATTGTTTTGTTTTATTAGGTCATTTAATACTTCTCTATTTCCTGCTTGCACTTCAAGTATTTGTTTTTTTAGAGTTTCATCCATAACCTTCTCCTAATTATATGTTGTTGTTAAATAAATATGTGTATTATTCAATATACAATTTAAGCCTCAATGCATTTTTCATCTTCCATACTCATAATTTTCTTTTTCATAGTTATTTTTGTACCTAGACCTACTGCTGACTCTACATTTACATAGTCCATAAAACTTTCCATAATAGTAAATCCCATTCCTGACCTTTCCATATTCGGTTTAGAAGTGTAAAGGGGTTTTCTTGCTTCTTCTATATTTGCTATTCCTTTGCCATTGTCTGATACTTCAATTTCTACAGTATTTCCAAATAATTTTGCAGTTATTTTTACTATTCCTTCCTCATCTTCATATCCATGAATTATGCTATTTGTTACAGCTTCTGATACAGCCGTTTTTATGTCAGATAATTCATCTATTGTAGGGTCTAATTGTGATACAAATGCAGCAACTGCGATTCTTGCAAACGCTTCGTTATTAGTTTTGCTCACAAATTCTAGTTTCATTTCATTATCATATAACCCCTTCATTCTTATCCTCCTCAACAATATTTATTATTCTTGATACTCCACTCATATCAAATATTTTTTTCATTGATTTATTTACATTTATGATTTCTAGGCTTCCATTTAGCATTTTTGCTAGTTTATATCTGCCCAAAACCATTCCTATCCCAGCGCTATCCATAAAAGATATGTTACTAAAATCAAATACAACTTTTCTTGGACTATATCCTTTAATTTCATTATCCATTTTCCTCCTTACCTTTTCTACTGTGTGTTGATCCACATCTTCTGTTAATTTGAATGTTAACTGCTTGTCCTCTTTGTTAAATTCAACTATCACATTATTACCTCCTAAATTAGTTCTTTAGTGCTTTTATGGTCACATTTTAGCAACAATTTTTTAATACTTGTCCAGAAAAATGATATGCCAAAAAAGAACTATCATATTTACTTTAATATTATAGTTCTTTTTGGTAGTATTTTCCATAAGATATTTTGTCGAATTTTGACAAGTTTTCGACATTTTTCGCAGGTGAGGCTTATATAATTGAGGTTCAATAATAGATTTCCTCTATTTTTTACTAATTTTATTATTTTTACAGTAATTCTCTAAATAAACTTATTATTATCATTTGTTTTGGCTCCTTTATTTATATCTCACATTTTAATATATTCTATATGTACACTTAATTTTAGTCAAGCAATTTTATGTTACATCTTTGTTACAGTTAAACCAAGAATTTTCATAAAAAATTTCTTGGTTTTCTATTTTTGCTCAAAGGCCCACATAGTAATTTCCAAACTATTCTACTAAAAAAATTTGTCAACATATATTTTGTCATTTACTGCAACTATTGTATATTTATTTAACTTATTTATGTCCTTTATTTCATCATAATTACTGTACTTAAGTACTTGTTTTTTTGCTTCTTCTTGTTTTTCTTTTAGTCTGCTTTCTTCACCTTTTTTCAAATACTTAAACTCTATCATTACACTATTGTAACCTTTGCTTCTATCTCTTGGCACTAAAAGTATGTCTGGATATTCCCTTTGCACTTCTAATTCAGATTTTACATTGTATATTTTTAAATTCATTGATATGCAGTAAAATATTAGTTTAATATACTTTTCATCAAATCTTTGATAATCTCTATTTGATAAATTTTTCAAATACTTTTGTAATATTTCTGTTATTTTATCTATTTTTCCTTCTAATGCTAGTTGTCTTAATATTTCATTATATTCATCATTGTCTATGCTCATTTGTGCTTGATCGTCTAACAATTTTATAAAATAGTCTGAATATATTTCTCTCATTACTTTATTTGGCACTTTTAGTTCTGTCACTCCAAGTTCTTCACCTACTATTGTTAAATATCCTAAATAATAAAGCATTGATACTAAATCTGTATCTGTAAATTCCATTGCTGGGTTGAATTTTTGAGTTATTTCTGACATTATACCTTCTCCTGATACAGTTTTTTCTATTATTTCTGCTCGTTTTTCTCCTTTGCATAAATCTAGCATTTTTCCTATTTTGCTATAATCACTTGCTATATTCATATCAACTAAATTTCTTGGCATATCTCTATTTTCTAAATAACTATTTAAAAAGTATAAGCACATATTTGAGTTATATATTCTTTCTTTTCCATCCAATGAAAACTTGTATCCATCATAGTTTTCTTTCATTATTGGCAATAGTTCCGCTTGTTTTTCTTTTGATATCTCTTGAGCTTTCATTAACTCTATTAATTCGTTTTCTGTAAATCCTAGCATTTCATTAAATTTCTTTTTTTGTGTTAAATCAGTTCCTATATTAAAACCAGATGTTAAACTGTCTAATGTAATTGGTGCTACACCAGTTATAAATATTCTATCTATTACAGTTTCTGTTCCTTCTTTTAATACCTCATACCATTTTCTAACTTTACCGTTTTTTGAAACTAATGTTTTAAATTGACTTGTATTAAAGCCAAGTAGCTCGTTTGCAAAATGGTCATATTCGTCTATTATTACATAAATTTTATCATTTGCTTTTTGAATACTAAACGCTTTTATTAGGTTATCCAATATATTTTCTGCGTTTTCATTTTCATTTATATAAAAATCTAAACCATATTTTTGTACAAAATATCTTATTGAGGAAATAGTCTTACTTTTAAAGCCTTTCATCGTTGATTCCTCATTTGATGTATCTATTCCTGAAAAATTAAATCTCAATATATGATAACTATTTTTTAAGACTGTTGGATATTTCCCTATATATGTATCTCTGTATAATTCTTCAAATTTATCTTTTTTCTTTATATCATAATAATTTTCTAATGTACTTGTAAAAAGCGTTTTTCCAAATTTTCTTGGACGTAAGAACATTATTCTTTTTTCCGCCAAATTTTCTAACATTTCTATATATCTTGTTTTATCCACATAATAGTAATTATCTTCTATTAATTCTTCATAATTACTTATGCCATAAGGTAATTTTTTTATCATTCTCACTTATACTCCTCTCTAGAGTTTTTACAATTTATATACTATCACAATTCTTTTATTTTAACAATAGATTGACGAAAAAAGGTATTATCTGTACAGCAAAAAGTTCCTAGACCTATTTTCTGTCTAAGAACTCTGTATCTATTTTCGATTCAATACCTCTTTAAGCAATTATAGGCTCTATATTTTTTCAACTTTATCAACTAATTATGATGTGCATTAACTTTTTTACTAGCAAAGTCAGTATTTTTGAGCTCTCTTAAAAAAATTCCTACTTTACGTCAAAAGTCGTAAAGTTGTTGTCAATATTCAACTGAAGAGAATTCCCACTATTGTATCTATAATTTGGATATTGCGGCTTTAGCTTTCAGTACTACAATATAAAGCGACGCGGAAACCATCTGACAAGTAGCCAACGCCATTGGCGTTGCTACGGCTTCCTGCTGGAATGTTGTCGTAGTTTTCGTCGTCGTAAGAGCCTCCACGACCGACGTAGCGATAGTTCGAGTAAGATAAGACCTCAGTAGTGTATTCGCGCAAATTTCCTCCCATATCATATATATTACTTACGGCTGCTGTTTGTCCTGTTGGTATTAATGCAGATTCGTTATTGAATTTGGTTTGTAATCTTCCTGTTATATCTGTATATTCAAATGTTGTATTAAGATAGTTTCCCTCTGGTGAATTTGTACCATAATCACTATTTTTTATTTGTATAAAATTTATTGCTGTATCCCAAGCATAACTACTTACTAATTTTGTTGTTGCTGTGGTATAAGCTTGTGTTGTATCCATTGCTTCTGCTAAACTTTTTAGTTTTGCAAATGTTATATCGTTATAAGGTGCTTGCCCTTTCTTTATTGTTACTGTATTCTCTCGACTTGCTCCGGACGCTCTCATTGTTTTTGCTTCTGTTGACTCTTTATCTCCTGCCTCGAATCTTCCTATATAATATCCTCCCCATGCATTCACGCTTGCCTCTTCATCACTTGGCATTGTTTCTGAATACCTTATTGTTATATCTTCTCCTCTAAATGCTGTTCTTTTATATTTAATTACTGCTGTTCCTCCTGCTGATAGATTTATTGTTGCTCCTGTTCCTGTTTTGGCTGGTATCCATACGAATTGGTTTCCATCCTTATCTTCTATTACTATTCCGTCTTCTACTGCTGTTGCTGAATCTTGTGCGATTTTAAATCCTGCTGGAACTCTTATTGAATTTGCTGGGGAACACGAATCTGTTATTGTTGTATCATTCTCGAATGGCTTATTTTGATTTTTTGCTTCTTCTACTGTTGTTCCTGTATTATAGTTTCCATCAACTGTGCCTCCGCCTTGATTTCCACCATTTCCGTTCATATAATCGTCAATCCAGTCTTCCACATCTCCCATTGCTAGCTGTTCATTTGTTTCTGCATTTCTCCATGTATTTGCTGCAGTTTGTGCTCTACTAAATATTCCATTGTTACCAATTGTTAGTGAAATTGCTATACCTGCTAATATCAATAAAACAATTATGTTTAGTATGTTATCGATGGTTAGGCTGTAGAAAAATAGACTGGAATAGTTTT
>CAKNIU010000018.1 GCA_930980675.1 uncultured Clostridium sp.
ATTACAAAATGTTGGCTAAATTAAAAAAATAGTCATAACGGAATATTAGGACAGTCATAGTTTTGCTTATTTTAGCTGGTGTTGCAATTAACCTAACAGTTGGAGATAATGGATTATTTAAAAGGGCACAAAATGCAACAGATACATGGCAAATGGCAAGCGAAGATGAATTAAGAAAATTAACAGCATTAGAAGCTGCATCAAATTTAGAAACTTATTTATATGAGGATAAAAATGGAGACTCTGCAACAATACCAGCAGGATTTGCAGTATCTCAAGTAGATGGAGAAAAAACTGTAAGTGAAGGGTTAGTAGTAATAGATAGTAATGGAAATGAATTTGTATGGATACCAGTAGATAATATAAATGATATGGTACAATGTTCATTAGTTGATGGAAATTGTATCATATCATTACAAGAAGATGAAAATCTGTCTTTACAAACTTTAATGAATGAATTTAAACAAATGGCTGAAAGTGTTGAAAAAAATCACGGTTTTTACATTGGACGATATGAAACAAGTTTGAGTTGTCGTGCTAATAATGCTCCAATTAATGCTAATAGCTCAGATGGTAGTCGTTTAGCGATATATATAAAATAAAACAATAGAAGAAATAGAAAAATTATAATTTTTCATATTAATCAAAATTACTCATATAATTACAAAGGAGGTAATTATATGGGTAATTTTTGTTCATGGTGTAATGAAACAATTATTAAAATCATAGTAGTAGTTTGTTTATTATTCTTTATAATTTTTATCATATTTGTTGCAGGAATTAGCAATAATTTTCAAGTCATAGATGTAAGCAATAGTGCTCTTAGCACTAAAAAAATTGAATGGGGAATAAAAAGAGGCAAAGATCACGCTCAGCCAGACCTTGGAAGTGAAAATTTGAGAATTATAAATGAGTTTAATGGCATGGCAATGGGAAGTGATGAATATAAATATATATATTTAACTTTTGATAACGGATATGAGGCAGGATATACTGAGCAAATATTGGATGTACTTAAAGATAATGATGTAAAAGCTACTTTCTTTATAACTGGTCAATATTTAAAAACTAGTGAAGATTTGGTAAAAAGAATGATTGATGAGGGACACATCGTCGGAAATCATACAGTTAATCATAAAAGTATGCCAAGTATAGACAATGAAACCATCAAAGAAGAGGTAATGACTTTGCATCAAAGTGTATATGAAAAGTTTAACTATGAAATGAAATATATGAGACCTCCAAAAGGTGAATATAGCGAGGCAAGTATTGCATATACAAACACTCTTGGCTACACAACCGTAATGTGGTCATTTGCTTATGATGATTGGGTAGAAGATAATCAAGGTAGAGTTGAATACGCAAAATCTAAAATTTATGACAACTTGCATAATGGAGAAATAATGCTACTTCATGCAACTTCGAAAGATAATGCAAACATTTTAGACGAAGTAATAAAAGAAATCAAAAATCAGGGCTACGAATTTAAAAGCCTAGATGAATTTGTGAGGTAACTTAAAATATAAAGTTTAGAATTATATTAAAAAATATATATTGGTGTTTATATTAATTCGAAGGAGGACATTTTGAGCAAATTTGATAAATTATTTGACATTCCCGAAGAACTTAGTTCAGACATAGCAAAAATAACCATACTAGGATTCAACAGAATGTTAATAGAAAATTATAAAGCCATACTGGAATATCAAGACTTTTTTATAAGAATAAAAATGAGTACAGGACTTATTAATATAAATGGATTTGAGCTTTTGATGAACGAAATGACAAAAGATGATCTCATCATAACTGGCAACATAGAAAGTGTGGATTTTGAAAAATATGAGTAAACATTGAGTGTGTAAGCACTTTTGCGTAGCAAAACCGTGAAGCAAACGCGGAAGAACATATATTGAAATTTATTCCAAGTAAAATTAAAGGAGGTCTACCTATGTTTTTCAAAATTTTACTTAACTACATATTTGGCTATTTAAACGTTACAGTAGAAGGCTATTACATAGAAAGATTTATAAATACTTGCATGAGCAAAGGCATATTCTTTTGGGGAATGAAAAGAACAAAGTCTACAATCATGCATATGAAAATAGGGGCAGAAGAATTTAAACAAGCAATTAAAATCGCAAAAAAGCATGGCTGTAGAATAAAAATAGAAAGCAAACATGGCTTGCCTTTTGTAATGAAAAAATACAAAAAAAGAAAGATTTTTTTCATTTTACTTTTACTTGTATTTGCAATAATATTTACATTATCTAAATTTGTTTGGAATATTGAAGTTACAGGAAATACAGCTATTAATTCAAATGAAATTATACAAGCTTTAAATGCAGATGGGCTAAAAATAGGCACTTTAAAATCAAAAGTAAATACAGAAGAAATAGTAAACAAAATTAGATATCAAAGAGATGATATTGCATGGATAGGTATTGAACTTACCGGAACGAATGCAATTGTAAAAATTGTTGAAGCAGATAGCAAACCAGAAATAGTAGATGAAAATGATTATTGCAATGTTGTGGCAAGTAAAGATGGAATTATAGAAAAAATTACAGCACAAAATGGAACAATTATGGTAACCGAAGGGTCAGAGGTTAAAAAAGGAGATATACTTATTGCAGGGTATATGGAAGGAAAATATACAGATAAGTATTATGTAAATGCTCAAGGAGAAGTAAAAGCAAAAGTTACATATGCACAAAATGAAAAAATATACAAAAAAGAGACGAAAAAAGAGAAAACAGGAAATTTTGAAAATAAATATGCAATTAAAATAAATAATTTTAAAATAAATTTTTATAAAACCCTTTCAAAATATGAAAATTATGATACAATGTATACAAGTAAAAAAATAAAACTATTTTCTAATTTTTATTTACCAATTGAAATTATAAAATACACAAATTATGAGGTTACAAATACAGAAATTACATACAATGAAGAGAAAGCAAAAGAAGAAGGCACAAAAAGAGCAGAAGAAAAGTTAAATAGCCTTATAACAAATGTAGATTCGGCTGAAAAGCAAGTTTCAGTAACAGATATGGGCAGTTTTTATGATATAAAAGTTACTTATATAGTTACAGAAAACATAGGAACAAAAGAGAAAATAGTATTCTGAAAGGTGGTATGTATGGAAGCTAGAGAAAAAAGTTTAAGAGTTTATGATACAAAAAAGACATTCTTTTCAAAATTAAGTAGTACGTTTACTAAATTACTAACGCCAACAAAAACAGGCATAAATAATTTATTAATTAGCATAAAAAGAACATCAGTACTAAAGAGTTACCATCAAGTAAATGAATGTAAAGATGATAACAAAAAAGAATCTTTAAACCAAAAGTTTGAAGAGTCATATTCTTTATACTTAGATGCCATTGATCAATTAGTAATTGACACAATTTATAAAAGAGTTAGAACAGATACTGCAAGTGATTTTGAAAAAGATGCATTGTCTAAATATTATAATGTTATTAGATTAAAAGACACTGATGAACTTGAATATAAGCTTAGAAAACAAAAATATTTATTAGAGTTAGATTATAATAATGTTTTAGAAACCAAAAAACAAAAATTAACACATTCATATGAAGATTTTTACAAGTATGAAATGGAGCATATTTTTAAACGCTTGCTTAAGCATTACTCTATGAAATTAACAGAAAAGCTTACAGAAGCGCAAAAGGATGAAGTGTATGACAAATTATTTGATACATTAGAAGATTACATTACAAACATTCTTCCTCTTAGAAAGCTTACAGATGTTGAACTTATAAAGCAATGCAGTTTATTTGAAACATACGAAGTAGGTAAACTTGATCAAGTAGATATATTAGATAAACGAATGATTTTACTAGGTATTAGTAGAAAACTATTTGTACACAGTATTCCACTTGTTACAGCAGAAAAATGCTATGTAAAGCTTATGAAAGATGTAAGAAATCTAATTGTTGATACAAAAATTGCTAGAAAAAGAGAAAATGCTTATCAATTATTATTAAGATTATTTGAACAATATAACAACAAACTTCTTGCTGTAAAAATTTATTGGGACAAGCCAGAAGAAAAGAATCAATATCTTGCTTTTGCAGATAAATGTAAAGCTTTAGAAGCTTCTAAAGAAAAAGGACTTAAAGATTATGATATCAAAAAACAAATTTTATACATTAGAGAAGACATGAAAAAGCTAGAAAAATACAATGACAAATACTTTAGAATACTACAATTTTACAGAAATAGACTTGTTAATTTAGGTGATATGAGAGCAGTCAAAAATAAATGCAAAACAGGAAAATATGAGTTAGTGCAAGATAGAAGAGTCAGAAAGGAAATACAAGATGGAGCAGCTAGCTGATATTCAATATAATGGTATTGAACAGAATAACGAATATGATGAACTTATAAATAAAGTCATTAATGAATGTTTCAAAACTGAAGGTTTAGATAAGTTAAAGTTATACATTAGTATAACTTTAACTGTGCCTGAGGTCATTCAAGATGCAAATAAAAAGTACAGAAACATAGACAAACCAACAGATGTGCTTTCATTTCCTATGTTCGAAAAGCAAGAACTTCAAGAGATGCTAAAAAATGGATACGAAGTAGAAGATGTTTTAGGCGACTTAATCATTTCTATACCAAAAGTAAGAGAACAAGCAGTAGAGTATGGACATAGCTTTGAAAGAGAACTTGCTTATATGGTAGTTCATGGTTTTTACCACTTAATGGGATATGATCACATGGAGGAAAATGACAAAAAAGAAATGCGCGAAAAGGAAGATGCAGTTTTAGATAAACTTGGCATTACTAGAGACTAAGATAACAAATGATATAAATTAGTTTCAATATACTTTTTGAAGCGTAATATAGAATTGTAATGGAGATAATGTATGAAGAAAAAAGACGAAAGGCTCTATAATCACAACTTTATAGAGGCTTGCAATAATGCAGTTAATGGAATAGTATATTCAGCAACTACACAAAGCAACATAAAAAAACAGCTTATTATAGGTGTAATAGTAATGGTACTTAGTCTGTTTTACAATTTTACAACAGCTGAATTTTTATGTTTAACTTTTGCAGTTTTCTTTGTAATATTTGCAGAAATGATTAATACAGCAATAGAAACAGTAGTAGACTTATATGTGGATGTTTATCACTCAAAAGCAAAAATAGCAAAAGATGTGGCAGCTGGGGCAGTTGTACTTGCAGCTTGTAATGATATAGTAGTAGCATATTTTCTATTTTTTAGAGAAACAGAACTTGCAAATTTAGGACAAAGTGTATTCAGTCAAATGATTTCATCACCGACTCACTTGGCATTTGTTGCAATAATACTAACAGTTATAGGTATAATTGCAGTAAAAGCAGCTTCTAGTAGTAGAAAACAAAAAAATCCAAAGTATAAATTCATACCTAGTGGACAAACCGCATTAGCATTTGCCATATTAACAGCAATATGGCTTAATACACAAGATCCAGTTATATTTTGCTTAAGTTTAGCATTATCTATATTAGTTGCAGGAAATAGATTAAATGATACACGTAATTTTGGAGAGGTTGTATTTGGAGCATTTATGGGACCATTAATAGTAATACTTGTTTATGGGTTGACTATTTTTAGAATTTAAGTTTACTGATTAATTTATATATTGTAACTTGAGCGTATAAAAACAATTGGTTAACATAAATATAATAAAGGAGTAAGTGATGAAAAAAACAGTAGTTATAATTGTAGTAATATTATGTATTATAGCAATTGGTGTATGCTCTGCAATATTATACAGTAGAATGCAAAATGATCCTACTTTTTTAGGAACAGATGTTGTAAATAATTTTGAAAATCAAAATGAAACAATTGTTGCAGAAGCACCACAAGTTCAAATTTTCAAAGGAACCGATAGACCTATTGCTGTTATGATAGATAATAATATAGATGCACAACCACAAGCAGGTTTAAATGATGCATATATGGTATATGAAATTATAGTTGAGGGTGGAGAATCTAGACTTATGGCATTATTTAAAGGTGTAAGTCTAGATAAAATAGGACCTGTAAGAAGTTCAAGACATTACTTTTTAGATTATGCCTTAGAAAACGATGCTATATATGTTCATTATGGATGGAGTCCTCAAGCACAATCAGATATTTCTTCTTTAGGTGTAAACAATATAAATGGTATTTCTGAAACAACGAAAGAGTTTTGGAGAGTAAAAGATAAACGTTCTCCACACAATGTTGCTACATCAACAGAAAAAATATTAGAAATAGCTAATAGAAAAGGCTATAGAACAACATCATCTAAAGACTCTGTATTAAACTATACTACAGATGAAGTAAACCTAGAAAATGGTCAAGTGGCAGAAGATATAACTATACCATATTCTGCATCTAATAGGGTAGAATGGATATATAATAGTGAAACGAAAAGATATACAAGATATTCAAAAGGAGATAAACAAACAGATTGGACAACGGGAGAGGATGTTACTGCAAAAAATATTATTGTAGAATTTATTGCAAACTCTACTTTAAACGATGGAGAAAATAAGGGAAGACAAACTATGAATACAGTTGGCTCTAAAGAGGGATATTATATTACAAATGGAAAGGCTATAAAAATAACCTGCGAAAAAACAACTAGAAGTGCACAAACTATGTATAAAGATGAAAGCGGAAATGAAATTGATGTAAATGATGGTAATACTTTTGTGCAAATTTGTCCAATAAATGCAAATGTGACAATTGAGGCTTTAACACAAGAGTAGGGAGAAATTATAAGAAAGCAAAATAAAGCAAAAGGCAAAAGGAGTAAAATGGAAAAATTTAAATCAGGTTTTGTAGCTGTAATTGGAAAAACTAATGTAGGAAAATCTAGTATCATAAATAGATTAGTGGGCGAAAAAGTTTCTGCAATTGCAAATAAACCACAAACAACAAGAACAAGAATTAAAGGAATTGTAAACAGAACAAGCTCACAAATTATATTTTTAGATACACCTGGACTTCACAAAACAAAATCAAAATTAGGAAATGTAATGGTCGAAAATGCAATAGATTCAATACCAGAAGCAGATATTGTATTATATGTTATTGACGCAAGTGAATATAAAAATATAAAAAATGCAAATAATAATTTGGCTCGAAAAGGAGAAAATAAAGATAGCCAAATATTACAAAATACGCAGAGGCAAGAAGATAAAACACAAAAAGATATAGCAAAATTAAAAGATGAGGATAAAAAAATTATAGAAAAAATAAAAGAAGCAAATAAAAAAACAATTCTAATAATAAATAAAATAGATTTAGTAGACAAAGAAAAGTTAGCAAGTATAATAAATTTATACAAAGACTTATACACATTCAAAGCAATAATACCAGTATCTATAAAAAAAGAAAAAAATATTGAAGAAATTTTGAAAGAGATAGAAAGCAATTTAGAAGAAGGTCCTGCATATTATGATACTGAGGAATATACTGATCAGACTTTAAGACAATTAGTAGAAGAAACTATAAGAGAAAAGGCATTAAAATTGTTGCAAGACGAAGTGCCACATGGAATATTAGTAGAAGTAAATAAAATGAAAAGCAGAAAGACCAAAGATATGGAAAAAATTTACGACATCGAAAGTACAATATTTTGTTTAAGAGAATCACATAAGGGTATAATAATAGGGAAGAATGGTTCAATGCTAAAAAGAATTGGAACATATGCTCGTGAAGATTTAGAAAAAATGCTTGGTACTAAAGTAAATTTAAAAATTTGGGTAAAAGTAAAAAAAGATTGGATAAATGATATGAGTATAGTGAAAAAGTTTAAGGCACTTGATTAAAAAGTACATCAAGCCTTTATTTCTCTCCACTGAGCTAAAAACTCCCAAACACATATTGTTTGCATTAAAAAGAGTTTTAAAACAGCTTGAACCAGAAAGGACTTTAGTTATGATTAAACAAATTGCTTGGAATACATTTAAATCTACTGGTAATATAAACACTTTATTAGAGCTATTAGAAGTGGATAAAACTTTGGAAAAAATAGATAAAATAGATGAAATGCAAATGATTAGGGATGTTCAAAAGAATGGCATTATGAATTTTAACTATTCAAATAAAAATAATAAAATCAAATTATAGATTAAAAGTTACTAAAAAAGAAAGAGCAAAAAATGGGACTTATAAAAACAAAAGGACTAATACTAGCCCAAAACAATATGGGAGATTATGATAAAATGTGCACCCTTCTTACCCCAGACTTGGGTAAGATAGGGTGTAGTGCTAAAGGCGCGAGAAGAGCAAAGAGTACACTAATGGCAGGTACTCAATTTTTGTGTTTTGGCGATTTTTTAATTTATAAAGGTGCAAGTTCATATCATATAAATTCATGTGAGCCAATAGAAATATTTTATAATTTAAGACTAGATATAGACAAATTAACATATGCTTCAAGAGTAACAAAAATAGTAGATGATGTGACAGATGAAAATCAAAATACTTATAGAATATTGCAACTAACTTTAAATACCATATACATGCTTTCCGAATCAGATAAAGATATGGACTTAATATATTCAATATTTAAAATAAGACTTTTGAGCATAATTGGTTTTAGACCAATAATAGATAAATGTGCAAATTGTGGCACAAAAGAAAATTTAAGATATTTTAGCTTTAGAGATAGTGGTTTTAAATGCGAAAGTTGTGGTAGACAAGATAAGGGAGCTATGCAAATAAGTGACACAACAATAAAAGCCATTAGATATATAGTAATGTCAGATGCAAAGAAAATATATTCATTTGAATTATCTAATGAAAACAAGCAGGAATTAAAGTTAGTTAGCAAGATTTTTTTGAATGATTGCTTGGATAAAGAGTATGAATAAAATTTTTTCGAGTTAGGACCATTCTCTAACTGAAAAATTTTCCCAAATGCCACTTGCATTTATGTTAATATTATGATACAATATTTATGCTTGAAAAGAGATTAAATCACTTATAAATAATATTATTTACATATTTATTTCAAAAAGTGAAAATCATTTTAAGCTCCTTGCTTACAAAAAATGTAGGCTATTATCCATAAGGAGGTGAATGTAATGAACAAATATGAAAGTGTTATCATTATTAATCCATCTGTTGATGAAGATAAGGTAAAAAGCCTTATAGACAAATTCTCAGATTTGATTAATAAACAAGGCAAAGTAACAAAAGTAGATACTTTAGGCAAAAAGAAATTAGCTTATGAAGTAAAGAAAAATAAAGAAGGCATTTATGTTGTATTCTACTTTGAAGCAGAGCCAACTCTAATTGCTGAATTAGAGAGAAATTATAGAATAACTGACGAAGTTATTAAGTTTATAGTTGTAAAAGATGAAAATCAAGATTAGTCTTTTATTCTTAAGCAAGTAATTTAAAAAGTTATTTTTAATAACAAAGTAGCAATGCTACTAAAACAACAGAAAATTTTAAAAGCTTTTGGGGAGCCGAAAGGTAGGTAAAAATGAATAAAGTAATATTAATGGGTAGATTAACAAGAGATCCAGAAGTTAGATACACACAAACTAGTAACACGCTAGTTGCATCTTTTTCACTAGCAGTAAATAGAAGATTTGTTAGAGAAGGAGATTCTCAAACAGCAGACTTTATAAACATTGTTGCTTGGGGAAAAACAGGTGAATTTTGCAGTAAGTATTTTAAAAAGGGTCAACAAGTTGCAGTTGTTGGAAGAATCCAAACTAGAACTTGGGAAGATCAATCAGGTCAAAAAAGATATACAACAGAAGTTATTGCAGAAGAAACATATTTTGCAGACAGTAAAAGAGATTCAAATGCTGGGGCAAATGATTTTGGTAATAGCTTTGGAGGAGATAATCAAACATCAGGTGGAGATACATCAGACTTTGAGGTATCATCTGGAGATGATTTACCATTTTAAATAGCTTAGCATATATGGTGGTTTGTATAAGTTAATCATATATAAAAATTATGAAATTAATCATAACTAAAATAAACAATTTTAGCAGAAAGGGGGCATACGAATTATGGCAGACAAGAAAAATAACAGAAATAGAAGAAATAACAAAGATTATGATGATGATTATAAAGTAAGAAAAGTTAGAAAAAAGGCTTGTCCACTTTGCAGTGACAAAAATCTTGTTTTAGATTACAAAAATCCAGAACAATTAAAGAAATTTGTTAATGAAAGAGGAAAAATTCTTCCAAGAAGAACAACAGGTGCATGTGCAAAACATCAAAGAGATATAACTACAGCAGTTAATAGATGCAGACATATTGCTATGTTACCATATAGCCAAAACTAATTTTTAATAATTTCTTAAAATTTAAAGAATATTAAAAAATAATTAAAGCAAAACAGTAAAGTTAGAACACGAATATGGCAGTTCTAACTTTATTTTGTAAATATAAGTTGATTAAATGTATAAAAATTGCAAAAAATAATTTTATTATTACAATTTGTATTTACAAAGTAAAGTTAAGATTGCGAAAAATATATAAATAAGTTAAAATAATTAAAGGGTGGGAAAATGAAAAAAAGAAACATAATTATAGTAGTTGCAATTGTACTAGTGTTAGTAATTGCAATAATAATTGGAAATTTGAATAAAAGTGAACATGTAGATGCTTCAAAAATAAAAATAGTTACTTCATTTTATCCAATTTATATTATGACTTTAAATATAACTAATGGGGCTGAAAATATAGAAGTAAGTAATATGGCAGAAAATTATGTTGGCTGTATTCATGATTATACATTAACAACTACAGATTTAAAAAAGTTTGAGGATGCAGCCATTTTTATTCAAAATGGCTATGATATGGAACAATTTATACAAAAAATAATAGACTCATATCCAAATGTAAAAATAATAGATTCAAGTGATGAGATAACAAGCCTTTCACAGGAAAAAAATTTAACAAACCAAGAATCTTCAAATGAGCAAAATGTTGCGCAAAATAGTGTAAGCTTAGATAAAGAATTTGATTTGTTGCAAGAAGATGACGAAATAAATCCACATTTTTGGACTAGTATAGATAACTATATATTGCAAGTAGAAGCTATAACAGAAGGACTTAAAGAACTAAATCCTTTTAATAGTGATTTATTTGAACAAAATAAAAATACATACATACAAAAATTGCAGGATTTAAAAGATGAGTATAATAGTTATGATTTTGGTGCAGATAATAATGATGTAACTAGTGAATCAGAAACCAATGATGCAAGTAGTGAAAACAGTGTTAATGAAAGACAAGTAGTATCATTAAATGAAGCGTTTTCATATTTGTTTAAATTTATAGGTGTAAATGAAATATTGATTGAAACAGACCATGAGAATAATAGCCTATCTGCTGAAACAGTAAGAGAAGTTATAGAGAAAGTTAAAAGTTCAGGAATACAGGCAATAGTTATAGGACAAAATGATGATGACCAAAATGCAAATTTAATAGCTAGCGAAACAGGAGCTACAGTATATAGACTTAATGATGCAATGAGCGGAGATGGTTCTTTAGACTCTTACATAAATACTATGAAAGAAAATTTAGAAATACTTAAAACAATGTTTTAAAGTGATGGAACGTGTGTCGAACGGTACGCTGTGAATGGGAACGGCACTTTTTGACAACAAAAAATTTAAAAGAAAGGACTAAATTATTAATGGAAAGTTGTGGCTTTCATTGTACAAAGATTGAAAATTTATCAGTAAAAATAGGAAAAGAAGAGATAATAAAAGATATAAACATAGAAGTACATTGTGGAGAACTTTTGATGATTATAGGCAGAAATGGTGCAGGAAAATCCACACTATTAAAGTCAATTCTAGGAGAAATAAATCATACTGGTAAAGTCGAATTCTTTGATATGAAGGAAAATAAAAAGAAAAAAATAAAAATTGGCTATGTTCCACAACACTTAAATGTTGAAAGAGATATGCCAACTACTGTGTATGATATGTTTGCGACATATATTTCCAATAAACCGGTATGGCTTATGAAGGATAAAAGTCTATATAGAAAAATAAGAGAAGCCTTAAGAATGTTTGGTGCAGAAAAATTGATAGATAAAAGAGTGGGAAATTTATCAGGAGGAGAGCTTCAAAGAGTATTACTTGCAATAGCAACTTCTCCAGTACCTAATTTATTAATCTTAGATGAACCAGTATCAGGAGTTGATAGAAATGGAACAAAGGATTTTTATGAGATTCTATCAAATTTGAAAAAGCAATATGATATGTCAATAATACTTGTATCTCATGATTTAGACTTGGTAAAAAAATATGCAGATAGAGTAATATTGCTAGATAAAGAGGTTGTAAAAGAAGGAACAGCAGAGGAAGTTTTTAAAAGTGATGAATTCATAGAGAGATTTGGAGAAATAGGATAAATAATCAAAAAAGCTTTAATAAAAAAATAAAGAAAAATAGGGAAGGAAGCATTAAAAATGGAAGTAATATATAATTTACTAGAAGTAATATTACCTTTTGACTTTATGCAATATACATTTATGAAAAATGCTTTTTTAGCAATACTATTAGTTTCACCAATATTTGCAATAATTGGTACAATGATAGTAAATAAAAAAATGGCATTCTTTTCTGATGCGCTAGGACATTCTGCCCTTACAGGTATAGCAATAGGAATGCTTTTAGGAATGACAAATATTAATATATCAATGATAATATTTGCTGTAATATTTGCTCTTTTACTAAATTTTATAAAAAGCAAGACAACATATGGTGCTGATACAATTATAAGTGTATTTTCATCAATAGCAATCGCACTTGGACTTGCTATGCTTGCACAAAGTGGGAGTTTTAATAAGTACTCTAGCTATTTGGTAGGAGATATTTTAAGCATTTCAGAATCAGAAATATTGTATTTATTTGTTGCCTTTATATTAACATTTATATTTTGGTTTTATTTATTTAATAAAATAAATGCAGTAAGCTTAAACAGTACTCTAGCTAAGAGCAAAGGAATAAATGTAAAAGCAATGGAAAATATTTTTGCTATTTTAATTGCAGTCATGGTAATGATTTCAATTAGATGGGTTGGTATTTTACTAATAAATTCATTAATAATTTTGCCAGCAGCATCAAGCAGAAATATTTCAATGAATATGAGAAGTTATCATTTATTTTCAATAATATTAGCACTATTTTCAGGAATTAGTGGACTTATTATTTCATACTACACAAATATACCAACAGGACCTATGATTGTAATTATTTCAGGAGTTATATATTTTATAACTTTTGGAATAAAGAAAGTGGGAGTTCTGGATAAATAATTTTCATTTGAAATAGGCTTTTATTAAAAAAATATAGAATGACTATTTGTCGAAAAATGGAGAAAACTTACATTTGACAAATACTGGAATATATGATATAATATAATGTACTACAAAACAGAAAGGTTGTTGAAAAATGAGCACGCAAGTTGCAATATTTACAGGAGCCTATCGGCTCACTCACGATGATCGGTTTTTAGCTTTTGCATATGATTGTGCGAATGACTTGGAACCGGCAGAAGCTAGGAAAAACCTCGATCAAATTGAAGCAATACTAGAAGCTGATGAGGCTAAAAGCAACGAAACTGAGGTGGGATAATTCCCATCTCTCTTTTTCTATAAAAAATTGATTATTGGACTTATATTTAAAGGTTAGTTTTTTATTATAAATAAATTAATGCAAAAAAATACATTATAAAATTCGACAAATTTGCACATAATATTTATGAAAAATTAGTTGATAAACGCTATATCTTATGATAATATAGATGAGGAAAAAATGAAAAAAGAATGACATAATAGTTAACTCTTTTTGAGAGATTACTAACTTATGCATAATTTCTAGCGTAATGCAAAATATAAATTAAAATTATATAAAAATAAAGGAGGTAGAATTATGGATTTTAAAGAATGGGAAGGTTTTAATAAACAAGGAGAATGGACAAAAGAAATAGATGTAAGAGGATTTATTCAAGCCAATTATACACCATATGATGGTGATGAAAGTTTCTTAGCAAATGTTACTGAAAAAAGTGCTAAGTTATGGGATAAAATACAAGATTTATATAAAGTTGAAAGAGAAAAGGGAGTACTTGATGTAGATACAAAAACTCCTTCAGGAATAAATAGATATGAAGCCGGTTATGTTGATAAAGATTTAGAGACAATAGTTGGACTTCAAACAGACGCTCCACTAAAAAGAGCAATTATGCCAAATGGTGGTATAAGAATTGTTGAAAAATCTTGCGAAAGCTATGGATATAAAGTAGATCCCGATGTTGAATATATTTATCATGAGTTAAGAAAAACTCATAATGATGGCGTTTTTGCAGTATATACACCAGATATAAGAGCTGCTAGAAGCTCACACTTATTAACAGGACTTCCAGATGGATATGGACGTGGAAGAATTATAGGTGATTACAGAAGAGTTGCTTTATATGGTGTAGACGCGTTAATTGCTGAAAAACAAGATGAGCTAAACATATTAGATACAGATGAATTTACAGAAGAAGTAATTCGTGATAGAGAAGAGATTCATGACCAAATAGAAGCTTTAAAACAATTGAAAGCAATGGCTGAAAAATATGGATTTGATATATCTAAGCCTGCAAAAAATGCTCACGAAGCATTCCAATGGACATATTTTGCATATTTAGGTGCAATAAAAGACCAAAATGGTGCAGCAATGAGCTTAGGTAGAGTTTCCACATTTTTAGACATATATGTGGAAAGAGATTTGAAAAATGGCACAATTACAGAAGAAGTTGCTCAAGAATTAATGGACCAATTCGTATTAAAACTAAGAATGGTAAGATTTTTAAGAGCTCCTGAATACAATGCTTTATTTAGTGGTGACCCAGTTTGGGTAACTGAAAGCATTGGTGGTATGGGGATTGATGGAAGAACATTAGTTACAAAAAATTCATTTAGATTACTTCATACATTAGAAGATTTAGGACCAGCTCCAGAACCAAACATAACAGTATTATGGTCAAAGAATTTACCAGAGGGATTTAAAAAATATTGTGCAAAAATATCAATTGCAACATCTTCAATACAATACGAAAATGATGATTTAATGAGAATTACATTAGGAGATGATTATGGAATTGCTTGCTGTGTATCTGCTATGAAAATAGGAAAGCAAATGCAATTCTTTGGCGCTAGAGCAAATTTAGCCAAAACACTTCTATATGCAATAAATGGTGGAAAAGACGAGATGTCTGGAAAACAAGTAGCTCCAAAATTTGAATCAATAACTTCTGAGTACTTAAATTATGATGAAGTAATGGAAAAATTTGACCAAATGATGGATTATGTTGCAAAAATTTATATAAAAGCATTAAATGCAATCCATTATATGCATGATAAATATTCTTATGAAGCTTTAGAAATGGCTTTACATGATAGAAAAATAAGAAGAACAATGGCTTGTGGAATTGCTGGTTTCTCAGTAGCTGTTGATTCTATTTCAGCTACAAAATATGCAAAAGTTAAAGTAATTAGAAATGATAATGGACTAGCAGTTGATTATGAAGTAGAAGGTGATTTCCCTAAATTCGGAAATGACGATGATAGAGTTGATGAAATAGCTGTAAACTTAGTTAAAACATTTATGAAGAAAATAGAAAAACATCAAATGTACAGAAATGCAGACCCAACATTATCTATTTTAACAATTACATCAAATGTTGTATATGGTAAAAATACTGGAAGTACACCAGATGGAAGAAAAGCAGGAGTTGCATTTGCACCTGGAGCAAACCCAATGCATGGAAGAGATGAGTCAGGAGCGCTTGCATCAATGAACTCAATAGCAAAACTTCCTTATGAATATTCAGAAGATGGTATTTCTTATACATTTGCTATAACACCATCTACACTTGGTCATAGTGAAGAAGAAAGAATTAATAATTTAACAAGTATGTTAGACGGATATTTTATGCAAACAGGACATCATATAAATGTAAACGTGTTTGACAGAAGCTTACTTATAGATGCAATGAATCATCCTGAAAATTATCCTAATTTAACAATACGTGTATCTGGATATGCAGTAAACTTTGTAAAACTTACTCGTGAACAACAAGAAGAAGTTATAGCTAGAACTATTCAAGAAAAAATTTAATTGATGTTAATGTGTCAATGGTGACGTCCTTTCATTGACACGATAGTGTCAAAAAGGGGCGTCCCCATTGACAGCGCAAAATAAAAAGGAGCAAGCAATGAATAACGAAAACGTAACAGGAAGAATACACTCATTTGAAAGTTTAGGTGCAGTAGATGGACCGGGAATAAGATTTGTAGTATTTATGCAAGGATGTCATCTAAAATGCAAGTATTGCCAAAATAGAGATACTTGGGATATTAATTCAGGTGAGCAATATACAGTAAAACAAGTTGTAGAAAAAATAATGAGGTATAAAAATTATATTGTTGCATCAAATGGAGGAGTTACCTTAAGCGGAGGAGAGCCACTTTTGCAACAAGATTTTGTAGTAAGCCTATTTCAAGAACTTAAAAAACAAAACATCTCTACATGTTTAGATACTTCTGGAATGTTCACAATTACTGATAAAATAAAGCAAATTGTTGATTTGACTGATATATTTTTATTGGATATAAAATCTATTAATGATGAAACTTGTAAATGGCTTACAGGATCTTCAAATAGTCTAGAATTAGAATTTGCAAAATATATTAATGAAAAAAATAAGAGAATATGGATTAGGCAAGTTTTAGTACCGGGCATTACAGATAAAAAAGAGGATTTGCTTGAATTAAAAGATTTTCTAAAAACAATTAATGTAGAAAAATTTGAGTTTTTACCATATCATGATTTAGGAAAGTATAAATGGGAAAAGCTTGGACTACCATATGAATTAGAAGATGTTAGAGTGGCAAGCAATAAAGATGTGGAAAGAGCAAAGAAGATTATGGGAATAGATTAAATGTATTGTAAAAATAAGAAAAATTGAATTTTTAATTTTATTATATAGGGAAAATCAAGTTTTTCCTATATAATAAAGAGATATAAATTGAGGAGTTTTATGAAAGCAACAGTTATACAGAATGTAGCAAATCAATATAAAGTAGTAGATGAAGAAGATAATGTACATATTTGCACAGCAAGAGGGAAACTAAAAAATAATAATCAAGTATTGAATAAGAGAGAAGAAAATGCACTTAAACTTATAAGCAATTATGGAAAAATAAATACTCTAACTCCAGTTGCAGGAGATAAAGTTGAAATAGAAAACGAAACTATTACTAAAATTTGTGAAAGAATTAATTTTATAAAAAGACCTAAAATAGCAAATGTTACACAGGTCGTTTTTGTTGTTTCTCTAAAAGAACCTGAACCAGATATATTAATGTTAGATAAGCAATTAGCATTTGCAGAGAGTATGGAACTAAAGAGTATAATTGTACTTAATAAATGCGATTTAGCAAATAGTAAAGAAATAAAAAATATTTATGAAAAAGTAGGTTATCCTGTGCTTGAAATGCAGGCAAAAAATAATATAGGAGTTGATAAATTAAAAGATTATTTAAAAAATAATATTACCGTATTTTCGGGAAATTCAGGAGTAGGCAAATCGACAATTATAAATAGTTTATTTGAGCAAAATATTACAGAAGAAGGATTTGTTAGCAAAAAAAATAAGCGAGGAAAAAACACAACAACGGCAGTCACTTTATATGAATTAGAAAAAAATACATATATTGCAGACACTCCAGGTTTTAGTACGTTTGATATTAATGAAATAGACTACAAAAATTTAGATAAAGAATTTATTGATTTTATTCCATTTATACAAGATTGCAGATATGTAGGATGTAGCCATATTTACGAACAAGAAAAAGAATGCAGTGTAAAAAGAGCAGTACTTAATGGCAAACTATCAAAGTCTAGATATGATAATTTTGTAAAAATATATAAGGAACTAGAAGAAAATTATAAGAGGAGATATAATTAATGGAAATTTCAACATCACTGTTAAGTGTAAAAAAAGAAGATATTATTCAAACAATATATAATTTGGAAGTGGCTCATACGGACTATTTTCATATTGATGTTATGGATGGCAGATTTGTAGAAAATGATACATCTGAAACAATGAGAATTTATTGTGAATACTTAAATCAAGTAACAAATGTGCCAATAGATGTTCATTTAATGGTTACAAATATAAAGGAATATGTAGATAGTTATTCAATATTCAATCCAAATATTATTACTTTTCACTATGAAGCTTGCAAAGATGATACAGAAGTAGATAAGTATATTGAACAAATTAAAGGTAGAGAATGCAAAGTTGGCCTAGCAATTAAACCTAATACTGATATAGAAAAAATAGCAAAGTTTTTACCAAAAATAAACTTATTATTAATTATGTCAGTTGAGCCAGGAAAAGGCGGACAAAAATTTATAGATAGAACTGTTCAGAAAATAAAGAAAGCTAAAACTAAAATTGATGAACTGGGCTTAGACACAGAAATAGAAGCTGATGGAGGAATAAACCTAGAAAATTCAAAAGAAGTTAAAGAAGCAGGAGCCACTATTGCAGTTAGCGGAACAGCAATAATTAGTTCGAAAGATTATAGTTATACAATTAAAAAACTTAAGGAGTAAATTAGTGCAAAAGCAAAAAAAATAACAAATTTACGAAAAATAGTTAAATTAGTTGAAAAACAGCTATATTTATTGTATAATTTAAATATAAAATTAAGGAGCAAAATATGGACCAAAAAAAAGCAGTAAAAATAATAAAAAAATTAAAAGAAATGTATCCAGATGCAACTTGTAGTTTAGATTTTACAACTCCATTTCAAATGCTAGTTGCAGTATGTTTATCTGCACAATGTACAGATGAAAGAGTTAATAAAACCACACCTTCAATTTTTGCAAAATATCCAACAGTTTATGACTTTAACAATATGGACATTAAGGTATTAGAAGAATTAATACATCCTTGTGGATTTTGTAAAAATAAAGCAAAGAATTTAAAAGCAGCAAGTAAAATAATTGTGGAAAAATTTAATGGCGAAGTACCTGACAATATGGAAGATTTAACAAGTATTCCCGGTGTGGGGAGAAAAAGTGCAAATGTAATAATGCTAGAAGCATTTCACAATCCTCAAGGAATAGCGGTAGATACTCATGCAAAGAGAATTTCAAATAGACTCGGCTTTTCAGACGGGAGTGATCCATTAAAAATAGAACAAGATTTATTAAAAGTAATACCAAAAGAATATTATTATGATGTCAATCATTTATTAGTATGGCATGGAAGAAATACTTGCACAGCGAGAAATCCAAAGTGTGAGGAATGTGCATTAAAAGATTTGTGCAAAGAATATAACAAAGAGTGATTTGAATGTTGAAATTTAAAAAGAAATAAAACTAAGTAGAAAAATGCCGATAGGAACGCTCCTATTTGACACAGAATTTTTATAAAAATATTTACGCAAACCTAGTTGACATATTATTTTTTCGTGATATAATAAATAATGTAAAAGCAGTAAGAGACAAAGTAAAATAAAGGTTGCTTAAAGAGAGAATTAGTCATAGGCTGAAAACTAATTCAAGTAAACATATTTGAAAAACTACCTCTTCAAGCTTCTAGCGAATAAGTTAGACGGTTGGTGCGTTATAGCCTAAAAATGAAGTGAAATATTCGGGTGGAACCGTGCTTATATAAGTACCCCAGAGCATAATTTTATAGTTATGCTCTGGGGTTTTTGAATATAAAGCTCCAATATATGTTCTTTCATATTTCACTGCGCGGTTCGCTTTGCTCAGAGCTTGCACGCTCCACTCAGCATTAAAAAAGAACAAGACAAATAGCGCGCTTAAAGTAATCTTTAAGGCGCGTAAAAGCTTCGTTCGCTGAAATATTCAAGAACATATATTGAAGCAATTAAATTAAGAAAGGAGATTACTATGATTAAAGTAACTTTAAAAGATGGCTCTCAAAAAGAAGTAGAGCAAGGAATTTCAATTTATGACTTAGCTAAACAAATAAGCGAAGGGTTAGCAAGAAACGCAACTTGTGGAAGAGTTGACGGAAAAGTAGAAGATTTAAGATTTAAACTAGAAAAAGATTGTAATGTTGAAATCTTAACTTTTGATAGTGATTTAGACGGAAAAAAGGCTTATTGGCATACAACTTCACACATAATGGCTCAAGCAGTTAAAAGATTATTTCCAAATACAAAATTGGCAATCGGTCCAGCCATTGATGACGGATTTTATTATGATTTTGATGTTGAAAATAATTTCACAGATGAAGATAAAGAAAAAATAGAAGCAGAAATGAAAAAAATTATTAAAGAAGATTTACCAATTGAAAGATTTTCTTTACCTAAAAAAGAAGCTCTAGAATTAATGAAAGGTGAGCCATATAAGTGCGAGTTAATCAATGATTTAGCGGATGGAGAAGAAATATCTTTTTATAAACAAGGCGAATTTACAGACCTTTGTGCAGGTCCTCACTTAATGAGTACTGGAAAAATAAAGGCAATAAAGATATTAAATAATTCAGGAGCATACTGGAGAGGTGATGAGCATAACAAAATGCTACAAAGAATTTATGCTATATCATTCCCTAAAGCATCTTTATTAGAAGAGCATTTACAATTGTTAGAAGAAGCAAAACAAAGAGACCACAGAAAAATAGGAAAAGATTTAAATTTATTTATGACACATAAATTAGTAGGCTCTGGACTTCCAATGTATTTGCCAGATGGAGCAACAGTTAGAAGATTGTTAGAAAGATATATTCAAGATAAAGAAATAAAACTTGGATATGAGCATGTTTACACACCATGCTTAGCAAATACTGAATTATACAAAATAAGCGGTCACTGGGACCATTATAAAGATGATATGTTCCCAATAATGAAAATGGATAACGAAGAAATGGTTTTAAGACCAATGAACTGCCCACACCATATGCTTATTTACAAAAATAGCCTACATTCATATAAAGATTTACCTATTAGAATTGGTGAACTTGCTCATGATTTTAGATATGAAGCTAGTGGAAGTGTATGTGGATTAGAAAGAGTTCGTGAAATGTGTCAAAATGATGCTCACCTTTTTGTTAGACCAGACCAAATTAAAGAAGAAGTTGGTAGAGTTCTAAACTTAATAAAAGAAGTATATCAAAAAGACTTTGGTTTCCCAGCATCAAACTTTAAATATAGATTATCTTTAAGAGATAAAAAGAATAAAGAAAAATACATAGACAATGATGAAATGTGGGAGACAGCAGAAAGCCAATTACGTGAAATATTAACAGAGTTAGGAATAGACTTCTATGAGGCTGAAGGAGAAGCAGCATTCTATGGACCAAAAATAGATATACAAATAAAAACAGCATTAAATCATGATGTTACTATACCAACTTGCCAATTAGACTTTGCACTTCCTGAAAGATTTGAATTAACATATATAGGTGAAGACGGAAAAGAATATAGACCAGTTGTTATACATAGAGCAATTTTAGGTTCTTCAGATAGATTTATATCTTTCTTAATAGAAGAAACAAAAGGAGCTTTCCCAGTATGGCTTGCTCCAAAACAAGTTAAAATTTTACCTATTACAGATAAACATGTAGAATATGCAAATAAAATAAAAGAAGAACTACAAGAAAAAGGAATAAGAGTAGAAGTGGATGATAGAAATGAAAAAACAGGTTACAAAATTCGTGAAGCACAACTTTCAAAAGTTCCATATATGCTTATAGTTGGAGATAAAGAAGTGGAAAATGCCACAGTATCTGTAAGAGATAGAAAAGAAGGAGATATAGGAAGCATTAAAACAGAGGACTTTATTAAGAGGATTGTAAAGGAAGTAGAAGAATACAAGTAGAATTAGGAGCAATTAATGACACTAATAGAACGTATAAAAAGGTTGTTTCATATTGGAGAAAAAGCAGATAATGATATTGAACCAATAGAAACAACCGATGAGGGTGTCCTGAAATAGGAACCCAAGAAACAAAAAATCCAGCTCGATAAGA
>CAKNIU010000019.1 GCA_930980675.1 uncultured Clostridium sp.
TTCTCGGTAACTAGAAATTACTTTTTCTAAATATATTTTAGTTTTTCAATTCACCGTTGACATTATCGTGTTTATTAATGGTTTGTCTCTACTTGTCAAAGACGTTCGCGTTGTCTCTAGTGTTCTGGAACTTCGCACTCTTTTTGCATCATATTAATTGCATATCTGATTTTTCTTTTGTTTCCTTCTAATTTTTCATATCCTCTATAATTATATAAATAATCAATATTCTGTTTGGCTAGTTCGTTTACATTTTGTTTCTTAAGCTTTTTAGTTTCTTCATCAAACTCATATGCAACCAAATTTCCCTCTTCCTTTACAAAGAATATTTTTCTTTCACTATCTGCTTGCTCTCCTATTTGTTTTCCGTCAAAAATTTCTACATATTTTGCAGGAAACATTTCAAAGATTCTACTGTAGTATTCGCTCCCCGTAGAATAGTCAATTTCAAATTCTGTATCATTAGGAACTTTGTAGATATTAAGAATATCTATTATTCCTTCAATTTGCTTTCCTTTATCTTTAGTTCCGAACTTTCTTTCCAAATATTCCTCATTTTCCATTACTTCTTCAAGTTTACTTATAAAATCATTTGTTGGTACCGCATAATAGTTTATTCCTAACTTTTGATTCATTTCTCTTATTTTTTCTTCTGTAATTTCATTTGTACTAGCACTATCTAAATTTATTCCATTTTTATTAAAATAGTTTAGTATAAATTCTCTGTAATCTCTTGTTCTAGTAATTTTAATTGTTTCAAAATCAAGTCCAAATCCTCTCAATATTTTTCCTGTTTTTGCTCTAGTTAAGTCTACATAGGCATTAAAGAAGTATACAGCTTTTGTATCTAGCATAAAATAGCCATCCACATGATGATATTTATCTGATTGTATATATCCTGCATAAATTCCAATTTGTCTCATTGCTTCACTAATACCTGCATTTTCCTGATAGCATGTGGATTTTCTGTCTTTCTCTGTTTGTTTATAATATTGTGCCTTCACAAATTCTTTGCCATGCCCATAATAATAGTCATAGTTTCTTATATAAAATTGACACATTCTATAATAGATATAATATGCCTTTTCCATGGCTGTAATATTAGGATATTTTTCTAATTCCTCTTTAATTTTATTTATATGTTGTTGTTCAAACTCACTTACTTGATAATTCACTCTTACTTCCTCTCTTAGAGTCCAAAAGTGAACCTCTTAACTTAGGTTCACCTTTTATTTTTATTCTTCCTCTTCAAACTCCGTTACTTTAATATGTACATCTTTTAATTGTTCATCAGTAACTGTACTTGGTGCATTCATCATAACATCTCTAGCTTTTTTGTTCTTAGGAAATGCTATAACATCTCTTATATTGGTTGAGTTTGCAATAAGCATAATCATTCTATCTAACCCAGGTGCACAACCTGCATGTGGTGGTGTACCATATTGGAATGCTGTATATAATGCACCAAATTTTTTCTTAACATCTTCCTCTGTATATCCAGCTATTTCAAATGCTTTTTTCATTATTTCTGGGTCATGATTTCTAACGGCTCCTGATGCCGCTTCATATCCATTGCATACTAAGTCAAATTGGTAAGCCAAAATATCTAATGGGTCTTTAGTTTCTAGTGCTTCCATTCCACCTTGTGGCATTGAAAATGGATTATGATTGAAATCTATTTTTTGCTCGTCTTCGTTATATTCATACATTGGGAAATCTACTATAAAGCAGAATTTATATACATCTTTTTCTATTAAATCTAGTCTTTTTCCAAGTTCTATTCTAACTAAACCTGCTATTTTTTGAGCTCTTTGTAATTCATCTGCTATGAAGAAAATGCTATCTCCAGCTTTAGCTCCAAGTTCAGTTTTTATTTCATCTGTAATAAATTTAGCAATTCCACCAGTTAGGTTGTTTTCATCATCAACTTTAACCCAAGCTAAGCCCTGTGCTTCTGCCTCGTTTACTGCATATTCTGTCATATTATCAAAGAACTTTCTACCTTGAGAGCCACCCTTTGGTACAACAATTGCTTTAATAGTTTTATTTTTAAATGCATTAAATTCAGTCTTTTTAAACAAATTAGTTGCATCTTGTATAATAAGTGGATTTCTTAAGTCTGGCTTATCTATACCATACTTCTCCATTGCCTCTTTGTAAGGAATTCTTACAAATGGCCCTTCATCTACTTTCCAATTTGTATGTTCTTTAAATACACTTGGCACAACCTCTTCAATAACTTTGAATACATCTTCTTGAGTTGCAAAAGCCATTTCAAAGTCAAGTTGATAAAATTCGCCCGGAGCCCTGTCTGCTCTAGGATCTTCATCTCTAAAGCATGGTGCTATTTGATAATATTTATCAAAACCAGAAACCATCAAAAGTTGCTTAAATTGTTGTGGTGCTTGTGGAAGTGCATAAAACTTTCCTGCATGAAGTCTACTTGGAACTAAGTAATCTCTAGCACCTTCTGGTGATGAATTAGCTAAAATCGGTGTTTGAACCTCTGTAAATCCTAATTCATCCATTTTATTTCTTATTGATTTCATAACTTTTGAACGTAACAAAATAGTTTTATGCAACTTGTCATTTCTTAAATCTAAGTATCTATATTGAAGTCTTAAATCTTCTCTTACATTATTAATATCTATTTTTTCTGAATTTATTTCAAAAGGTAAAGTACTTTTGCATTTACCTAATAGTGTGATTTTGCTAGTCTCAATTTCTATTTCCCCAGTTGGCATTTTAGGATTCTTATTTGAACGTTCTACAACTTTCCCTTCTATACTTATAACTGATTCCGGGTTAATTTCGTTCATTTGCTCTTTTAGATTTTCGTCTGAAATTACTAATTGTGTAATACCTTTTTCATCTCTTAGGTCTACAAATTGCATAGAGCCTAAGTTTCTAATTCTTTGTACCCAACCAGCTAGTTCTACTGTTTCTCCAACATTTTTTATATTTAATTCTCCACAATTATGATTTCTGTACATTTCTACTGACATGCTTGCCTAATTTTATTTTGAATGCCTTTCGTTAATTTTTAGACACGCATTCTCCTTTCTGCTTTTATTCTCAATATATATTATTATACTCAGTTTTGAGCGTAATTTCAAGACTTTTGGGTAAAAAGTCTTTCTATCTCTCTAACAATATAGTCACCGGTCCGCTATTTTGAAGTGTTACTTCCATATGTGCCCCAAATACTCCTTTTTGAACAGGTACACTTTCCGCGCATTTTTTGCAAAAATATTCATAAAGTTCATTTGCTTTATCTGGCTTTGCTGCATTTATAAATGATGGTCTATTTCCGCCAGAGCAATCTGCATATAGTGTGAATTGAGATATTAATAAAAGTTCTCCATTTACATCTTTTAGCCCTAAATTCATTTTGCCATTTTCATCTTCAAAAACTCTTAAATTAATTAGCTTTTTTGCTAAATAATCCGCTTCTTTTTCTGTATCATTTGGACCCACACCAACAAGCACCATATAGCCTTGGTTAATTTGCCCTACTATTTTATTATCTACTTCCACTTTTGCATTTTTAACTCTTTGTACTATTAGTCTCATTTTTTCTCCTCACATACTCATAAATCATAATACCTGTTGCAACTGATGCATTCAAGCTTTCTGTTTTGCCTAGCATTGGTATTTTTACTCTTTCATTTGCTAATTCTTGCACTTCTTTGCTTACCCCATTTGCTTCATTGCCTATTACAACTATTGATTTATCATAAGATATATCATAAATGCTTTTTTTTGTATCTAATGAAGTAACCACGACTTTAAAGCCATCCTTTTGCAAGTCTTTTAAGGTTTCTTCTAAATTTTCTACTTCTATTATATGTACTCTATAAATTGCTCCCATGGTTGATCTTATAACTTTTGGGCTGTAGGCGTCTACAGTGTTTTTTGATACTATTATTTGTTTTAAATTTGCAGAATCAGCTGTTCTTATAATTGTTCCTAAATTTCCGGGGTCTTGAATACCATCTAGTGCAAGGATGTAATCTGTAGTTGTATCAATTTTTACATTTTCAGTTTCTTTTATCTTATCACCAATTTCAAAAGCATTATTATTTTCCGTAGCTTGATTTATTATGCCATTTTCTCTTTTATTAATTACTGCAAGCACTCCTTGAGGTGATACTACATCTGTTAACGTGTTAAATACCTTTTCTGTTACTGTTATTGATTTTATCTTAGATATTGCATCTATTATATTTTTACTTTTCACTCCACTGTCAGCATCATTTTTATACAAAATATTTGAAATCAGATTGCTTAAGTCCATACCTTCTCTAATAACAATTAAGTCTATACTTGCATTTTCACTTATTGCTTCCTCAAGCATTTTTATGCCCTCAACTATAAACTTATTTTTTCTGTATTTCTTTTCTTTTAATTTTCTTATTTCTTTTACTATTTCATTATCTTTACTTGAAATTATCATTTTACTTCCTTTCAAACAAAATATTATTTTTTGTTTTTCAAACTTTTAGCTTTCAAAAAAATTTCATTTTTTTCTGTGTATTCCTTTCAAATTTGCGCTTTTTCACTTTTTTATGGTATAATATATTTTAGCCTTATTGAGTTGGAGGAATTATTATGGTTGATATGCGGCAGTATTGTGACAACTGTCCTAAGAAAGACTCCTGTTCGTTAGAGCAGAAAAACCTTTCTCGAAAGTCCGACTATTAATACACTCGTGATGGTCGAAAAGTTGAGATTGTAAAAGAGCGAATTAAAGTCTTCGCTAATATCTCTTACAATCTTCAAAACTGGGAACAATTGTCCTTTTTTGACAATATCACCTAGTCCAGTGCCGCGGTCTTCCGTGGCACTCTTTTTTTGTTAGGTGTTTTTGGCTAGGCAAACAAGCAAGAAAACCGGAGGACATCGAGGCTTTTCGTAGTGCAGTTAAACGACGCCAAAACGCAATTATTTTTCAACCACTCCCTCTAAAAACTCTTTAATCTCCTTCACCACATCTTTTTCAATCCTTAATGTAACATATGGCTTTTCTCCCGGTGAAAATCTAACTTTAGTTTTATATTTTAGTATAATATCTCTTAATGCTTCATCACTCAAACGCTTAAAGTATATAACCACATCATTTTGTTTTTGTTGTAACTTAGTTACATTTGCTTTTCTACATAAATTTTTTATTCTTGCAATCTCTAGTAAATTATATACCTCTTCTGGCATTTCACCATATCTATCAATAATTTCATCAATAATATTCTGTATATCTTCTTCTGTTTTTGCACCTGCAATGTCTTGGTAAATCTCAATTTTTTGAGCTGAGTCTTCTATATATTCTTCTGGTATGTATGAAGAAATATTTAAGTCTATTGTTATTTCTTCCTCTTCTTCTACCTTTTCGCCTTTCATTTCTTTTACAACTTCGTTTAGAAGTTTGTTATACATATCGTAACCAATTTGTTCAATATGCCCATGTTGCATTTCGCCAAATATACTTCCTGCACCTCTTATTTGCAAATCTCTTGTCGCTATTTTAAATCCTGAACCAAATTCAGTAAATTCTTTTATTGCTTTTAGTCTTTGAGTTGCATCTTCTGAAAGCATTTTGTCTCTCTTGTAAGTTATATATGCATAGGCTTGTTTATCGCTTCTACCAACTCTACCTCTTATTTGATAAAGTTGTGCTAAGCCGAATTTGTCTGCATTTTCTACAATAATTGTATTTGCATTTGGTATGTCTATTCCTGACTCTAGTATTGTTGTGCAAACTAACACATTAGTTTTTCCATCTATGAAGTCCTGCATTATATCTTCTATTTCACTACCACTCATTTTGCCATGAGCATACGCAACTTTTGCCTCTGGCACCAAGCTTTCTATTTCTTGAGCCTTTCTGGCTATTGACTCTACAATATTATATATGTAAAATACTTGACCATTTCTTTCTAGCTCTTTTGTAATAGCTTCTTTTATAACCTCTTTGTCATATTCAAGTACATATGTTTGAATAGGCTTTCTATTTTGTGGTGGCTCATAAATAACTGACATATCTCTTATTCCTACAACTGACATTTGTAAGGTTCTAGGTATAGGAGTTGCAGTCATTGTAAGTACATCTATTGTTGCCTTATACTGTTTAATTTTTTCTTTATCTTTTACTCCAAATCTGTGTTCCTCATCTATTATTAAAAGTCCTAAATCTTTAAACTCTACGTCTTTACTAAGAATTCTATGAGTTCCAATTACTATGTCTACTTTGCCCTGTTTTAATCTTTCTACTATGTCCTTTTGCTGTTTTTGAGTTTTAAATCTATTTAATAGTTCAATTCTTATTGGATATTCCGCCATTCTTTCTTTAAACTCTTGGTATTGTTGGCTTGCCAATATGGTTGTTGGCGCTAAGTATGCAACTTGCTTACTATCCATAACAGCCTTAAATGCTGCCCTTATTGCTACCTCTGTTTTTCCATAACCAACATCTCCACAAAGAAGTCTATCCATAGGTCTTGGATTTTCCATATCCTTTTTAACTTCTTCTATACACCTTAGCTGGTCATTAGTTTCTGTGTACTCAAAACTATCCTCAAATTGTTTTTGAAATACTGTATCTTTTGAAAAAGCAAAGCCTTTTGCATTCTCCCTTTTGGCATATAGTTCAATTAATTCTTTTGCAACAGCTCTTAAATTGCCTTTAACTCTAGCTTTTGTCTTTTCCCAATCTTTAGTTCCTAACTTGTTTAATTGCAAATTACCTTCGGCACCAATATATTTACGTACATTGTCCAAATCTTCTGTTGGAACATATAAAATGTCTCCATCTCTGTACTTTAATTGAATAAAATCTTTAGTAACACCATCAACTTTTATAGTATTTACACCTGTAAATATACCAATACCGTGATTTTTATGTACAATATAATCTCCAACTTTAAGGTCTGCAAATACTATTTTTTCACTGTTTTTAAATGTGTCTGAAACTTTTTTACGTTTAACATTTTTATAAAAGAATTCATCACTACTTAATACAACCAGATTAGTGTCCTTGTCTTCAAATCCAGTAGTTAAAGCTCCTTCAGAAATTACAACTTCGCCTGGTTTTAAATTAATGTTGTCTAAAGAATCAGCGTAAACAACTTGATTGCCTTTAAATTTCCTTATGTTTTTCAAATTTGTTTTATCGCTACTTGCTTTTGTTTTCGAAATTTCCGATTTAATTTTGCTTTCATTTAAATTATCATTGGTTTCTATTTCACTAGCATTATTAAGTGCTCTTAAAACTTTTGTAGTATTGTCCTTATCTCCTGATAGAATAACAACCTTTTTGCTGTTTTGCACATACTCATTTATGCGTTCCTCTAGGTCCTTAACATCGCCTTTTACTAAGTTTATTTCTTTCGTATTAAAATCATTTTTCAAAGTATCTTGTTCAAATAAATTTACACTTTCTTTAATATCAAAAATATAATTATTCAAATTACTTAGTGCTTCTGGTACTGCCCTTTCTTTTTCAATAAGAGCTTTTATTAAATTTTCATTTTCTTTTTGGATAGCTTCTATTCTTTGCTTTATTTTTTCAGGCTCATCCAAAAATATTGTAAAATTAGGTATGTAATCTAAAAAGCTTACTTGATTTGTATAAAATTCATTAAAATATTTGTCGATTCTTGTAGTATAGTCTCCATTTTGTATAATCTCTATATCTTCAAAAGAATAATTATCTAATTTTTCTATTCTTGCACAAACATTTTGAATACTATCTTCTAAAATCATTTCTGTAGCAGGACAAATTTCCACAGTTTTTAACATATCTGTGGATCTTTGTGAAGAGATTTTAAATTTTCTAATCGAGTCAATGTCATCTCCCCAAAACTCAATTCTTACACCTTCATTATCACTTAAGCCAATGTCTACAATATCGCCCCTAATGCTAAACTCGCCTCTATTTTCAATCAAGTCAACTCTTTTATAACCCATTTGAACAAGGCTTTTTTTAAGTTCTTCATGACTTATTGTGTCTGTTAAGTTAAGTTTTAAAACAGTATTATACAAAGTTTCTTTTGCAATCATTTTTTGCATAATTGCCTCTATTGTAGTAATTACAAGCTTTGTTTTTCCTTTATATATGTTATTTAAAACTTGTATTCTTTCATATTCTATATCTTTGCTTTCAGCATCATAATCATATATTGAAATTTCTCTTTTAGGAAAATACTCAACCTTGTTTACAAAATAACTTAAGTTCTTTTCAAGTTCTTTTGCTTGCATCTCATTGTATGTAATAATGCAAATTGGCATTCTTTCCTCTTCAAATAACGCTCCTATAAGCTCAGTTTTAGCCACAGGAACAAGACCCGATATTTCTACCGGGTATGTTTTATTTTTTAGTTTCTCTTTAATTGACTTGTATTTTTGTGTTGAAGCCAAATCTCTTAATATATAGTTCATGTTTTGGTCTCCCTAATATTAATATTTTAGCATATTCTCTTGCAAATTACAAGCAGATTATGTACACTATTTTTTCAATTAAGAACCGTCCTCAATTTAAAATCATATTTTAATAATACAAGCATATATTAAAATTATGAAAAGTTTTAAATTTTATTGCATTTCTTTAAAAAGAAATATTTTACCAATTATTTTTATATTATTTTTATTTTGCTTAATTGTATTTTCTGCAAGCAACTTGTCTGCGACTAAATCAGGCTTGAGTTTGTGGGCTAATTCAGTTGTGCCTTCACTCTTTCCATTTTTAGTTGCAACTGAGCTTTTGAGTTACACAAATGTGGTTAATTTTGTAAGTAGTAAGCTAGACAAATTTATGCGTCCTATTTTTAATATGCCCGGATGTAGTGCTTACCCTTTAATTTTGGGTATGCTTAGTGGATATCCTGTTGGTGCTAAAACTGTATGCCAAATATATAAAGAAGGTCTATGCACCAAAAGAGAAGCTGAATTAATACTTGCATACACTAACAACTCAGGTCCACTTTTTATTATAGGAACTGTAGGTATTTCTATGTTTGGCAGTACAACAATTGGTTTAATCTTACTAAGTACACATATGTTGGCTTCTCTTTCTGTTGGAATTATTTTTGGCAAAAAAATTGGAAGTAAATATAAATCTATTAATAAAAGTTACGTAAAATTAAGCCGTCAGAGCGTAAGTTTTTCAAATTTAGGAGAGGTTTTATCTAACAGTATTATTTCTAGTATAAAAACTATAATGATGATTGGTGGATTTGTTGTAATATTTTCAGTAATAATTTCTATATTAAAAAATTCTGGGCTATTAAATATGATTGCAAAATTTCTATCTCCTTTGTTTGGAAATAGTAGTTTTATTTCAGGCACTTTATCTGGAATAATAGAACTAACAAATGGACTAAATGCTATAAGTAGTATCCACGTAAAGGCAATTTCTACAAATATTTTACTATGCTCATTTTTGCTTGGATTTGGTGGTTTTTCTGTAATGCTTCAGATACTAAGTGTGGTTTCTAAGGAGAAATTGTCTATAAAGCCATACATAATAGGTAAAATTTTGCAGGCCATACTTGCTACTGCGTACACTTTTGTTGTGCTACAAATACCTATGTTTAATTTTAATTTGTAATTAAAAGTCAGTATAGAAAATTTCAAATTATTTCTTGACCTATTTTGTCTGTTACTATAAAAATAGAAGCTTTTACATTATATTTTTTTAATATAGGAAATATATATTCATAATTACTATAATAGCCATCATCAAATGTTATGATTAGAGATTTATGATTTTTTACAACAATTGCTATTATACCTGAAATTAGTATAACAATTAAAGATACTACAATTATTTTATTTTTTGTTTTCAATTAATTTTCACCTCTATTTATTATATTCAAATTAGATATTTTTCGACACTGTTTCCCTAATTAGTGTTTAAAAACAGATTATACTATTACAATAGATAGTGATACTGTTTTGCATCCTTTAGCTATAAGAAACATTATGAATAAACTAATTCATTCTAATGAAAAAACAGCTGCAACTGCCGGATGTCTGTTTGTTAAAAATGCTAAGAAGACTTTCATTACAAAATTACAGGAATGGGATTATACTCTAGGCATTTTTGGAGTAAAACTTATTCAAGGTAATTATAATTCAACCTTAGTTGCTCAAGGAGCATTTAGCGCATATAAAACAAAAGCTATAAAAGAAATTGGTGGTTGGCAAAATTGTGTAGGTGAAGATATTGTTTTAACTCGGCAATTATTAAGTAATGGATATGAAACTAATTTTGCTAAAAATGCAATTGCCTATACTGAAGTTCCAGAAAAGTTTAAAGATTTTGGAAAAAATTGATTGTAAATTAGAAAAGAGAAGCATTTTAGCATTTATTGTTTATATACTATTGTATGCATTTATACTTGCACCTTTCTGTATAGCAGGATATGTTTTGGAACTTATAAATTATAAAAAGGAATGGTAAAATAAAAAAAACTAGGTTTTCCTTTTAAATTTAAAGATGCTTATTAATTAAAAATTAATGTGTTAAAAACTAGCATACAACAAATTAAATTGCAGTATGCTAGTTTTATAGAAAATGAGATAAATAAATGTGTTTATGGCATTTATTTATTTTTGGTGGCGAAGAGGAGATTAAATTTTATCATTTTCTTGCAATTCTATATGTTTGAAATTCCTTTATTTTTAGCACTTTCTTAGCAATACTATTTCTAATCATTTCTATACTATCTCAAACTAAAGTGTTAAAAAAGTGTTAATTTTTTATGGTTTTTCTTGGTAATTGTCTAGTAAACAAAGGTTCTAAATATTTATCTAATATTACAAAATAAAAAGACTATTTCTAGTCTTTTTAGATACAGTATTTTTTTACTAATTCTGCAATTTCTTTATTTGTAGGAATATCTTTATCATCTTTTTTATAATATATAGTTAAAAGGTACGCTTTTCCGTCGTTTCTAACGGCATAATATATTATTCTATATCCATTTGATTTTCCCATTTTTGTATCACTGTTAGCAACTCTTACTTTTATAACCTTATTATTGTTATCATTTATATGTAGTCCGCGGTATTTCATTTCCAACTAGGTTTCCTTTTGTTAAGTCAACTACTACTTTCCCAATATCATCTGTAATATGACTAAATCCTCTTTTATTTTCATAATATTCGATATCCTTTTTAAATTGACTAGTTGGTATTATTTCCATTATGAATTACCCCTTCTCTTTACGTTTTTTTTGCAAATATTTTTCCCATGTATCAAGATGGATTTTTCCTTCTCTATGTTCTTTTACCTCTTTTAAACTTTCTTCGAGAGATTTATATACTGTACAATATCTCTCGCTGCTTGTTTTTTCTTTTGCATATTTCTTTTGAGCTATTGCATTCATATTAACTCCTCCTATCTTTCTCATTTCGACCTCCTCATTTGAATATTGTACAATATTTATGTTAAAAAATTTGTCGAAATTCGTAATCGTATATATGAAATATATACAACTCTTCTTAGAAAGTAAATACATATTGCAAAAATATTTTATTTTTGTAATGTAATTGTAACATTTCATTTCTATACTGTCAATATTATACCACATCTTTTTCTTTTTTTCAAGTTATGTAAATCTAATCTAGTTTTTGCTAAAATACCAGTAAAAATCGACGCACGAGGATTGATTTTAAGGCATTTTTATTTTGCGGTAATATACTTTTATACCTGTTTTTGACATAAAAAAATAGGTAGACTGAATAGCCTACCTTTGCATTTATGCAAATAATGCTTTAAAAGTATTTTTTCCTACAACGCCATCTATTGAAAGACCTTTTGCTTTTTGAAACTCTTTTACTTTAGCTGTTGTATCTGAACCGAATATCTTATCCATTGATAAAGAATATCCTTTAATAAACAAAGACATTTGAATAAGCATTGTAATATTTCCTTCTGCACCTTGTTTTACGTTTATGCATGCATTATATGTTTTAGTACCCCAAATACCATCTACAATTAGTCCTTTATTATACTGTGTATTTAATTCTGTCTGTAATCCTTTTATTAAAGCTGCTTTTGTTTTTGGGCCATAGATATTATCCAATGCTAGTCCTGTATTATAATGTCTGTTTAGCCATTCCTGTATGTCATATATGCAATTTACTAAGCCGTCATTGTAAATATCTTGAGATGGTTTTTCTTCGACTGGTTTTTCTTCTGTCTCTGGAGCTTTTAATTCGTCTCCATAATATTCATTTAAGTCTACATTTCCACTTATGCCTTCTACTTTTCCTTTTGAGGTATATTGAAATATTATCATATTATTATGCTCATATCTATAATTATAATGTGGTTCTCCATTATTATTACCATAGCCTGCTACCCAAAGTGGATAAGTATTCTTAACATTATCTGATATTCTATTGGTTAGCCAATCTTTATTAGCATAAATTCCAACTGTATATCCATTTTCTTTTATCTTATTACAAAAAGTATTTATTATTTGCTCTAAGAAATCTTTACCTAAGTCTCTTTGTATCTTATCTTCAATGTCATACCAGATACCTAATTTTATTGCTTCTTTATATGGATTTACTAACCTTAAAACGTGTTCTGCTTCGCTTTGTGCTTTTTCTAAAGTATTTGCATAACTATATAAGTAAACTCCAAAAGGTATTCCATTTTCAATACAACCTCTTATATTATTTGCATATTGTTCATCATCTTGGTTCGCTTGGTTCATACCATAACCGCATCTAATTATGGCAAAGTCTATGTTATTTTTTACTTTGGACCAATTAATACTTCCATTATGTTTACTGATATCAATTCCTTTAAACATAGCTTATTCCCCCTTATTTTTTAATATATCTCCTAATTTTCCTAAATCTAATCCTGCTTTCTTTAGATTTTCTAATATGCTCATTACTTCCATTATGCAGATATAAATAGTAATTGCTTGTGCTACAAAATTAAGATTAAAAGCATATTGCACTACATATCCTATTACTATTGCAACTATTAATAAGCATTTATGTAAGAGTCCTTCTCTCATTATTTTGCTGTCTACATTTTTGTTAATTACTGCTTGAATGTAGCCTGTTAGTATATCTAAGCCACTAAAAATTAAGGGTGTTATTACTTGCCATACAATATTACTAAATTGCAAATTGTTAAATAATTCTTCCATTACTTATCCACCTCGCTTTCCTTTATATTTTCATCTATAACTTCTTGCCAGCCTTGAGGATAAACATCAGGTGCCCATACATAACCGTTCGTTTGACAAATATATTTCTTACCGTTGTATGTAATTTTATCGCCTATATTATAAGCATCATGTGCACCAGTTGGTTGTACATACTCAGGATATTCGTCAACTGGCTCAGGTTCCGTTGGCTCTTCTGTGTCCTCTCCTTTTAGTTCAGCAATTTCTTGCTTCAACTCATCATATTTTGAATAAAGGTCATTCACCTGTTCTTGCAAAGGTGCATAGCTATTCTCTGCTTTTGCATTTGTCCTGGCAAGTTTCTCTAATTCTTGCTTTTGCTCATCTGTTATATTACTTTCTATCCATACTGTATTTATCTTTTTAAGCATATCTACCAATTCGTAGTTTCCTGTCTCTATAACATTTTTTATAATCTCATACATATTAGTTTCCTCCTAACTCTAAAATTTGGGCTTGTACATTGTTTAGTGTGTTTTCTAGCTCTGCTTGTTTATTAAATAAAGTTTCTAAATCTTTATAATATTTTACGTTTAGTGTTGGTTTTAAATCTTCTGTTGTATAAAAGTGTGTTACTTCTTTATATGTGCCGTCTTTTATTATTTGGTCTAGAACTTGTGTTTGCTCTGCTGTACATTCTAGTAACTCAGGTGTTGCTAATATATAATAAATATATGGAACTTGAGTTTGAGCTTTTTCTTGCCAAAAAGTCTTTACTTCATCTTCACTACTTGCAGTCTCTACTGGTAATCTTATATTTACTTTGTTATTCTCAAGATTAAAACCTATTAAATCGGTTCCCCACAAAGTACTACTTAAATTTGTATTAAAATAATTAGAAATTGCATTATTATCATACTCATCGTAATTATTATTTAAAGTATTTGTACTATTCCATCTTTTTGTATTAACATCTTTTCCAGACTGTACGCTACCAACAGACCAATACGTGCTTGATAAATCAAATTTATTTATATAATGTTGTTCATACCATTTTCCTTCTTGTCTAACAAAACTATCTTTATAATCTCCTAATTTATAAAATGGCTTTTGGATTGGTATTGTATATATATTTTCTTTATGTTCAACATAACTTGTAACTGTATCTTCTTCTGCCCAAAGTTGAAACTCAAAAAATTCTTTCTCCTCACCATTTTCCCAAGCTGTAATTCTGAGGATTCCATCTTCCTCTACATTAATCGTTCTAGTATATAAAGTATTTACTTCCATTTTTTGTAAACTAGTAAAATTATATTCTGGAGTGTAAACATCATTAATGTATATGGAAAACGTAATATCGTGTGCAACAGAGCTTAGTAGTACTAAATTTAATTTTAAAATTTGTCCTTTAAAAATTGGTACTTCTGTTAAATTTACTGCATTTATCCATCCTTTATTTTTTATACCATTTTCTGTTAGTTCCCATTTATCTGTCAAAATTATTTTTGCTAAGTTTTTATTACTTTCAGTAATTTTTGCACTACCACTATCTCCAACTGCTTGTACTACACTTGGATTTGCTAAAGTTGGAGTAGCCTCTTTTCCTTCTACCCAGTCAGAGTTTGACGTCTCTGAAATACTATATCTTGCGTTCCAGTTCTGATTTTCTCCTCCACCAAATCCAAGCTGAATATTGTATGTGCCTCCAACTGTAGGAGTAAATTCATATTCTTGATTTTCGCTGTCAGGAAACCATTGATTTTCAGAATCTTTAAATAAAGATGCACTTCCAGATTTCGAGCCCCAAAGTCTCAAATAATATTTTTTACCTGCTTCTAATTTTGCAGTTCCAACTACTTTATATGAAGTATAAGTAACATCACTTGTTCCTGTAATTGTTATTACGCCGTTCTTTATATTAATAGCCATGCTATGAAAATTTTCTTCCTTATCAGGAATGATAGCTTTATTTTTGCCTTCATTTACCTCTTGATAGCTATTTCCTTGCAAACCAAAGTCTACTAACTCCATTTCGGCACTATCATTTAAGCTTATCTCTGCACCAGCTGCTGTTCCTGTTGGAATTTGTGCTCTTAAGTTAGCGTTCTCTGCTTTCAAGTCTTGTATATCAGTCGCGTTGTCTTCAATATTCTCTGCGTTTTTTTCTATGCTTTTATTCTGTGTTTCCTGTTTCTCTTTGATTTTTGTTATATCTTCTTTTATTTCAGTATCATCATATGTATTATCATTTATAGCTTCATCAATTGATTCAGCCATTTTTTTCATATCACCAAGTACGTCTGCTGGCTGTGTACCATCATTGGGATAATAAATTCCATTTTTAGTTGTGGCCATCTTAATCTCCTTTCAACTCTTTATAAGTATAATTTTTAACTTCATTATAATTAAATGGTTTTAATTCATTATACGTTGCATATCTAATTGCTTTTACTTTTAATCTAAAAGTAGAACCTACATATAATTTAGTAGGTTCTATAATTATTTCCGCTATTTTATTTGCCATATTTGCCCCCTAAGATATCTTCATTAAAACAATTTTAAACTCATATGTATAAGATGATGTAAATGGTGCTTCTAGTGTAAAAGTTATTTTGCCGTTACCTTTATGATTAAAAGTAACCATAGACGCAACGCCACCTCTTAGCCAAGTTCTGCTATCTAAAGGATTAGTATATCCAAATGCTTTACCATAGGCATTTGGATCCTCTGTTTTATGATGTACATACCAGCCAATTACAATACAATTATCTGAATTAAATCCTGATGGAAAGTCTAAAGTTGCTGTATTAAAAGATGTTGATTCTCCACTTGCTGGAGTAGTACTCAATTCTCCTGTTACAGAAGCAATATTAGCTTGTTTAGTTATTATACTAACATTTCCGCTTCCATCAAAATTAGTAGAACCACTAACTGCTCCTGTTAGAGCAATTTTCCTTGCTGTTTTCAACTTATTTGCCGTTCCGAGAATTAGCACTAATATTACCACTAATATCGCCACCAGTACCGACTTCAATTTTTCCACTTATTGTACCTCCTGTTTTTAATAATACATCACTTTGGTCTTTCACACTCTCTAGTTGGTCTTTTAACTGCTGCAATACTTCTCCATATTCCGCTTCCATTGCATCATATATACTGTCAAAATCTAAGAATGTTCTCATATCTTGAAATTCTGTTATTCCACTAGAATTTGTTCTAAATCTTGCTAATTCATATTGATATATTCCTGCATTATTTTTAACTATATTTGTTTGAGTTAAATTAGGATAACTACTAGCTGACTTTACAACTTTATATACACCTTGATTAAATTGACTTTCTGTATTTTGCAAATCTAGATTAATTTCTATTACAAGTTTGCAATATGCAGTATCAGTTCCTGCTGCAACTGTACTTCCTGTATCTTCTTCCAAGAAACGACCTTGTATGCAAACTGCACCTCTATCAATAGTTAAATTGGAGCCACTATATGTTACCTGCATACCATTTTTGTAGTTGTTTGAAACTCCATTTCTTCCATTTAAAAAAGTATTTATAAATAAAGCAAACATTGGGTTTCCAAAAATTTGTTTTGAAAAAACGTGTCCTTTAAGCATTTTTGCTCCTTTCTTTTAATAATTTATCTATAAATTTAACCCTTATATTTCCGCAAGTGTATTCGTAAAATTTACTTTGTGTTATCTTTACTGCCGATATATAAGTATCAAATATTAAAGATTCTTTAGTTTTTATAGCAATTGGTGTACCTATTTTTATAAATCTGTTATAATAATTGAACGTTATATTATGGTTATAAGCATTTTGTTTCATTTGGTCTAAAGCCATTTGCTCTGCATCTTCATAATTTTCTGTATAGACTGTAACAGTACGTCCATCTGCTCTATTAGCATTATTTTTATCTGTTGTTGTTGTCCTATCATTTAATAGATAAAGTGTATATTGTCCTTTTTGCTCTACATCTGCAACTTTGTTATACAGAACCACAACTTTACTAACTACATCAGTTTCAAAGACTTCATTATAATTTGCAATTGGCTGTGCTTTTACGTCTATTAATTCTTTGTTAATTTCTTTGCTTTCTATTGTTATAACAAGTTTTTTATTTACAATAGAAAAACTGTACACAATATCATAATTTTGTGTACAGTTCGTCATCCAAGTATGTAAATTGTAAATTCCATTTTCTACATTTGTTACACTTGTTTGTTTCTTTGTATGTGTCTTTGCCACTATTTGCATATATGTTTTATTTACAAAAGTATCTTCATTCTGTATAAAGTTTTTATTAATTGCATTTGCTATAAAATCTTCTACTCCTGTTGTCTTTATTAAATCCTCATTTTCTAGCACTATATTCTGGTCAAATAGATTCGTTAAATATTTTATTGTATATTCATATAGTGATTGTCCATCTGTGTTTTGTATATTATTAATCGTCCCCCAATAAATAACTTCATTATTCTTTTTTATTGCTACTATATCCCTAGCTTTAGAAGTTGTTTTCTTTAAAACATTCAAGATAGTATTTGCATTAGTTTCTTCATCTATATTTATTTCATAATTAGATAACTCTACTATATCCTTAACTTTGAAAGTAAAATAATCGAATATCCACATAAATATTTTGTTTTGTTCTATTTTTATAGGCTCTTTTGCTAAAACTTGTATAACTGCTTCATCTGTAAAAGTTTCTCCAAATATATCTCGAAAAGTTACATTTATGTCATATACTCCACCGACATCAGGAGCCTGTAAGTCTATTTCATAATAACCAGACTGTGAATTATAAATTAAATTGTAATCTTGATTATTAAAATTAATTGTTACTTGATTTTCCATAACTACCTCCTAGACTGATTTATACTGAGGTAATATTGTCACTTGAGCATTTAACACTTCATTTTGTGCAGTAAGTCTTAATTCACAGCTTCTATTTACTGGTAGTCTGATTACATTATCATTTTCAAAGTCTATATGGTCTAAATCGAATAAACTTGTTGTAGTTCCATCTGTATTTTGTTTTAAAATATAAAAATCATTTTCCCTAGTTCCATAAAGTAACTTTTCATATTCTTGTATTTCTACATTAATTTCTACGGTTTGGTATAGTTCTCCATCTACGTAAAGTTCAATTCGAGGATTTACTAAATGTCCATCCATTTGAACTAAAATTGGAGCATCTGTATGACCTTGATTTATGTATTGTAAATTTCTTGTATCATAATCTGTAAATCTACTATCCCACATAAAGTCCCAACGTATTTCGTTTGTTTGAGGTGTTATTGTGTAGATTATAGTATTTTCTTCATACCATAAAGAGAGACAGTCGAATGTGACTGTCTCCGATAATATTCCATTTTCTTGTTTTTGTGTTTTTGTAATATTTTTAAAATTAACGTCTTTAAAATATTCTTTTGAGCTTCCATCTTTATAAGGTATTTTGTATCCAAATTTTAAACTTTCTGCATTTTCTACAAAGTCCGTAAAATTTTTATAGTTGTCATAATGTAAAAAATTTACAGTTCCTGAAATTTGACCTTGCTGTATATTCCTTAGATTTTCTATAAATGTATTTCCAACTTGTTGATATTCTGTGTCGTATCCATAGCCCAAACCTTCTGGACCAGTAAGTAAAAATGCATTTCTTATATCCATTAACGAGAACGTTTGTCCTTTTTCATTTATTAAGTTAAATTCTCTTACCATATCGTCCTCCATACAAAAAAGACATCTATATAAGATGCCTTTTACTTAATTAATATCTACATATTCCGCTTCTATATATGGTAAAGTTATTTCTGCTCCTAAAATACTTGTGTAAGAAACCTCTCCCATTGCTGTACCATAAATAGTTATTATATCATCTTCTAATATTCTATCACCTTCAATTATGTATCTAACATAAACAGTATCACTATAATATCCGTTTTCTTTTGTTATATTTACTCTTAATTGTATAATATTTCCATCATACATCGTTTGTATTACTTCTCCAACCAATTTAACACGAGTTCCTATCATTTCAGCTGGGTTTCTAGCTAATTGTTCATAAGTATAAGTATTACAACTATCTTTAAATTCTTGTTTTTCTTGTTCTATTTGTTGTTGTTTTTGTTCTTGTTCCTGCTTTTCTTGTTCTTCTCTTGCCTTTTGCTCTTCTTCTTGTTGCTTTCTTTCAGCCTCTTCCTTTTCAGCTTTTTCTTGTGCTACTCTTTCTGCTTCATAGTTATTAATTTTAATTCCTTCGTTTTCTAAATAACTAGCTTCCGCAACTTCTGCATTATTCATATTATTTGCATCATCCTCATTAGAAAATAACCAAATAGTTAAGTCCACATCTTTATTTTGCTCTTTTCGCTCTTTATAGATTTCTTCTATTTCATCATTTGAAATATTTTTATTTGTAATTACTATTTTTTCTGTTTTCTTTTTGCCTCCATCCTCATAAATGTTTCTTAAAACTTTATAAGAAATACTTTCTTGTTGTATTACATTAGAAGATACTGGCACATTACCTACATCTTTGATTCTCACTAATACAATAATTAAAAGTATAGGAATAATTATAAAAATGATAGCCCAAAAGTACCATTTTTTTAAAATATCTTTGCTCATATATCCATCCCCCTTTAAGAGGAGTATATATTACTTGTCAAATAATGTCAATATTGAGAACCAAATTTTCTATTTATGTAATTAAAGCAAGCTTCAAGTTGTTCCTGATTTAATTGTTGCACATTAAATGTAATTTGTGGTGTTGTAAATATATTTCTAGTCTTATCTAAAACATTTTCACTAAAATTACCTAAATTTA
>CAKNIU010000020.1 GCA_930980675.1 uncultured Clostridium sp.
CCAAAATCCAGAAGGAGAGTAGGTGATATTATGTCAGTTTTAGAAAAAATAAAAAGTAAGACAAATAAAATTGATGTTGAATCATTAAAAAAAAGAATATTAAAAGAACTGAATATAAAAGAAGATAATCAAGATGGTGTATCTCAAGTAGAATATTCTTTATTAGACACTTTAGTTATAATTTTAGATACTACTCATCAATCAAAAATCCCAGATGGATTATATACAACATGGATAAGAATGACAAAAGATTATTGGTACCTAAATGGGTATGATAAATTATTTGCAAGTAAATCTGAAGAAGATTCAAAATCAAATGTAAAGGTTAAAAGTGTACAAATTGGTGATACCACTACTACTTTTGTTGATAAAACCTCACAAGTAGAAATAAATGGTATTGTTTATAATACAGGTACTGTCAATTATTCAGAGGATGGTTTAATTGAAAAGTATAAAAAAGATTTGTATAGACATAGAAAGATGAGGTGGTAATAATGGATTATATTGCTATGGCAAGAAATGCTATTGAGAGCCATTATGATTCTGTTTGTGATATTATAGAAAGACAATCCGTAATTGAAAATAATATTACAAAGAATAAACAAGAAGTTACTGTCGAGTCTAATAAACCATGTCGAGTTTCTTTTGAAAATATATTTGCAAATACACAGACAGATACTGAATCTGAAAAAAATCAAAAAATAAAATTATTCATAGCACCAGAATTAGTAATTAAACCTGGTAGCAAAATTGTTGTTACAGGAAGAGGTAGAACCACAGCATATAAAAATAGTGGCGAACCTGCTATTTATAACACACATCAAGAAATTATACTTGAATTATGGAAAGGCTGGGCTTAATATGGCTAAATGGGGAATGTGTGATTTTAGTGAATTAGAAAAGTTACAAAAACAATTTGAAAGACTATCTAAAATAGATATTGATAGGTTTTGTAAAGAAGTAGCAAGAGAATTAGCTGCAAGGTTACTTTCAAAAGTTATACCAAGAACACCAGTAGGTGAGGGAAGTTTTGAAGTTAAAGATGGAAAAAGATATACAATAAAAAATGGAGGAACTTTAAGAAGAGGATGGACTGCTAATACTGAAGCGGAAGCAGAGGGGGGAGCAGTACCAGATGCAACAACTTATGCGAAATCATTAAGAATTGCTAGGATGGGAAACAATTATATTATAATAGTTGAAAATCCTGTTAAATATGCTTCTTATGTCGAATATGGGCATAGACAAGAACCTGGAAGATATGTTCCTGCAATTGGAAAGAGATTAAAAGCATCTTGGGTTGAAGGAAAATATATGTTGACTATATCTGAAAAAGAACTAGAATCTCAAATTCCGGCATTACTTGAAAGAAAAATGAAAAAATATATTGAGGAGTGTTTTAATAATGGTTGATAGTGTTATAAACGAAATAGTAATTGGTCTTGCTACAAAAATTAATAATATATATGAAAAAAAATATCCTATATACACGGATGCACAACAGCAAGGTGTTGATAAGCCTTGTTTTTTTATAAAGTATTTAAATGGTGAGGAAAATAGAGAAATAGGATTACAAGATAGGTTTTACAAGGATAAAGCAAATTTTGTAATCATAGGTTATACAGAAGATGGAAATACTGAAATTCTAAATAATATGATAGATAATTTATATGATTTAGAATATATTGAACTTACAGATAAAACACTATTAAGAGCAAAAAAAATGCATCCAAAAATAGAGGATGGTGTTCTACACTTTTTTATAGACTATGAAATATTTATAAAAAAAGAAAATGTAGCAACAATAAAAATGGATAATTATGATTTGACTGGGGAGGTAAAAAAAGATGAAAACATCTAAAAAAGAAACCAAAAAGGAAGTAAAAAAAGTAGCTGAAGAAAAATACACAAAAGAACAAATTGTTAATTCTAAAACTTTTATTAATAATAGAGATTTATTAAATGCTGTATTAGAAAATAAAAGTTATAGTAAAACAGAAGTAAATGAAATAATTAAAAATTATAAGAAAGGAAAGGTGAACTAATATGGCATTAGGTGGAGGAACTTTTATAAGCCAAAATAAAAAATTACCTGGTTCATATATTAATTTTGCATCTGCACAAAATGCTTCATCTTCAATTGGAGAAAGAGGGATTGCTGCAATGGCAATAGAAATGGATTGGGGAAAAGATGGAGAAATAATCGAAGTCACATCTCAAAATTTTGCAAAAGATTCTTTGAAAATATTTGGATATGATTATTCACACGAAAAATTAAAAGGATTAAGAGATTTATTCAAAAATGTTAAAAAAGCATATTTTTATAGATTAAATACTGGAAATAAAGCAACAACAGACATTGCAACAGCTAAATATAGTGGAACACGTGGAAATGATATAAGAATAGTTGTTGCAAAAAATATAGATGATGAAACTAAATATGACGTAATTACTTATTTAGGAACAAAAGAAGTTGATAAGCAAACAGTAGAAACAGTTAGTGAGTTAGTAGAAAATGACTATGTAACATTTACTATGGAATCTTTACAAGTAACTGCAGGTAAAAATTTAACAGGAGGAACAAATGGAGATGTAAGTGGAGAAGCACATCAAAACTTTTTAGACAAATTAGAATCATACCAGGTAAATGCAATAGGATGTACAGCGAAAGACCAGTCTACATCTAACTTGTATGTTCAATATGCAAAAAGGTTAAGAGATGAACAAGGTATAAAATTTCAAGTTGTATTATATAATAATGCTGCAAATTATGAAGGTGTTGTAAATGTGAAAAATACAACTGCCGAAGATGATTCTGCACTTGTTTATTGGGTAACTGGAGTAATTGCTGGTTGTGAAATAAACAAATCAAATACAAATAAAACGTATGACGGAGAATATACAATAAATGCAGATTATACACAAGCACAACTAGAAGCTTCAATTGATGCTGGAGAATTTACTCTTCATAAAGTTGGAGATGAAATTAGAGTTTTAGTAGATATTAATAGTTTAGTAGATACAACAAGTGAAAAAGGTGAAGAATTTAAATCTAATCAAACAATTAGGGTATTAGATCAAATTGCTTCAGATGTTGCTAGTGTATTTAATTCTAAGTATCTTGGAAAAATAGCAAACAATGAAGCTGGAAGAACTTCACTTTGGAGCGATATAGTAACATTGTTTAAGGATTATCAAACACTACAAGCAATTGAAAACTTTGAAGATGAAGACATAAGTGTTGAAATAGGAAATGATAAAAAATCAGTAACTATTAATACAAGTGTACAAGTAATTAATGCAATGGAAAAATTGTATATGACAGTAGTTGTAGAGTAAAGGGAACAAATAAAATTGTTCTCTTAATTTTTTTATAAGGAGGAATTAAGAATGGCTAATATAACAATGAATGCAAAAGATGCCATCAGTGCAAAATTAGCTGAATGTTTTGTAACTATTGAAAACAGAAGATATTTACTAATGCAAGGTAAAGATTTTGAGGCTAAATTTGAAAAAACTAAAAAGGAACTTAACATATTAGGAAAAACAGGTTCTGGTAATAAGTCAACTGGCTGGAAAGGAACAGGTAAAATCACTATATATAAAAACACATCTATATTTGATGAGTTAATGGAAAGATACAAAAACACGGGAGAGGATATTTATTTTGATATTCAAGTAACAAATGAAGATCCAACATCTGCAGCTGGAATTTGCACAATGGTATTTATGGGATGTAATGTAGATGGGGGAGTTTTAGCATCTTTTGATGTAGATGGAGATTTCTTAGAACAAGAAATAGACTTTACATTTGAGGATTTTGCTAATCCAACTAAATTTACACAATTAGCAGGTATGCAATAATTATAACAAAAATAAATAGAGAGAAAGGAAAGATAAGATATGAGTTTAGAAAGTTTTATGTTGAAAGATGAAGTAAAGGAAGTTGAATATGTAGCTTCTAATAGATTTAAAGATAAAGATGGAAATATTGAAAAATGGAAATTAAAAACTATTACTGCAGATGAAAATGATGCAATAAGAAAACAATGCTATAAACAAGTACAAGCAGGAAAAAGAATGAAACAAGAATTTGATACTGTTAAATATTTAGAATTATTAGCTGATAAATGTGTGGTATATCCAGATCTTCATAATGTTGATTTACAGAACTTCTATGGGGAAATGGATTCAATTAAATTACTAAAAAAACATTTATTAAATCCAGGAGAATATGATGACCTTATGGCTGAAATTCAAAGAATAAATGGATATAGTTTAGATGATGCGGTTGAAGAAGCAAAAAACTAATTCAAGAAGGTGATAGTGATGCTGTATTTGCGCATTATTGCCTTCAAAAACTTCATAAATTTCCGCATGAATTTCTAAATTTAGATTTCAAAGAAAAGGCCTTTGTCATAGCATCAATACAATTACGAGTAGATGATGAAAAGAAAGAGGCAGCAAAAATAAAGAAAAAGTAATTATATCTTATTTTTTCTAAAAGGAGGAGAATATGGCTACTATAAGAAGTTCAATAGTGGTTCAAGATATGGCTTCCTCTGTATTCGCAAGGATAAATTCAAATCTAAATAGAACAACAAGAGGTTTTAAAAATCTAAATAATGAAATGTCAGTTGCACCAACTAAGTCAATAAATAATGCTGAAAAATTAAATTCAGCAGCTTTACAAACAGAATTAACATATCAAGCAGAATTACAAGTTTTAAAACAAGTAGAAGCGGAAGCAAGAAAAATTATTGCTGCTGAAGGAACACAAACGGCAAGAGCACAAGACATTATAGCAAGTGTAAGAGAACAAAGAAGTTTAGTTCAAAGTCTAAAAGGAAATTACGACAATGTTGCAAAAAGTGTAAAAAATGGACATGATAATCAAGAAAAATTTAATAATAGTATAAATACAGCAAATCAAAGTAGTAATAAACTTTTAAGTACAGTAAAAAATATTGTGCTTGCTCTTGGTGGTGTAACTGCAATAAAGAGTTTAGTTAATTTATCAGATACTGTTACTAACAATAAAGCAAGGTTAAGTTTAGTTGTAGATGATGGTGGAAGTGTTGAAGAACTTGAAAATAAAATTTTTGCTAGTGCAGATAGAGCAAGAGCAGATTATTTAAATATGACTAGCTCAGTATCAAAATTAAGTTTAAATGCTGGTAGTGCATTTAAAAGTAATGATGAAACAATTGCATTTGCAGAATTATTAAATAAACAATTTGCAATATCAGGTGCACAACAACAGGAAATTTCAAGTGCTACACTACAATTGACACAAGCTTTAGGTTCTGGAGTGCTTCGTGGTGAGGAATTAAATGCTGTATTTGAAGCATCTCCTAATATCATTCAAACTATAGCAGATTATTTAGAAGTAGATATTGGCAAGATAAGAAATATGGCTTCAGAAGGATTAATTACAGCAAATGTAATAAAAAATGCAATGTTTAATTCCGCAGACCAAATAAATGAAAGATTTAATAAAATGCCGATGACGTGGTCTCAAATTTGGACTAAAGCAAAAAATTATGCAGTTAAGGCATTAGATCCTGTACTAGTAAAAATTAATGAATTAGCAAACAATCAACAAGTTCAAGAAATGTTCAACATGTTTATAGATGGTGCTAGTTTAGCAGCACAAGCAATATTAACATTAGTTGAAGGAATATCATGGCTAGTTAGTGTTTTAGAACCATTTGCACCAATGATACTTGCTGTAGTTGCAGCTTATGCAGTGTGGGAGATAGCAAGTGGAATTGCTACAGCTTTATTAACAATTCAAACTATTGCACAATTTGCTTTAGCATTTGCAACTCGTACAAAGGTTGCAGCAGATGTTGCAGCAACTGCTAGTCAATTAGGATTGAATACAGCAATGCTTGCTTGCCCAGCTACATGGATTGCTATAATTATAATTGCTTTAATTGCAGTTTTGACATATTTATGGTTTACAAATGATAAAGTAGCATATGCTATTCTTTATCTTTGGGATGCATTAAGATTGGGAATAATGGTAGCAGGTTTAGGAATTCAAGCCGTTTGGTATGGATTACAACTAGCTGCTTTATTTTTATGGCTTGGAATTCAAACTGTAGTGCTAGGATTAATGACCGCATGGTATGGATTTCAAACAGGAGTTGAAGCGGTATGTCTTGGAGTATTATCTATATTTCAAGGTTTGTATAATGGTATAGTATCAATAGTTAATGCAATCATAACTGTGTTAAATAAAATACCAGGTGTCGAAATAGATACAGTTGAAGCAGCACATTTTGCAGATGATTTTGCAGGAAAAATGGCAAATAATATTATTGATAGAAACTCTAAATTGCAGGAAATGGCTAGTCAGATGGATGGAACAATGGATCAAATTAATACTATAAAAGGAAAAATGAGTTCTGATCTTAGTGCATCTGCTACTAATATTCAAAATAAAGCAATTGAATTAAATACTACTAGACAAGACAGAGTTGATAGTAGAAATGACTGGGCCAAAGGTGCAGGAGATGCTATAAAGAATGCATTAAGCAACTTTTCTTTAGATCCATCAAGTTTTGGAGGAGATAATGCAGGAACTCTTGGCGATATTGCGGGTAATACCAAAGATATAGCAAACAATACTGCAGATATAACAGATGAAGATTTGAAATATCTGATAGATTTAGCAGAAAGGGATACAATAAATAGATTTACTACAGTACCGTTAACCATTAACTTAACTAATAACAATAATATAAATGGAGAACAAGACATTGATGGAATTGTAGATCAAGTAACAAATAAATTAACTGCTAAATTAGAAGAAGAATTAGAATATGTATCTGATGGAATACATGAATAAGGAGGAACTAATCTATGGCATATTATTTTTATTTAGGAAATGTGCTTCTTCCTATTCCTCCTAAAAAATTAGAATTAAAAATTAGCAATCAAAATAAAACATATGATTTGATGAACTACTCAGAAATAAATGTTTTAAAAAATCCAGGACTAACAAGCATAGAATTTGAAGTTTTGCTTCCAAATGTTAAATATCCATTCGCAATGTACAAGAATGATTTTCAAAATGCTAAATATTATTTAGGAATTTTAGAAAATTTAAAGGTAAATAAATCAGCATTCCAATTTATTGTTATTAGAAAATTTCCAAATGGTAATAGTATTTTTGATACTAATATAAAAGTGTCAATAGAAGACTATACAATAACAGATTCTACAGATGAAGGATTTGACACAAAAGTAAAAATAAAATTAAAACAGTATAGAGAATATTCTACAAAAACCGTACAAGTAACAATTAAACAATACAAGCCACCAGTAGTAACTAGAACAGTAACTACAAATAATACTGCAGCATCCAAGCCAAGTGGGCAAAACTATACAGTAAAACGTGGAGATTGTTTGTGGAATATAGCAAAAAAATATTATGGGAATGGAAGTAAATATACAACTATTTATAATGCTAATAGAGACAAAATTAAAAATCCTAATTTAATTTATCCAGGACAAGTGCTATGGATACCTGCATAGGAGGAAAAAATGAGTCAACAATTATTAATTCAAAATGGAAATACAGTATTTGAACCGGTAGTTCAAGATGGAGTTACTTGGACTACCGAAAGAAAAGGTGCTGCAGGTAAATTAGAATTTAAAGTATTAAAAGATAATATTATAAGTTTTGAAGAAGGAAATCCTGTAGCTTTTAAAGTTAATAATACAAATTTATTTTATGGTTTTGTTTTTAAGAAAAAAAGGGACAAAGAAAAAATAATAACAACTACAGCATATGACCAATTACGATATTTAAAAAATAAAGATACTAAAACATATACTAATAAAAGAGCAGATGAATTGGTACAAATGATAGCAAATGAATATCAATTAAATACAGGGGTATTAGAAAATACTGGATATGTAATTGCAAAAAAAGCTGAAAGTAATCAATCACTATTTGATATTATATTAAACGCATTAGATGAAACAATAAGAAATAGAAAAGAAATGTATGTATTATATGATGATTTTGGAAAGATATGTTTAAAAAATCTAGAAAGAATGAAAGTAGGATTAGTTATAGACGAAGAAACAGGCGAAAACTATGATTATGAAAGTTCTATTGATTCAGACACATATAACCAAATAAAATTAACATATGATAATTCAGATACAGGAAAAAGAGAAATTTATATAGCAAAAGATTCAAGTAATATAGAAAAATGGGGAGTATTACAGTATTTTGATACAATTGACGAAAAAACTAACGGAGCAGTTAAAGCAAGAGCATTATTAGATTTGTATAATCAAAAAACTAGAAGTTTAGAAATAAAAAATGCACTTGGAGATATTAGAGTTAGAGGAGGATCTCTAATAATAGTTAATTTAGATTTGGGTGATATTAAATTAAAGAATTTTATGTTAGTTGAAAAAGCAAAACATACATTTAAGGATGGAGAACATTTTATGGATTTAACATTAAGAGGTCAAAACTTTATATCTGGGTAGGAGGTAAAGTGAAATGGGAAGCTTAGGAGAAGTAATAAAAAAAATGGCAGTAGGAGCAAATGATGCAAATGCTCCTACTTCTGTTTTATTTGGTACTGTAACAAGTATAAATCCACTTGAAATAACAGTAGAACAAAAATTAAAATTAACAAAAGAGTTTTTAGTCCTTACTAAAAATGTAAAAGACTATACTGTAGATGTTAGTGTGGAGTGGAAAACAGAAAGTAAATCATTAAATGCTAATCACAGTCATACTTTAAATGGTGATATTTCTGTATCATCTAATGCAGAAGTAAATCCAAATCCAGACAATATTGCAGTTAATATAAAAAACGAAGTTAGTAAAAATATTGAAGTAGAACAAAAAAATATAGATTTAGCACATTCTCACTCAATAACTGGTAAAAAAACAATGACCATTTATAATGGGTTAAAATTAAATGACAATGTTATTTTAATTCAGCAACAAGGAGGAAATAACTTCGTTGTATTAGATAAATTTTAAAAGAAAGGTGGTAAAAATATGACACCTAAAACAAGTGATATATTGTTAAATAATATAGAAGAGGTAACAGAACAAACAAGTAAAACTTATTATTTAAATATAGAAAAAAATACGATTTCAAACTTTTGCGATGGCATTGAGGCAATGAAACAAACAATATATTGCATCTTAAACACAGAAAGATTTGAACACCTTATATATAGTTGGAATTATGGTATTGAATTAAAACATCTTATTGGAGAAAATACTACATTTGTTATACCAGAATTGGAAAGAGTAATTCAAGAGGCACTACTACAAGACGATAGAATATCTGAAGTAAATAATTTTGAATTTAATGTAGAAAAAAATTCAATAATAGTAAAATTTACCGTAATAACAACTGTTGGAGAAATTGAAACAGAGAAGGTGGTGAGTATTTAAATGGAAGTAGATGACATAAATGAAATTGAAAATTTAGATGAGTATTTTGATTATGATACTATTTTACAGAGAATGTTAGATAGAGTACCAATTCAGATTGATAAAAGAGAGGGAAGTATTATATATAATGCGTTAGCTCCAGCAGCAGCAGAACTAGCACAAATGTACATCTTATTAAAGAATAATATTGATTTAGTTTTTGCAGATACTGCAGTAGAAGAATATTTAGATAGATTAGCAAATCAAGTTGGACTTACAAGAAATGAAGCAACATACGCAATAAAGAAAGGCTCTTTTTATGATGAAAATGATAATCCAATGGACATTAGTATTGGAGAAAGATTCACAATAGAGGATTTAGTATATAAAGCAATAGAAAAAATAGAAACAGGAATTTATAAAATGGAATGTGAATCATTAGGAACAATAGGGAATAATTGTGTTGGTACATTAATACCTGTAAATTATATTGAAAACCTTGCAAGAGCAGAACTAACAGATATATTAATTCCTGGAGAAGATGAAGAAGATGATGATTCATTAAGAGCAAGATATTACGAAACTACAAGTGAGCAAGGTTTTGGAGGAAATGTAGTTGATTATCAAAATAAAACAAAAGGAATTGCGGGGGTTGGAGCTGTAAAAGTAACCCCAATATGGAATGGCCCAGGAACAGTAAAATTAACAATATTAGATAGTAATTATGATAAAGCATCTAATGTATTAATTGAAAATGTCCAAAATGAAATATGTCCAGATTTATCAGATGAAGGATTAGGATTAGCACCTATTGGACACATTGTTACTGTTGATACGGTATCGGAAGTAGATATTTCCATAGTTTCAAATGTGACGATATCAGAAACAGCATCAATGGAAAATGTAAAAACACAAGTAACCCAACTTATTAATGAGTATTTTTTACAGTTAAAACAAGAGTGGGAAAATTCAGAGACAACAATCATAAGAAAATCACAAATTGATACGATAATATTAAATGCAGATGGGGTTATAGATGTTTCAAATACTGCAATAAATAATCAGCCTTCAAACATTGAACTACAAAAATTTGAAATACCTGTATTGAAAGAGGTGACACTTATATGAAATTGATTGAATATATGCCACCTTATTTAAAAAATGTACTTGAATTTATTAAGATATTTGATGCTGAAGATATCGAAATAGAAAATATGAGGTATTTAATAGATAAAATTTTAAAAGAAGTAATAGTAAAAACAGCAACTTCTTATGGATTAGATAGATATGAAAAAATTTATGGAATAACAAATAAAGCAGAAACAATAGAAGCACGAAGAATGAATATTTTATTTAAGATAAACAATAGGGTGCCTTACACATTAAAATGGTTAATTAACACATTAAACGAAGCTATTGGAGAAAATAATTATAAATTAGTAGCAGTAGATTATGAATTATATATAACAATAAATTTAGCATATACAGAAGCAGCAGAAATGTTAAAATCAAATCTAATAAAACAAATTCCAGCAAACATACAATTAAATTATGAATTAGAAACTACACTAAATGAATATATAGGGGCAGTGATATCAAGATATGATTATATTACCCTAAATGCAGAAGCATTTGAAGAAATAGATAATATTTTATTAAATCAAAATAATAATACAGGTTTGTTTGCAAGTGATAAAGAATATGTAGAATTATATCCAAATACAGATGCAATCATAAAAAATGAAAGTTTTGACTTGAATACGGAAGCAGGAGCAAAAGTTTCAAGACAAGATTATATTAATATTAATGTATCAACAGAGGAAAAACAAGAGAATATGACAATAAATCAAAATAATAATATTGGTTTAAGTGTTATAAAGAAAGATTATATTAAAATTGAGGAGGTTCAAAAATAATGGGTTTTGAAAAAGTATATATAACAAAACAAGGTGCTCTACTTGCAGCAAAAACATTACAAGGCAAGAAAATAGAATTTGACCATGCTGAAGTAGGTAGCGGAAACTTAAGTGGAAATGCTGTAGATAAAACAGCACTAACTACAAAAGTTTTAGAATGTCCAATTCAAAAAGTAGAAATAACAGAAGAAACACAAGCAAAAGTATCTTTTATATTTAAAAATACTGACGCAAATAATGCGTTCTATTTTAGAGAAATTGGATTATTTGCAATAGATCCAGATACAAAAGCAAAAGTTCTATATGCATATGCAAATGCAGGAACAACTGCAGAATATATAAATAATTCTATTGCAGAAAAGATAGAAAAACACATTACCATAAATGTAATAGTAGATAATGCAAGTAATGTGACAATAACACTTGATGCAAGTGAAATTTATGTTACAGAGCAGGATCTACAAAATGCTTTACAAAATGCAAAATTATATTCTGGAAAGAATTATGGAATAAAAAGGTTGATAACAGATAATACATTACCAAATTGGACTAGAATTGCTGATGCGGAAGGATTAACAGCAAGTGCAACCAAAAACGGAACAGAAGTTGCAAATGACTTTGATAATCTATATCCTTGGTCACATATGCGTAGATGTAATGTAGATGCTGCAACAGGACAAGTATTAGCTTACTATGGAGAAACAGGTTATAAAGCAGATGGAACTAATGGAGAAGTAATGGTAAAAATACCAGAATTTTGGTGGAAAAGAGAAAGGCTACCAGATGAGTTTGGAAATGTATATGAATACATATATATTGCTGACTATGCAAGAGCTGGTTATATAAAATCAGAGGAATTCTTTGTTGGTGCTTATTTGCTAAGTACAGAAGAAACGGAAGAAAGCACAATAGTAGCACATTCAAGAAGTGGTGTAGTGCCAAGATATAGTACTACAAAAGCTAACTTTAGGACATATGCTAAGGCTTTAGGAACTGGATGGCAATTAATGGATTATCATTATTTTCTATTACAAATGTTGTATCTAGTAGAATATGCACATTATAATTCTCAAAGTATGCTTGGTAATGGTATTGTAGCAATGAGTACAGCAAAAGCATTATTAGCAGAAAATAATACAAATAGAATAATAGTTACATCTGCAGGTACAGGATTTTGGATTGGAAAAACAATCTGTATTGGTGCTACTGATGCTTGGAATAGCAGTGTTGCAGCAGATAGGGAAATTACATCAATAGAAGATTACAGCGATGGTTCAATCACAGGTAAAGCAATTCATTTTAGTGGCGATCCAGTAAATATTGCTGTAGATAACGTTATTTGGGGCTCAGCACAAAAAACTGGAGGTAATGATGCTTTAGGAAATGCATCTGGTAGCTTAAATAATAATAGTTATCATCCAGTAAATTATAGAGGTATCGAAGATATATTTGGTCATATGTGGCAACATATTGATGGATTAAATATAAAAGATTATGTGGCATATATTTGTAAAGATCCTGATAATTATACTAATGATAAATTTGATGCTCCTTATGAAAAAATCGGATATGTAAATGCAAATACTACCGACAGTTATATAAAGAAATTAGGACTTGATGAAAAATATCCAGAAGTAGCTCTTCCAGTAGAAGTTGCAGGAAGTTCTAGTACAGGAGCGTGTGATAATTACTGGTGCTCAGAAGGCAACAGAATAGCGTACGTTGGTGGTAACTTCTACTACTATTGGACCAAAGCCGGTTTCTTTGCGTGGGCTTGTAGCAATCCTTCCAGCAACACGTCTTGGAGCTACGGTGCCCGCCTTCTTATGACCAGATAAAGCGGGGGTGTGGGGGCGGCCAGCCTCCCACATAAAATAACTCAATCAAAGAATAGTTAAAATTTTTTATAAAAGCATATATACTACTTTGTAGGGGATTTAATGTGTGCGGTGCCGAGTTTCTGCGTTTGGTTTTTAGCGTACGTTGGTGGTAACTTCAACAACAATTGGACCAAAGCCGGTTTCTTTGCGTGGAATTGTAACAATCCTTCCAGCAACACGAATTGGAACTACGGTGCCCGCCTACTTATTTATAAAAATAATTATATTACACATTATTTTCCTTGCCCCTTGGCAAAAATAAGTCGCAACTGGATTGACCTAGTAGCTCCTTTTGAGCGAAAAGCCGATAGACTAAATAAGAAAATTACCAGGAGAAAATATGAAAAGAAAAAGTAATATATATGAAAAAATTATTGAAATTGATAATATAAAAAAAGCTATTCTAAATGCTTCAAAAGGCAAAAAAGATAGAAAAAGTGTAGATAAAATACTTTGTAATATAGAATATTACACTTTAGAAATTCATAATATGTTAAAAAATAAAACATATAAACCTAGTCCTTATCATGAAATGAAAATTCAAGATGGAACTAGAAAAAAAGAAAGAATTATATATAAACCTATGTTTTATCCAGACCAATGTATTCATTGGGCGTTAATGCAACAAATAGAGCCTTTATTTAAAAAAGGTATGTATGAATTTTGTTGTGCATCTGTGAAAGACAGAGGAATTCATTACGCATCTAAACATATAAAGAAGATATTAGTAAGAGATAGAAAGAATACAAAATATTGCCTAAAATTAGATGTAAAAAAATTCTATCCTAGTATGGATAAAGAAATATTAAAACGAAAATTTATGAGAATTATTAAGGATAGAGATGTATTAGATTTGCTAGATTTGATTGTAGATAGTTCAAAGAATGGAGTCCCTATCCGGAAATTATACTTCACAATGGTTTGCTAATTTTTATTTGCAAAATTTAGACCATTATATAAAGGAACAACTGAAAGCTCCTTATTATGTCAGATATATGGATGATATGCTCGTTTTTCATAGAAATAAAAAGGAATTGAAAAAAATAAAAATTGCAATAGAAGAATTTTTGAAAAAAGAACATTTGAAATTAAAAGAAAATTGGCAACTCTTTAAAGTTGATAGTAGGCCAATAGATTTTATACGGTTATAGATTTTACAGAGGTCATACTACATTGCGAAGATCTAATTTTTTAAGAATAAAAAGAAGAATTAAAAAAGTATATAAAAAAGGAACCATAAATTATGCAGATGCTACAGCAATATTAAGTTATTATGGATGGATAAAACATTGTGATTCCAGTAAGTTTAACGAAAAATATCTTAGGCCATATATTAGCCTAAAAAAATGTAAAGGAGTTGTTAGAAATGAAACAAAGAACATACAGCGATATAAAGCCAGAAAAAAAATTCAGTATAGAAAACGTTGAGAACGGAAAATGTACCGTTCTTTTTTTTGATGATATTAAGGAAGAACAGAATATATCTAATTTAGAAAATGAAGAGGTATCAAATAAAAAAGTATATAGTTATGATACTTATAGTATAGAAATTCCTTATAGAGAAAATCTTGCTGAAGTAATAGAGAATGATTTAAATAATTGGCTAAAATCAGCTAAAGAAAAAGACTATAATGAAACTGCAGCATATATTAGAAAAGAAAGAGACGCCTTATTATATGCAACTGACAAATATATAATTGATGATTATCCTATTTCTAGTGAAGAAAAAGCAAAAGTACTAGAGTACAGACAAGAATTAAGAGATTTGCCTGAGCAGGAGGGATTTCCATATAATGTAGTATGGCCAACAAAAGATAAAAAGGAGGATTAGAAAAAATGGTGGAAATTATAACTGCATTTATAACTAAATTGACTCCTCTTATAGTTTCAATAACTGCATTAATTGTAGCCATAATAAAATCAAAAAAAGAAATAGAAAATACATTGCCCAAGAAAATTCAAAAGCAATGTTCAATAGATATAGAAATTACAAATAGACTAGAAGAAATAAAAGAATATTTAAAAGCAGATAGAGTACAAATATATGATTTCCATAATCGGAGGGCACTATGCTAATGGGCGTAGTGCTCTCAAAACATCTTGCTCATTTGAAGTAGTACGTAATGGCGTAAAAGGACATCAAAAGGAACTTCAATCTATACCATTAACTTGTATTCCAAGATTTGTAGAAACACTATTGAATAGAAAAGAATTAGTAGTTAATAACTTAGAGGATATTAAAGATCTTATGCCAGCAACATACGAATTAAAGAAAGACCAGGAAGTTGCATCTTTTTTTGATATTATCTTGAATAATAAAGATGGAGAACCAATAGGTTTCTTAGCACTACAATATTGCAAAATAAATTCTGTTAATTTCAATCGAGAAGAAAGAAATGAGATTTTAAAATTAAAATTCTTCATAGAGGAAAATTTAGAAAAAATGGTTATGAAAAAATAATGAAAGGAGGAAATTGGTATGACAGTAGAATTTTTAGTATATGCTATAACAGCAATTTTTACTTATGTTGCTGGTAAAGTATCAAAACATTTTGGATGGAACTATGATCTACCTATTACTATTCAAAATATTATAATTATAGCAATAGCATCTATAATAGGCTGCTTAATACATATTGAAAATCTTGATGTTAATGGTGTAATAACAGCAGTTATTACTGCTGTTGGCGGTGTAGGAACAGCAGTTGTAGCTTATGATGCAAAAAACAAATAGTTTAATACAAGAAATTAATTCTTGTGTTTATACAATACTGGAAGAAAAATAAAAAATCTTCCAGTATTAATTTTTTATAAGGAGGAATTCGTTATGGAAGAAAAAGAAGAAATTATTTTAACTCCAGAAATGGAAGAAGAATTATCAAATGGTAAAGAGGAGGGGGAAGAATAATGGGAACTGTTTCAAAATTAGCAAGTGGCACATATATTGCTGCTGAAGGAAATTATGAACATGGAAGAGCAGGACAAAGGATTTGTAAATTTACACCACATCATATGGCAGGAATTCTTACTGGAAAACAATGTGCTGTAAATATATTTCAAAAACCAGGAAGAGAAGCAAGTGCTAACTATTGTATAGGAAATGATGGAGAGATAGTATGCAATGTTTATGAAGACGATAGAGCATACACATCAAGTTCAAGATCTAATGATAGACAAGCTATAACTGTTGAAGTTTCTAACTGCGAAGTTGGAGGACAATGGAAAATATCTGATGCTGCTTGGAATTCATTAATTAATTTAGCTGAAGATGTTTGTAGAAGACATGGATTTAGATTATCTTATGATGGAACTCCAAGTGGCTCATTAACTACACATGATATGTTTTCTAATACAAATTGCCCTGGACCATATTTAAAAGGAAAATTAAATGAATTAGCTAGTATTGTAAATTCAAGATTAGATGGCAATACATCAAATAACAACACAACTTCAAGTAAAAAGTCAAATGAGGAAATAGCAAATGAAGTAATTGCCGGAAAATGGGGAAATGGTGATACTAGAAAAATAGCCTTACAAAATGCAGGGTATGACTATAATGCGATTCAATCTATTGTAAATCAAAAATTAACTGGTAAATCTTCAAATAGTACAACCTCAAATAAAAAATCTATTGATACTATTGTAAATGAGGTGATTGCTGGAAAATGGGGCAACGGAGAAGATAGAAAAACGAGATTACAAAATGCAGGATATAATTATAGTGAAATTCAATCTGCAGTTAATAATAAATTATCTGGAAAATCAACCACCAGTTCAAATAAAAAATCAAACGAAACTATTGCAAACGAAGTAATCAAAGGGTTATGGGGAAATGGAACAGATAGGAAAAATAAATTAACTGCAGCAGGATATGATTATAATGCTATTCAAAAAATCGTGAATCAAAAATTGAAATAGTTTTTTTATAGAGGAGATTTTTATCTCCTCTATTTCATATTTTTTAATTTATTTTGAATATCTAATAAAGTATTAAATGCTTGCTGAAATGTAGTATTATTTAAGTCCATATCAGCAATTTTATTTAGTATTTTTTTTATTTCTACATTTTTTAAATAGTCATTTATATTTGAATCATTGGGCAAATTATTTATAACTTTATACTTTATTTTCATCTTATTTAGTAGTATTATATATTTGTCTAACTGGGAAACAGGAAAACCACATTTGAAAATACTTGGCCCCAGATCAGTTATTTTCAAACCCAGTTTTTCATTAATAAGTTTTGCATCTTCATTTAAAATGTTATAGAAAATCCCAACTCTGAACAGATAAATAGAAGATGCATCATTCTTTTTTAATTCTTCATATTGCTTCAGTAATTTGCTCATCTTTTTTTACCTTCTTTCTAACAGTCTTTTTTCTGACTATAATATCTCCAGGTTCACAATCTAGTATCTCACACATTTTTTCTAAAGTATCAAAGTGGATTCCACTCGTTTCATTGTTCATTAAATGACTAAGGGCTTGATATCCTCCGTTCCATATTTTTAATAAACCAATATTTACTACGTTTTTTCTCTTTTAGTATTTCTTTTACCCTTATATGTATCATTTTTTCACCATCCTTTCCAATATCTATTTTACTATGAACATATGCAGAATTTAACTCCATTGTCTTTGAGATACAGCAACTATAACTATTGCACGATTAAGGTAATTTTGATATAATTTTTTTGGTGATATTATGGATAGTGAGTTAAAAATATGTAAAGAAATGATTAGAAAAATAAAGTGGTTTATGGAAAGAAAAGATTATAATGGATTAAGATTATATATAGATGAAAGAGAAAAATATGTCGAAAATTGTAGGATAATGTCGAAAAATAAAGAAGAGGAATACATTGATAGCCTAGTAAAAGACCTTGACATACCTAATGCCTAGAATAGTTATTTTATTTTACATAAAATGGTAAAATATAAAGTAAGAGATATCTCTAAATATCATTCATAGGAGGGATATTTATGAGAAAGAATGTAAAAAGACAAATAATTCTAAATAAAATAGAGGAAAATCTTAATATTTGTGATAAAATAATAATGAAGATATTAAAAAATTATACATTCAAAATATATAGAATGGGATTAAACGATGCTTTTAATTGGGAAAACAAAAAAAGTTCTCAAGGCTGAAACAAGGCTGAAACATAAAAAATATCATAAAATAAAATTATATAATAAACAAACTGGAAAGTGAACGGAGAGTAAGAAATGAGAAACATAAAACTAACGATTGAATATGATGGAAAAGACTTTAATGGGTGGCAAAAACAA
>CAKNIU010000021.1 GCA_930980675.1 uncultured Clostridium sp.
AGTATTTATTAAGATTTATTTTTAATTTGCTAATGTTCTATGCCAATGGTTTCATAGTTGGAAATAGCAATATATCTCTAATTGATGCTGAATTTGTAAGTAGCATTATTAATCTGTCTAATCCTATTCCTAAACCTCCTGTTGGTGGAAGACCAATTTCTAGTGCATTTACAAAGTCTTCGTCCATCATACCCGCTTCTTCATCACCATTTGCTCTAGCTTCTGCTTGTTTCTTTAATCTTTCATATTGGTCTATTGGGTCATTTAATTCTGAATAAGCATTTCCGTATTCTCTACCGCCAATAAATACTTCAAATCTTTCTGTTAAGCTTGGATTATCTTTCTTTCTTTTTGTAAGTGGAGATACTTCAACTGGATAATCCATTATAAATGTTGGTTGAATTAGTGTTTCTTCTACAAATGTTTCGAAGAATTCGTTTATTATGTGTCCTCTTGTTGTTTTTCCTTCTTCTAATTCTACACCTTTTTCATCAGCTAGTTTTCTTGCTTCTTCATCAGTTTTTACTTCATTAAAGTCTATTCCTGTTACTTCTTTTATTGCATCAATCATTGAAATTCTTTTCCAAGGTGTAGATAAGTCTAAATCTAATCCTTGATAATTTATTTGCAAAGTTCCATTTACTTTCATACATAGTCTTGTAATTATTTCCTCTGTAATATCCATCATATCATTGTAGTCTTCATATGCTGCATATAGTTCAACATTTGTGAATTCAGGATTATGCTTAATATCCATTCCTTCATTTCTGAAATTTTTGCATACTTCATAAACTTTATCAAATCCACCAACTATTAGTCTTTTTAAGTTAAGCTCTGGTGCTATTCTTAGGTACATATCTATATCTAGTGTGTTATGATGTGTTTCAAATGGTCTTGCTGCATCTCCTGTAATCAAATTATTTAGTATTGGTGTTTCAACCTCTAAATAACCTTTTTCATCAAGTATGTTTCTTAGTTCTTTTATTATAATACTTCTTTTGATAAAAGTATCTCTAACTTCTGGATTAACTATTAAATCTACATATCTTTGTCTGTATCTTAAGTCTGTATCCTTTAGTCCATGGAATTTTTCAGGTAGTGGCTTTAATGATTTTGTAAGTAATGTAACTTCTTTTGCGTGAATAGATATTTCTCCTGTACGTGTTTTAAATACAAAACCGGTTATTCCTATAATGTCTCCGATGTCATCTTCTTTGAATTGTTTGTAGCTTTCTTCTCCTAAATCATTTATGCTAACATAACTTTGGATTTTTCCTTCACCATCTTGAATATGGCAAAAAGAGGCTTTACCCATTATTCTTTTAGCCATTAATCTTCCTGCTATTGTTACGTCTTTGCCTTCTAATTCATCATAGTTATCTATTATTTGTTTTGTTGTATGTGTTCTATTGAACTTTGTTATTTGAAATGGATCTTTTCCTTCTGCTCTTAGTTTATCTAATTTTTCTCTCCTAACCTGCATTAAATGATCCATGTCTAATTCTTGATTTTCTTCCATAATATTCATTCCTTTCCTACTTTGAAATTAACGTTCTTGTAATTAATTGTTATGCCGTATAATCTTTTAAAATTTCCATGTTTTTGTATTTTCTTTACATTAATTATGATGATATTATAACTTATATTCCACATTTTGTAAACCTTTTTACTCAAAAAGACCCCTCAAAAGAGGGGTCTCCCAAAGTCTTACATTACTCCCACTATTGTAAGAGTTCTCCCCAAGACTTTGTTGTGCTTATACTTCTCTACATTTGTATCACTTGGAGGTAAGACAACGGTTGCAACGTTTTTCTTAATTATAGAGAAGTATTTGTAGTCATATAAATGACCAGCACATACTATTATTATAGCAGACATTCTAGGTTATGTCAACGTTTTTTTGTTTATTGAAATCTAATCCTTTAATTCACTTTTCTTTATTGCAATCTAATTCAAATTTTGCTTTTGATATTATCTATTTTATGCTGATTTTCTTAATTCTATTGCATGCATTCTTGCAGTTTCAGTTATTTCACCATTAGATATTCTAGCTACTTCGTTTATTACTTCGTCCTCATTTAGCTTTTTAATTTGAGTGAATGTTCTACCCTCTTTAGATATTTTACTTATATAAAAGTTTTCATCACCTTTGGCAGCAATGCTTGGTTGATGTGTAATGCATAATACTTGATGACTTTTTCCTATTAGTTTAAGTTTTTCTCCGACAGATTTTGCAGCTTTTCCACTAATACCTGTGTCAATTTCATCGAATATAAGTACTGGTGTGCTATCTGTATTTGCCAAAACTGTTTTTATTGCAAGCATTATTCTAGACATTTCTCCACCAGATGCTATTTTAGCTAATTCTTTTTCACTTTCACCAATATTTGTAGATATGTAATATTCTACTTCATCTATACCATTTTTGCCAAAATCTACTGGGTTTATGTGTGTTATAAATGTACTATTTGGCATTTCTAAGTCCGCTAATTCTTTGTTTATTTTGCTGTCTAATATTTTAGCATTTGTTATTCTTATTTCATGCATTTTGTCTGCTAAATTTTGCATTTTGCTTTCAACTTGTGCCAGATCTTGTTTTAATTTGTTATTGTATTCATCTAAATTATTTATTCTGTCTATTTCTTTTTCTATTTTTTCTTTATATTCTACTATTTCTTCTACACTATTTCCATACTTTCTTTTTAGAGAGTAGATTAAATCTAGTCTTTCTTCAACATCATTTCTTTCATTTTCATCAAAATAAATATCTGAATTAAGTGAGGATATGTCTCTTGAAAGTTCTTGCACCTCATAATAAATGCCTTTTAGATTATTTAATGTATCATCATACTTTTTGTCTAAATCACTTATTTTTTCTATTGCTCTTATTGCTTCATTAATTTTATCTATTGCACCTTCACCAAGTGACAAATCTGCTTGATTTAAGCTTTTGCATATTTTTTCTGAATTCATGAAGAACTTTCTTTTTTCTTCTAATTCTTCTTCTTCTCCCATCTTTAATTCTGCATTTTCTATTTCATCAAATTCGTATTGAAGTAAACTTAACTGTCTCTGTTTTTCTTTATCATCACCTAAATTTGCTTTTAAATCTTTTTTTATTTTCTGCCTTTTATTATATAATTCTTTATAACCAGTTTTTATTTGAAGTATTTGTTCTCCTATGAAGTTGTCTAAATATTTTATATGATACTCAGGATTTAAGATTTTTTGATTGTCATTTTGACCATGTATATCTATTATGTTACTCATAAAATCCTTAAGTTCTGTTAAAGTTACTAATCTACCATTTATTTTGCAAGAGTTTCTACCATTTGAATGAATTTCTCTGCTAACTATAATGTTATTTTCTATTGAGAGTTCATTGTTTGGAAGATATAAATTAAGCTCAACAAATGAATAGTCCTCTCCTCTTCTTATCATTTCTTTTGAGAACCTACCTCCACATATTATATTAATTGAATCAATAATTAAAGTTTTACCTGCACCAGTTTCACCTGTAAGTACATTAAAACCATCTCCTAGTTCCATACTTAAATCATCTATAATTCCTATGTTTTTTATATGTAGAGTTGTTATCATTATTTATTCCTCCTGACATTTTGTATAATATATGGTTTACGTAAATTATATTTCAGTCTATTTTCGCATGTAATTTCTAGCAAAGCCTTCTGAACTTTTGTTCGTTTATATTATACATACATTTGTTTGGTTTGTCAAGAGTTTTTTTATAAAAGCAACCAATTTTTTTTGAAGCTTCTACCTATTTATTTTTCTATATATAATTATTTCTTGAAAAAGTAATTTTTTTAATTTAGGACCTTCCCCAACTGAAAATATCAAAAGAAAAGAAGGAAGTTTTACCTTCCTCCTCCACCACCACCGGCCTCCTCCGCCGGCCGCCTCCTCCTGAGAAGCCACCGCCTCCGCCAGAGCCTGATGAGAATGATGATGACATTGCATTACTTACTGACCTAAAACTACTTGAAAAGTCCATATGTGACATTATAAATATTGTAGGATATATGCTGTAATCGTAGTTATCGAAGTCAGGATATACAATTTTTAATTCTTTTATTACTTTTTCTGATATACCAAATGCAGTAGCATATACTAAGTATTTTTCCCATATTGCTAAGTCTGGTACATTCTTTTCTTTAAGAAGTGAAAAGTCTTCCATATACTTTTTAAACGCTTTCCACTTGTCTTGTTCATCTACACCTTCTTGAGTGTATACACTTATTCTTTTATTTGCTCTATTTATTAAAATAAAGTCAACTATAAGCCATATTAATGCTATAACTAATAAATACCATGGAATTCCTATGCTATTTACCGTATTTGTAACAAATTCCATATTATCTAGTAAAAATACTAAAACAAATGGTATAAATACACCAATAGAACAGCCTGCCATATTGGCATTTCTTCTTTTTATTCCTTTTAAATCTAGTATTCTATTTGATGTTAGTTTTGATTTAATTGCTTTGTCTATTGCACTTTTTAATGCTACAACTTTTGAACTATTATTGCTTATATATTTTTTTAGCCCTTTCATTGTAATTTCATTTGGATTATCTGTTTCTTTATTTCCACCGAATACTGATTTAGATTTATTTTTGCAGGCTGTAATTAAAAAGTTTAATATTATTATTTCATCACTGTTAAGACTAACATTACTCGAATCTTGAGGCAAGATAGTTATTTTGCTATCTTTTTTACCTCCATCTGGAATTTCTTCTATTTTTATTATTTTTTTCAAAGATAATTCTAAAATTGTTGATGAAAATACTTGCCCAAGCTCATACTGTGAAAAGCCTTGATATTTATCTGTTAAAATATATAACGCTTCTGCTGGGCTTGCATCTGCTCTTGGTAAATCTCTAAAATAGTCAAAATGTGTAGTTGGAACTACAGGCTTTACTTTTAATAGTATTCTTATGTTTTTTACCATAAAATATAGTAAAATTCCAAATATAATTAAACAAACAATAGCACTAACAATAATTTTAAAGATTCTTGAGCTATTTGCATCATTTGCCCATTCATTTTCTTCTTGTAAAATAGTATTTAATCTATTTGCATTATAAGTTCTTCCTGAATATTCAATTAAATTTCTAGGCATTGCAATTCTTACTTCAACCATTTTTTCTGCTTTATTATTGTTTACTTCAAAGCTTACAGTATCATTGCTTGTTTTTGTAATTGTACCATTTAGGTCCGGTGTATGTCCCCAAACTCTTAAATCGTCTAAGTTAGAAACTTCAGCAGGTAATTTTATAGTTCCTGTAATTTTTTTTGCTGGAATTTCAAAGTCTGAGCCCAAAAACTGCCAATACATTTCTGCACAGTCATTATATAGTGCTATAGCATCTTCTATGTGATAGCGTATTATATAAGTTTCAGTTGCAGAGTCATATTCATGACCTGTACCCCAAGCTACTTCATAATTGGACCCCATATCTAGTAAATAGTATTCATCAGTTGGAACATGGTTAGCATACATACCATAATCTTCAAGCGGTATCTCTCTACCCGAGCTACTTATTTTGCTTACACTTCCATCAGTTATTGCAGTATATTTACTGCGATCCTTTTTGAACGTTTTAAATAATGTGTTTGTGTCACTTATATCAATATTCCATGTTTCTACAACATCCATTGACCCGTCACTATTAATTTGTACATCAAAATTTAGACTATTTAAGTATAGGTCTGAACTTGCTTCTACACTATTAAATATTGATATAGCCCCAATTAAAAATACAATCAATATAATTGCTCTTTTTAAAGTTTTCATATTTTCCCCTTTGCATTTTGCTTTTATGTAATTGCTGATGTTTAATTTTTCTGTAGTTTCTCACCAAGTCAAAATGCTTTTTTAATATTATTATTTTATTCTCACAATTATATTACACTATTTTTATTTTTTTGTCTATGGGAAGTGAAATAAAATTTACCTTGCTTATTATTTTGTGGTTTTTTGTCTTGTATCTTTTTATCTCGAATCTTTTATCTTGCATCTTTTTGTCATATATCTTTTTGAAAAGTTACAACAAAATCTTCTCTTTCATTTGTAAATACAGGCTCTGGCAGATTTGCTTCTTTCATCTTTTTTTGCATAGTAAAAATTCCTGTATGTCTATTTTCAATTATTCCACCTAATGTTTCTAACAGTTTTACAATAGTTTCATTTCTTACTTCCATTGCTTTCCTAGTTTCTAATAATTCAATTGTATTAGAACCATATAAATTTCCAACATTTCTAAATTCTATTCTATTTCTGTAAAAGCAACCATATTGAAGTAAAATTTCTTCATCGCTAAATTCTGCAAATTTAGGTTTATCTGCCTTAGCATTTACAATAAATTTGCTAATACTGGACTTATTACTCCTCCTTGTGGTGTTCCTGCTGTTCTTTCTACTATTGTTCCATCTTGCATTTTAAATGGTGTTTTTAGCCATCTTTCTATGTACAGAACTATCCATTGCTCATTCGTATGTCTTTTGACCATTTCAATTAGATAGTCATGTCTTATATTATCAAATAGTCCTTTGATATCAAAATCAACTACCCAATCTTTTCTCCAACATCTTTCTCTTAATACTCCTATTGCTTGTATTGCTGATTTATTTGGTCTATATCCATATGAATCTTTATAAAATATTTTCTCTACATTTGGCTCGAGGTATATCTTGGCTACCATTTGTGCTATTCTGTCCTCAACTGTTGGTATACCCAGAATTCTAGTTCCACCATTTTTCTTTGGTATTGCTACTGCTTTTACTGGTTTTGGAAAATATTCTTGAACGGTTTTGTTTCTTCCATAAGTTTCTCCTATTTCTAGTTGACTTATTTATACAAACTGATAACTCCAAGCCCTTCGCTCCATTCCCATTACAGAATTTTCTTCACTACTACGGCTTGGTCTGCCCCTATGACTACATTGGTACTCTTATCTTGTAGTTTCTGCTACTTGATATACTCCCTTAACATTAGCCCGTAGGTTCTCACGTTCCGTATAAACGCCCATATTATGTTCATGCCACCTTTGTACCGTCCATCATCTAGCCAGTAACCAGGTTTCCACTAGACTCTGTCTCAAAGCAAACTGCCATACTTTGATTTTGATGGAATTTTGCACTTTTCGATACTTTCATAAGTGGTTCATTTGGTCTTTCATCTCCATAATACACACCTGACAACTTTTGTTGCCTTTTCTCTAACGCTCAATACCATATCTTTTGAATACAGCATCTTGGAGTGGTTTGCAGGCTTCACCTGAATAACGCCTGCGGTAGGTCTACTACCATCATTTATACAGTTCCAAAAATCTTTTGACTTTTTCGTGACACACGCTATTTAGTACAGTGCTAAGATTATTATTTTTTCATTATAACCAAACTAGAGCAGTTACTATTAAACTGTAACAAGAAATCATTCTAGAAATAAGCAAACACGAAATCCATAGAAATCAGTAATTACATCTGTTGCCGTATTACGAAAACCGGCTGGATAATCATTAAAAGAACTTCCATATCCTCCGCCTCGTGATACAGGCTGGTTCAAAGGACTATAAGCTTCTGAAGAAAGCTCCCATACATTTCCACCTAAATCATATATATTGCAAATGCTTGTTGTTAATCCTGTTGGAACGAGGATTCCATCACCATCTTCTTTTTCTTTTTCTTCCCCATCTATATCAATATATTTAAATGATCTATCTTTATAATTTCCCTGTGGAGAACTAAGTGCATAATTTTTTTCGACTTTACTTATAAATGTTACTGCTGCATCATATGCATAGCTACTACATAATCTAGTATTTACAGAAGAATATCCCTGCTTTTCTTTCATATCATTTGATAATATTATTGCTTGTTCTACAGATATATAATTATATGGCACTTGTCCTCTTCTTATTGAAATAGTATTATCACTACTTGAGTTTTCGTCTCTATATGTTCTATTATGAGTGCTTTCATAATCACCTGCTTCATATCTTCCAATATAATATCCACCATATTTTTGTATGCTTTCACTTTCGATATCAGATAGAGTTTCATGATATGTTGAGTAAAGTCCTGCTTGTATCCCAAAATCAATTCGTACATAATTATCTATATTAACTGGCACCCATACAAATTCATTTCCTTTTGAATCTATTATTACCAATCCATCATCAACTGTATTTTCTCCTTCTACTTGTGATACTGCAAATTCTGCTGGTATTATAACTTTATCTTCATTTTCATCTATATACTCATAACTCTCAAAATGTGTAGCTGCTTCAGCTTGTGTTAGTTTTCTCAGTTCAACTTCTTCTGCTTCTTCTGTTTTAACCTTTGCCTCTTGTGCTCTAGTTAATATTCCATTATCTCCAGTCAATGTGGCAATACTCACTCCAGCTAGTATTAGCAAAACTATAATAGTGACTACGAGCGCTATAAGTGTTATACCTTTTACTTGTCTTTTCAACTTTTTTATTGTAGTTTTGTGCTCTTTTACATTTGTGTTCTTTTGACTTTCTTCTTTAATGTTCATTTTTTTAAATTCTCCCTTCATTTGTTTTTTAAAATGTTAAAATACTATACATAAAAATTTTTATTTTGCAATTGTTTTTAATTGCATTTAATAAATAAAAAAACTACGCTAATTAGACATTTTAAATACGTCTAAAAAGCATAGCTTTATCTCTATGTTTGCTTATTTTTATTTGGTTAAATCTTACGATATATATATATATATATATACAGCCTCAAGGCTTTCAGCGATTTTCATGTTTGTTTTTACCTTTCTATTTCAATTTTTGTTCTATTATTTTTATACATTTAATTTTTGTTTTTGTCAATCCCTAATGTTAATTTTTCATTAAAAATTGTATTTTCGCCATTTTTATTGTATAATACCTAATATACAAGCGAAAGGAACAATTACAATGTTTAATTTAGACAAATTAGAATTTAATAATATACGTGAAAATTTAGCAAATTATACTCAAACTAATGAAGGAAAGAATTTAGCATTAAGTTTAGAGCCTTCTTCAAAAACTATGGAAGTCAAGTCTTGGCTTAGCGAAACCAATGAATGTTTGCAAATTAGAAATATTAAAGGTGAATTACCTATTTCACAAATAGATGATGTAAGTTATCTTATAAAAAGCTTAAAGAGCTCTCTTTCATTATCCTCAAAAGGTTTACTTGAAATGAGCAATATTTTAAGAATTGCAAGAGAACTTACTGAATATATTAAAGATTTAGAAACACCATTACCTACTTTGCAAGATTATTTTTCTATGCTTTATTCAAATAAAGATATTGAAAATAAAATAAGTTCATGCATTATTTCTGAAGATACCATTGCTGACAATGCTTCTCAAAAACTTTATATCATTAGAAATAGTAAAAAAGCTTTAGAAAGTGACATTAAAAATAAACTAAATCAAGTTATGCATCAAAATAGCAAATATATAATGGATCAAGTTATTACTATTAGAGATGGCAGATATGTTATACCTGTAAAAGATGAATACAAGAGCTTTGTAAAAGGCTTTATTCATGATACATCAAGTAGTGGTTCTACCGTTTACATTGAGCCAATGGCTGTTTTTGAGATTAATAATAAAATAAATAATTTAAGTTTAGAAGAAAACAAAGAAATTGAAAGAATTTTAAGTAAGCTTTCTAGCTTACTTTACCCTATTGTTTATCAAATGGAAAAAGATGTAGAGGTTATTTCTAAGCTTGATTTTATAAACGCAAAAGCCAAACTTGCTATCGAAATGGAAGCAAATTTACCTATAATTTCAAATGAAATAAATTTGATTAAAGCAAGACATCCTCTAATTCTAAAAGATAAAGTTGTTCCAATAGATATTTATGTTGGCAAGGATTTTACTACATTAGTTATTACTGGTCCAAACACTGGTGGAAAAACTGTTAGCTTAAAAACTGTAGGTTTACTTTGCCTTATGGCTCAGTCTGGCTTATTTATACCTGCTGAAGAAAATTCTACTGTTAAAATATTTGAAAATATATTTGCAGATATCGGTGATGAGCAAAGTATTGAGCAGTCTTTAAGTACATTTTCTAGCCATATGACTAATATTGTAAAAATTGTAGAACAAGTAAATGATAAAAGTTTAATTTTGGTTGATGAATTAGGTTCTGGTACTGACCCAATAGAAGGTGCAAATTTAGCTTTAGCACTTCTTGAATATTTTCATAACCAAGGGGCTATTACTGTTGCTACAACCCATTATCATGAAATAAAAAATTATTGTATAACACATGATGGATTTGAAAATGCAAGTTGTGAATTTGATATAGAAAAATTAGAACCTACATACCACTTGCTTATAGGTATTCCCGGCAAAAGCAATGCTTTTGCCATAAGTAAACGTTTAGGACTAAAACAATCTATTTTAGATAGAGCAAATAATTTAATGGAAAAACCTGATACAGATGTTGAAACTTTAATGAAACAAATTTATGATGACAGAATTTCCATAGAAAATTTGAAAAAAGAAGAGGAAAAAAATCTTAATCAAGTAACTCTTTTACGAAAATCTCTAGAAAAGCAATTATCAGATAAGCTAGCTCATGAAGAAGAAAAAATAGAAAAAGCTAAAAAAGAAGCTCGAGAAATACTACAAGATGCAAAAGACGAAGCTAATAGAGTAATAAGAGAATTAAATGGATTAGGCTCAAAAGATTTGAAAAAAGCAAATGAATTAAGAAATAAATTAAATAGTGATTTAAAAGAAACTGAATCAAATCAAGGCTTAGATTTAAGTGTTTTGTTAAAATTAAATAATCAAGAAACTAATAAGCCAAGTGGTCAAAATTTAGGAAATGTTAAAAATTCATCTCAATATAATGTTCATACAAAATCTTCTGTGCATATTTCAAACACTTCTGCATATGACGTATCCCCTGAAATAAATCTTATTGGTGAAAACGTAGATACTGCAGTAATGGCACTTGATAAATATTTAGATAACTGCACAATGGCTCACTTAAAACAAGTTAGAGTAATTCACGGTAAAGGCACTGGCAAGCTACGTGAAGGCATACACAATTACTTAAAGAAATCTAAATATGTTAGTTCATACAGAATTGCTGGATTTGGTGAAGGCGACTATGGTGTAACAATTGTGGAGTTAAAATAGAGTAGGAACTTTGGCCCCTACTCTTTACCCTGTTTTAGTATTTAAAAATACAAGGCTAAGGATTTCCTCTTTACATATACCCTATTTTAATACTATTCCTAGTATAAGGCTAGGGGTCTCCTCTTAATCATACCCTAACTTTTAGGCTTAGGGATTTCCTCTTGTAATATTATAAAATATTACATTAACAGTATAATCATTGTACTACCTTTTTATACCAATGTCAAGATATTTTTTATATTTCCTACACTCTTCTCAAGCAATTTCTAAATTGTCTTTGGCAAGCACAAGTTCTGCAAGCAGTTGTATTAGGGTCACCATTTCTCAAAGTGCCACACCCACAATTCCAATTGTTTCCGCTTCTATTCTGCAAGCCATTATTTGAATTGCAACATGAGCAATTGTCACTATCATCATTTTGTGCATTTATACTGTCAGCCAATTCGTCAATACTATTGCTCAAAGCCACAACATTCTCATTAAAACAAGCTAAATTTCTGCTAAAACCATTATTTCCATTGCAACAATTTGATCCACTTCTGTTGTTACCACTTCTATCATTTCCATTATTACATAATGAACATCTACCCTCACCTGTTCTTGAATTATTACAATTATTGCAACAAGATGAATTATTATCACCGGCTCTTCCGCTTCCGTTATCACCTATAAAGTTTATTTCTATAGACCTATTAGCAATTTTGCAGAAGATACTAACAATGTATGCCGTAATCAGCGCTATAATTGCATAAATAAATGCAGCTATTAAGAAACTTACTCCATATACAGTAAATGTAACAATTAAGAAAATTGCTAAAACAATTGCTGATACTAAGTATGGGTTACAAAGTATTTTTTGTAGAGCAATTGCAAAAATTATAGTTGCAATAGGAAATATAAATAAAAATAAAATTATATCCATATTATCCCCTTGTATATTTTATGTCAATCTTACGATTTTTGACACTAAAATTCCAATATACATTCTCTCACATTTCACGGCGCTGGTCGCTGCTTGCTCCAGCTTGTGAAATATCGAGAACATATATTGGAATATTTTAATTAACTCGTTAAATTGACATCATCATACTCCACATTAACCAAATATAGTCCCGTAGGTGGCAATGTTTTTCCTGCCCTTAGCCTATCTTTTGCATCCAATATTTCTTTAACATCAAAAGGCTCTATCTTTCCTATACCAACATCTACTAAAGTTCCCGCAATTATTCTTACCATATTATACAAAAAGCCATTTCCAGTAAGTTCAATGGTTACAATTTCACCATCTCTTGTAACTTTAGCATCATATATTGTTCTTACACTACTTTTGCTACTTGTACCACTTGCTTTGAATGATTTGAAATCATGTTCACCTATTAAGTATTTTACTGCTTCATTCATTTTATTTTCGTCTAATTTTTCTGGAAAATGATATTGCAAATATCTATAAATTGCGGTTCCTTGAACAGAATTATTTATTACATATCTATATGTTTTCTTTTTACAAGTATATCTACTATGAAATTTTTCTGGTACTTCTTCTGCCTGTTTTATTCTAATAGATTTTTTTAGTTTTGAGTTTAATGCATATGGCATTTTTTCTATTGGAAAATCTTTTTCTAATCTAAAATTTGCTACTTGGCCAGTAGCATGTACTCCTGCATCAGTTCTACCAGATGCAATTAAGTCTACTTTTTCTCCTGTTACTTCTTCTATGGCTCTTTCAATCTCTCCTTGTATATTTAGCTTATCTCTTTGTTTTTGCCATCCATTAAAGTCTTTTCCATCGTATTCAATTGTTAATTTTATATTTCGCATTTTGCTTTTCAGCCTTTCTGTCTTCCCATTTTTCTTTCATTTTATCTATTTTACTAACTCTTTGTTCTGAGCCAAATTTAGCTGTAACCAAGTTTTTAATTAAAATGCGTTTAAGTGCATCCTCTTTGACATCTGCAATTAATGTACCATCTTTTGCTATTGATATTTTTCCTGTCTCCTCTGAAACTACTACTGCAATTGCGTCAGATTCTTTAGATATACCTATAGCAGCTCTGTGCCTTGTACCTAGTTCTCTTGCAATGTCTTTATCGTCTGCAAGTGGCAATATACAAGCTGCTGCAGTTATTTTGTTATTACTTATAACTACTGCTCCATCATGAAGTGGTGTTTTGGGTACAAATATATTTACTAACATTTGTGGAGATATTTCTGCATCTAATTTTATTCCGGTTTCTACAATATCTTGAATTTTTATATCTCTTTCAAATACTATTAAGGCACCTGTTTTTGATTTAGACATTTCCTCTGCTGCAATAACTACTTTGTATATGTCTTCTTTTGTTTTGTCTCTTAAGCTTTTGTCCATACCAAACAATCTTGTAAATGTTCTTGAACCGAGTTGTTCTATTGCTCTACGTAGTTCTGGTTGGAATATAATTAAAAGTGCAATTACTCCATAGCTCATAAATGATGTTAATATAAAATATAGTAATCTTAGTTCAAATAAATTACTTAAAATTGTTATAATTACAAGCAAAACTATACCTTTTATTAATTGCCATACCCTCGACTTTTTAGCTACCTTTATGAAGTAAATTAGTAAAAATATAACTATTGTTATGTCTAAAACAAAAGTAACAATTTGCCAAGGATGCGAACTTAAATCACTTATATAGTCTGCAAAATCAAAATTTAGATTTGATAAATTTTCAAACATTTTATACTTCTTTTAATATACTCTTTGTTCAGTAACGTTGATTTTATGCTATATAATTTTTGAATATATTAAAACTCCTTTTTTATATTTAGGTTTTTTCATGGGATTTGCCTATAAACCTAGTTTAAATACCACATTAAGTAAAATATTAGTGTAGCTGATGAAGCTAATAATAAACAAATAACAATTATTAAAGCTACTAATCTTCCTAAGTTTTTCTTTACATTAAATTTTTTGTGATCTCTTTTTTTTGATTTATTTTGTTCACTTTTTTCTGTTAAAACTTCTTTTTCTTCTATTTTATTTTTATTTCTTTTTGCCATTTTTTAATCCTTGTATGTTTATTTAGGTTTTTATTGGACCTATAACCGTTTTATATTTAAATTTTTATATATTGGTTTGTACTGACTTTTAACCCTATATATAATTAAATTATAATTAAATTGTTCATTATTGTCAATAATCGCTCATAATAATCTTTGGAGTTGAGTATGATTAGCATCATCGCTTAATGTGATAATATTTTTCCTCCACCTAAAACAACATCTCCATCATAAAACACTACTGATTGTCCTGGGGTAATGGCTCTTTGAGGTTCATCAAAAATTACTCTTGCATAACCTTTAGTAAGTAATATTATTTTTGCTGGCTTAGGCTCAGCAGCATATCTAATTTTTGCATTCACTTTTATTCCTGTTTTTACATTATCTACTAACCAATTAATATCTGCTGCAAGTAAGCTATCTTTATATAAATCTTTTTCTTCTCCCACTATAAGCTCATTTTTTAATTTGTTAAAATCTATTACAAACAAAGGAACAGGATTTGATATGCCTAGACCCTTTCTCTGACCAATTGTATATTTGTATAATCCATTATGCTTCCCTAATATATTTCCTTTTTTATCTACTATATTGCCTTCTTTTGGTTTAAACTTAGCTTTTTTCTCTAGAAATTCTTTATAATCTCCATTGGGTATAAAGCAAATATCCTCACTATCTGGTTTATTTGCAACATCTAGACCATATTTTTTAGCTATTTCTCGTATTTCTTCTTTACTCTCAAATTTTCCTAACGGAAATATAGTATGATTCAACATTTCTTTTTTAATATCATATAACACATAGCTTTGGTCTTTTTGGATATTATTTGCCTTTTTTAAAACATTAGCATTATATTTATCATCAAATTCTATTTTAGCATAATGACCTGTTGAAATATAACTACACTTCAACTCTTTTGCTCTTTCATACATGAATCCAAATTTCATAAATTTGTTACAAACAATGCAAGGATTTGGCGTGGTACCACTTCTATATCCTACAATAAAATTTTTGATAACAAAGTCCTTAAAATCATTTCTTAAATCTAAAAAAGTAAAAGGAATTTGTAATTTTTTGCATACCTTTCTTGCATCTGAGGCATTTTTTGTATCATCTCCCCAAAGCAACATATTTACACCTATTACGTCATATCCTTGCTCTTTAAGTAGAATAGCTGAAACAGAACTATCTACTCCTCCACTCATACCTAATAAAACTCTTTTATTCATTTTTAATAACCTTTTTATAATTATAAATTCTACATAATTATATCATAAAGTTATTAAGTTTACCATAATTTTTTGTAATTTTATTTGCTATCTTTCATAAAATATAGTATAATAATAAGTGTATGCTTAATTTGCTGTCAATTTATATAAGGTTACACTCAATATTTACACGGGGGTGTAAATGGTTTCGACAGTTATTTAGAAGTATTTATAGCGAGTAGTGGATGGTTGCTTTGGCCACTTAAAATCAAGCAAACTAAATATAAAGGCTAACGATAGAGAATTAGCTTACGCTGCTGCCTAAGGCTCAGCGTCGCCTTACCCAAGAGCCTACTGCTTGGAATAAGACGTCGACAAAAGTAGGAAACAAAGTTGCTTATTCCATTTAAGCAATGGGTATTTTAAATGGATATAAATAAAATGCTTTGTTCATTTGCTATTTTATTTAGAATTTTAAAAATGAACTGCACTCGGAGAAGTAAATATGGAAAAATAATTGGACGCGAGTTCAACTCTCGCCACCTCCACCAATTAATTATTATGTAAATTTTACTTATAAATATAATAAGTGTTAATCGATATTATATAAGCTTACAAAAAGGTATGAGCTTTGCTCACACCTTTTATTTTAAAAATGTATAATTTCATTGTACATATCAATTGCAAATTTATCTGTCATACCAGATATATAGTAAATAATTGCTTGAATATAATCTTCTTTTTTATTAATATCAAAAACGACTTTATTTTTCAATCCTTCACGTTTACCTATGTTCCAATATTTCTCTATCCAACTATAAAAATTATTCAATAAATTAGGATAATATTTAGCCATATTTCTAATTTTATTTGGTGTATTTTCTCCATCATAAGTATCCTTTAATATATCAAATATTTGATTTATTACTATTTCAAAATATTTATTGGATGGATTCATTCTTTTAGCACCATAAATGTATTTATAGTTAAAAACTTTTATTTTGTCCATCATTTCAATAGCTTCTTTTGAAAGTCTTATGCCTTCTTCCGGTGAAGAGTTTTTACAAATATCTGTTACCAATGTATTTATTATAGCAGAATTGCTGGTTTTGCTAGTAATACCTGTAATGTCTGATAATTCATTTAACATATCCTCTGTCAAAAAATTTTCTTCTATGGCATCTTCTATATCTCTTCCTAAATATGATATTTTATCTGAAACCTTTACTATGCAGGCCTCCCAAGTAAAAGGAGCATATTCATTTGGTTTTGTATAATTATTTAAGTCTATTGCTTCTACTCTAGGCTTTATACTATTTTCATCTATTTCACCACAATGTGAAATTATGCCATCTCTTACTGCATAAGTTAAATTTAAATTTTGCTTATTTCCTTCATAGTCATCTAAAAGTTCTACATTGTCAACTATATTAAGACCATTTTGCTCATGCCAAAATGGTTTGCCTAGTTCTCTTTGAGATATACTTGATAAAATTTTTTCGCCTTTATGTCCAAAAGGTCCATGCCCCACATCATGCCCACAAGCAATAGCTCTAGTAAGTTCACTATTTAATCCCAAATAATTTGAAATAGTATAACTTATAGATTCAACATAATTTACATGCTCTATTCTTGTAGAAATATGGTCATTTTCTGGTGAAAAGAATACTTGTGTTTTATGTTTTAGTCTATTATAAGCGTTTGTATGCAAGATTCTATTAAAATCTCTTTCGAAAGGGGAACGTATATCTCCTGGTTTTGAATAAAGTTCTTGCTCTCTTTTTATCATTTGATTCCATTTTGGATTATTTTCGTTTGCTGAGTAGTTTTTAAATAAATTTTTATTTTCCATAATCATTGTGGCATAAATACATTTTAATTTATTATTTATGCCAAACTCTCCTCTCAAATATTTTTATAAATAATTTTAGTAACTTGCTTCACCTCAGAAAATTTTCTGTGATTTTTTATTTATTAATTTTTCTTTTTAAAAACAAATATTTTACTAAATACATAATTTCCTATTATTACCAAAACTTGAGATATCAATTTTATTATTTTATCATTTCCATGCAAACAAGTTACACCTACAAACATTATAAGCATATCTAAAATTAGTGTTGTAAATCTTGAGGCAACAAATTTGCTTAATTCTTTAAATTTATTTTTTTCCTTACTCTCAAAAACGAATTTTCTATTTGTAACATATGCAAATGCAACACCTGCAATCCATGATAATATATTAGCAATTTGTAATTGTATAGCATTTTCTGGATTTAATAATGTAAATATTAATCCATAATAAACAATTAAAGAAACTACTGTTGTAAGTACTCCAAATATTAGATACATTATTACTTCTTTTGTACATATTTTTTTCATTGGTTTTGTTACTTTTTCTTTCATTACAATTAACCTCGCTTTTCTTATTATGCCCGTCCCCGACAAAAAACTATTTACCATAGTAACTATCTAATAATATTTGTTTAATTTCACTTACTAGTGGTA
>CAKNIU010000022.1 GCA_930980675.1 uncultured Clostridium sp.
CATGTGTTGCAATAGGCACAGGTAAAGCTTTGGACAATTTAGACGCACTAGATGCCAAGGCTAGAAAGTAGGTGGTTTTATTGAATAGAACTAAAAGAAAAATATTCGAAACATCTATGAAATTATTCGCAGAAAAAGGGTATGATGGTACAAGTATAGAAGAAATAACGTCAGAAGTTGGAGTAGCAAAAGGAACACTATATTATCATTTCTCAAGTAAAGAAGAAATATTTAATTTTTTAATTGAAGAAGGAATGAACTTGCTTAAAAATAGCATTAAAATTAAAATAGATAAGCAAGACAAGTACATAGATAAAATTAGAGCAATAGTTCTAATTCAAATAAAAATAATTGTAAAGTATGAAAACTTTATGACAATTGTACTTAGCGAAGTATGGGGAAACAGCCCTAGAAGCAATACTTGTAAAAAATATCTTATTGAATATTTAGAAATAGTAAAAAAGATTGTTCAAGAAGGCATTAATAATGAGGAAATAAAACCATATAGTGCAGATATAATTACATCAGAGATTTTTGGACTAGCATGTTCTAGTCTTCTACAAAAGAAAACTAAAGAAATAAAGGTTGATGAGCTATTTAAGGATTTGGACAAAAGTTATGTGCAAAGTTTAAAAGTTAATAAATAATGTGTAAACTATTTACAATTTATATTTTATACTTACGCTTCAATATACATTCTTCCGCATTTACTTCGCGGTTCGCTTACACTCAACGCTCGCACGCTCCGACTGCGCTTCTAAGAAAAAGACATATGTAAATAGCTCTCTTGTCAGCTTCGCTGAGCTAAAAGCTCCAGAACATATATTGAAGCTTATTAAAAAAGATAGTAATAAAAAGGAGTAAAATCATGAATATTAATTTAAAAATGCCAAAATTAAAATTCGGAAAAATTAAAATGGACACTGTAGAAGACCTAGAAAATGTTGAAATTGATTATGAAAAAATGAAAAAAGAAAATCAAAAACAGAAAAGAACAGAGCCATATGAAACAACAAATTATAAAACTGTTAAAGAATTTTTTACAAAGTCAATAAACGAATTTGCAGAAAGACCTTGTATATTAGAAAAACCAGACCATAAAGAACCATACAAAACATTTACATATAAAGAATTTGGTGATGATGTTATTGCACTTGGAACTGCAATGATAAAATTACTTAACCTTAAAGACAAAAGAGTAATTATAATTGGTGAAACACAATATGATTGGTATATTTCATATATGGCAATGCTTTGCGGAGTAGGTATTGCAGTACCAGTAGACAGAGAACTTCCATTAAATGAATTAGAAAATGTGGTAAGAAGGTCTAGAGCTTCTGCTATTATCTATTCTCCAAAAAAAGAGGATGACATAAAGAAAATAAAAGAGAATATTCCAGAAGTTGAATTTTATATTGAAATGAAATCAGATAAAGATTTAAATGGCAAAGATGTAGGAATTAATTACTTAATTGACAATGGAAAAAGAATAGTTAATTCTGGAGATAATTCTTTCATGGAGATAGAAATAGACCCAGAAGAATTTAAAGTATTGTTATTCACATCAGGAACAACATCAAATTCAAAAGGAGTAATGCTTTGCAATAGAAACTTAGCAGAAAATATTAATGCAGTTAATGCATATGTAAAAATTTATCCAACAGATAGATTTTTCTCAGTACTTCCATTGCATCATACTTATGAATCAACAATAGGATTTTTAGTTCCAATAGCAATAGGATGTTCAATAGCAGTTTGCGAAGGTTTAAGATATATAGTTCCAAACCTTCAAGAGGCTAAACCATCAGCAGTGCTTACAGTTCCTTTATTAGTTGAAAGTATTTACAAAAAAATAAACGAAACAATTAAAAAGAGCCATAAAGAAAAATTAGTAAACTCAATGATACATATAACTAATGGACTTAAAACTGTTGGAATAGATATTAAGAAAAAAGTATTTAAAGAAATATATGATAATTTAGGTGGAAACATAAGAATAATAGTTTCAGCAGCAGCACCAATAGATAAAAAGGTAGGAAATTGGTTAGAAGATATAGGAATTTTATTCTTACAAGGATATGGACTTACTGAAACAGCACCAATAGCAGCTCTAACACCTGATTATAAACCAATGGTTGGCTCAGCTGGAAAAGCTGTTGTACAAGCTCAAATAAAAGTAGACAATCCAAATGAAAATGGAGAAGGAGAAATAATGATAAAATCTCCAACATTGATGCTTGGATATTATGAAGATGAAGAAGCAACAAGGGAAGCTATTGAACTAGATGGATATTTCCATTCAGGAGATATTGGATATATTAATGAAGAAGGATTTATTTACATTACAGGAAGAAGCAAGAATGTTATAGTAACACAAAACGGTAAAAATATATATCCAGAAGAAATAGAAATGTTATTAGACAAAATTCCTGAAATAAAAGAAGTAATGGTATATGGAAAAGCACCAGAAGGTGAAGAAGCTAAGAGAAAAGATGATAAAGAATTAATAATAACAGCAAGAGTAATACCTGATAGAGAAAAAATAGAAGAATTACACGGAAATATTTCAGATGAAGAAGTTAAGAAAATTATTTGGGAACAAATAAAACAAGTAAATAAAAAACTTACATCATATAAAGCAGTAAAATCTCTTGAATTAAAAGAAGGAGAATTTGAAAAAACTTCTACAATGAAAATAAAGAGATACAAAGAATTACAAAAAGATAAAAAATAATTTTACGATGGGGACGGACTCCATCGTAAAATTTTCTAAAAAAATAAAAAAATTACCCTTGACTTTTAGTAAGTTAGTGTACTAAAATAATATTGTAATAAAATATACCAATTAACATAATAGCTAAACAAAGGAGGTACAGTTTACAATGCCTAGACGTGGGATAGTAAACGTGAGAATGGTAATCACGGAAGAAAAAATTTTATCGAATATAGAAAAGGTTCAAAGACTTATAAATCCTAATAGTAAAAAGCAAATAGTAGAATTAGATGATAGCTCATACTTTAAAGATTTAGTAGAGTCAATAAAGACCTATTTAGTTGAGTACCCTAAAAAGAAGAATTTCCCTAAGAGTGTTTATGATGCAGCTTATGGTTTAGTAGAGTATGCAACTAATCAATTTGAAGAAAATACAAAGCAAATTGAAGAATTGATAAAACAAAGAGAAAAAAATATTAAATTAGCGGCAGTATTAAAACAAACAACAGCTTTGGTAGAAGCTAAAGATCCAGAATGGAAAAAAAGTATTCAATCTATAGAAAAGCAATTTCCAGAAGATGTAATAGAAGCTCTAAATGTTATAGGAAGAGCTAAGGGAGATACTTCAGAAAATTATCAAGAGTCATTAAAATTAGTCAATGCTAGAATTGCTAACTTAGAGTCAAATTTACATATAGAAATAGATATGGAAAGAGTAGAGGATAGGTCAAAAGCACTTAGCTACATTGGAATAGAAGTTGCTGATGCTCTAAAACTAATTCCAACGCCAGTTGAAAATGTTGAAAAAGTTGAAGAGATGGTTAAAGAGGAGCAAATAAAACAAGCTTCACAAAAAGAACAAACAAAACATGTTGCTCAAAGAATGGCAAAGCCTGCTCAAACACTTGCTTCAAATACAGTTATAAGTGATAATGTAATGAGTCAAAAAGCTCAAGTACAAAATGCAAATGTAGTTGAACCTCAAATTCAAAATGGAGCACAACAAGGACCTATACAAATTCAAGAAGAAAAACCTAAAAGGGCAAAATCATCATTATGGAATAAAATTAAAAATAGCAAACTTGTAAGAACAATTAAATACGCTTTAAAAATTAAAGTCGTATTGCAATTACCAGAAGCTTTGCCAGAACCAGAATCAAATAATAAATAATGATTTAAAAGCTGCTTTTGAGTAAATTTCTCCAAAGCAGCTAAATGTTTATTACTATTAAAATATAATTAAATTTAGTAAATGCTAATCTAAAAAAATATTTACAAAATAGTAAAAAATACTTGACATGAAATGCAAAATGTTATATACTTAATGTCGTGCTAAACAAATGCGCCTTTAGCTCAGTTGGTCAGAGCAACCGGCTCATAACCGGTGGGTCCAAGGTTCGAATCCTTGAAGGCGCACCATTTTTAAATTAAATAGAAATTGATTTTTTTATTCAATAAAAACAATTTAATATTTGGGCAGATGGCCGAGTGGCTAAAGGCGGCAGACTGTAAATCTGTTCTCATTTGAGTTCGATGGTTCGAATCCATCTCTGCCCACCAAATTACTAAAACTCTGTAAATGCTAAGAATCAACATTTTACAGAGTTTTACTTTTAGTTTTAATGCAATAGTAATGCAGTAGAATTTTTAAATGATGCTTTACATATTTTGTTAAATGAATATTTTGCAAAAAATTATAAAATTTGAGGACTGGTAAGCTGTATTTCCAATGCCAGTGCTAATGATAGCAACATATGGAGAAAACGATAAAGTAGACGTAATGAATATGGCTTGGGGAGGAGTATGTGCAAAAAATATGGTCGCACTAAACCTATCAGAAAACCATAAAACAACGAAAAACATAGAAGAAAGAAAGGCTTTTACATTAAGTATTGCAGATACAGACCATTTAGAAGAATCAGATATTGATGAATATCCTTTAACTTTAGAATGTAAGGTTGTAGAAATGCAACATCAACCTTATGGTTTAAGAGTTTTAGGAGAAATAGTAAATGTAGTTGCCGATGAAAAGGTACTTGATGAAAAAGAAAAAGTTGATGCTTCAAAATTAAATGCATTTGTATTTGATCAATTCAGAAATGGATACTACAAAGTAGGAAAAAAAGTAGGCCAATCTTGGAATAGTGGAATGAAGTTTATGAAATAAAAAATGTACAATTAGAAATTAGCACTAATTAAATTGGTGCTAATTTTCATGTTTAAGAAACGACATTAAATATTGTAAAAATCAAATAATAATGATAAAATAGTAGCATAAAATAAAATTAAATATGAAAATATTTTAGATAATAATGAAAAATTAGTAACAAATATCAAAATCAAGGAGGCTTATTTGAAAGAGTTAGAAGATATTTTAGGCACAAGTAATGTTAAATACAATGAACCAATGAGCAAACATACAAGCTTTAAGGTTGGTGGAAATGCAGACATATTTATTACGGTAGACTCACAAGAAAAACTACTTAAGGTTTTAGAATTTGTTAAAAATAATAAATTCGCAATGATTAAACAAACATGGCAAAAAGTAGATACATATAACGAAAACAAAGAAGGTGCAAGTGAGCAAAATATGCCAATTACTATAGTTGGCAATGGTACTAACCTCTTAGTAAAAGATGGAGGCATAAGAGGCTTAGTTATAAAGTATATGACAAAAGATTATCACATTATAGGCGAAGAAGTCACAGTTTCATCAGGTTTGACCAATGCTCTGCTTGCAAAAATTTTATTAGACAATAGTTTATCAGGCTTTGAGTTTGCAGGAGGCATACCAGGAACAATTGGCGGAGCAGTTTATATGAATGCAGGTGCTTATAGCCTTGAAATGAAAAACATAGTTGTAAGTACAAAATACTTAGATTTAAATACTTATGAAATTAAAACAATAGCTAATAATGAACATAATTTTGAGTATAGAAAAAGTATATTTCAAAATTTAAACACTGTTATATTAGAAACTACATTAAAATTGCAAAAAGGTAATAAAGAAGAAATGAAAGCAAAAATGCAAGAATATGCAGAAAAAAGAAAAACTACTCAACCACTAGATAAACCAAGTGCAGGAAGTACATTTAAAAGAGGAACAGATTTTATTACTGCAAAACTTATTGACGAATCCGGTTTAAAAGGGTATAGTATAGGGGGAGCACAAGTGTCAGAAAAGCACGCAGGCTTTATAATAAACACAGGGAATGCTACAGCAAAAGATATAGTAAATTTAATAAACTATGTAAAAGAAAAAGTATATGAAAAGTTTGGAAAAACTATAGAAGAAGAAGTAAAAATAATTGGAGAAGATTAAAGAAAGGATATATTATGGGATTTTTTAAATGGTTTACTTCAAAAGCAAAAATGAAAAGATGGATGCTTTTAATATTAGTAGGTGTTGTACTAGTTGGATATGGAATTTCAAACTTATTATATTTTAATACTTTAGGGGTAGTAGAAATATTAAAAATTGTAGTATCATTTGTAATAGGATTTACTGCTATAGTAATAGGTTTTGTATATATGCAAAAAAGGACCCTAGAACTTTTAATAGAAGAAAGCGATACTAGAAAAGAAACTCAAAATATAAATAAACTTATATTCAATAAAAAGGTGTATAATCAAGGTCCTAAGATTGTTGTAATAGGTGGAGGAAGCGGACTTAATACAGTACTTAAAGGACTTAAGAATTACACAGATAACATAACTGCAATTGTTACTGTATCAGATTATGGCAAAACTCCTACAGATTCAAGAAAGGCACTTCAAGTATTACCTTTAAATGACATCAAAGAAAGTTTGATTGCACTTTCATATAATGAAAATGAAATGGAAAACTTGCTAGATACTAAATTTACATCAGGTCAGCTTAAAAATTTAAGCTTTGGAGACATTTACTTTTTAGCAATGAATAACTTTCATAAAGATTTTACTAAATCTATAGAAAGCTCAAAAGAAGTGCTTAACATAACAGGTAAAGTTTTACCGGTTACATTAGAAGAAATAATAATTTGTGCAGAGCTAGATGATGGAACAGTTATAGAAAACAGAGATAATATACCAGAATACGTAAGTGAGCATGCAAGTAAAATAAATAGAATATTTATCAGCCCTACAAATTGTAGTCCTGCACCGGGAGTTATAAATGCAATTAAAGAAGCTGACGCAATTGTTATAGGACCAGGAAGTCTTTATACAAACGTTATACCAAATCTTCTAGTAAAAGGCATAGCAAAAGCTATTCGCGAAAGTTCTGCTATGAAAATATATGTAAGCAATATAATGACAGAACTTGGGCAAACTGATGAATATACCTTATCAGACCACATTAAAGCTATAAACGATTATGTTGGAACAGGAATTATAGATTATTGCATATATGATACTGGAGAAATAGTACCAGAATTTATTAAAAAGTACAATTTAAAAGGCTCTGACATAGTAATGCCAGATACAAATAAAGCAAAAGAGCTTGGAGTAAGACTTGTTCAAAGAAACTTATCTAAAGTTGAAGGAGACTCTATAAGACATGATTCAGATGTTATAGCTTCTACAATTATACAATTAATATGTGATGAACTAAAATTTGAAGATATGCAAAATGACAGTCAATATATGTTTTTAAACTCTAGATTAAAAGAGTCTAAGCGAGAAATCAAAAAACGTGAAAAAAAGGATAAAAAATTTCAAAAATCAGGAAGAAAACCTTTTGAAAGAAGAGACAGTTCTATAAAAAGTAAATTTAATACAAAGTATAAAGATAGAATAGAATCAATTAAAGATAGTGATAAAAAAGTAAAAGTCAGAAGAAAGATGATGGAAGTAAACGAAAAACGAAAAAAAGAAGAAAAATAAGGCACAAGATAAAACAATGCAAAATTATAGGAAAGTAAGAACTATATAATTTAAGCAAATGGAGGAAAACAAATGAGAGAATGGGTAATAACAAATGGAATTGGTGGATTTGCCTCATCAACAGATATGGGGCTAAATACTAGAAGATATCATGGATTGCTAATTGCTACATGCAATCCACCGGGCTTAAGAAAACTGATATTATCTAAAGTAGATGAAAGCATTGAACTAAATGGAAAAAAATATAATCTTTATACAAACACTTCAGGTGGAGTTACAACAGAAGGATATAAATATATGCAAAAATTTGAAAAAACTATAATTCCAATTTATACTTACAAAGTAAAAAATGTAATTATAGAAAAATCAATATGTATGCTCCATGGTAAAAATACAGTTGTAATTGTATACAGAGTAATAAATCAAAAGGCTAAAGCTAAGTTATTGCTTACACCAATAGTCAACTTTAGAGATTTTCATGCAGAAACTCATGATTTAAAATTTAGATATACCCAAAAAATAAATAGAGATAAAGTTCAATTAGATTTTGGAGAAAATAAGGGAAAAATAAACCTATATGTAGAAGGTGCAAAATACAAAGAATATATTGATAATATCTTTTATTCAATGTTCTATCAAAGAGAGGCTTTAAGAGGCTTTGATGCAGAAGAAAATCATGCTGTACCAGGAACATTTGAGGTTGAAATTAAGCCAAATGAGGATAAAGAAATTGTCTTTTTCTGCTCACTTGATGGAGAAACTGGAAATGGTTTAGAAGAATTACAAAGATTAAGTGGAACTAAAATTATAGAAAATGAGAAAAAAAGAATAAATGAGCAAATAAAAAAGTCAGGTTTAATAGATTTTAAAAAGTTGCCTAAAGAGGAAGAAGAAAAACAAAGCTATATTGATCTAGTTAATGAATACATGGTGGCATCGGACAATTTTATAGTATATAGACCAAGTATGAAATTGCATACAATAATTGCAGGATACCCTTGGTTTTTAGACTGGGGAAGGGATACTTTAATTGCTTTTGAAGGTTTGCTACTTATATCTAAAAAATATGACATAGCAAGAGAAGTTTTACTTACTTTAATAAGAAGAACAAAGCAGGGAATTGTTCCAAATGGATTTGATGAATATGATGGACATGCCTTATATAATAGTGCAGATGCTTCACTTTTGCTGTTTGAGGCAGTTCAAAGATATTTGGAATACACAGGAGATTATGACTTTGTAAAAGAACATTTATATGGTAAAATGATTAGAATAATTGACAACTATATAGATGGAACAAATTTAGATGGCAATAATATTAGATTTGATGAAAAAACTTATCTTATTTCATCAGGAACAATGGATACTCAAAATACTTGGATGGATGCAAAAGTTGGAGGCAAACCTGTTACACCTAGAAATGGTAAAGCAGTAGAAATAAACGCAATGTGGTATAATGCATTAAGAGTGATGCAAGATATATCAAAACATTATATGAAAATGATAAGATATTATGAGTATGGAATGCTTGCAAAGAATTGTCAAAAATCTTTTGTAAAAAGATTTTATAATCCATATAAAAAATGCTTGTATGATGTTCTTGGAGATGATAAAATAAGACCAAATCAAATATTTGCTTTAAGCCTAACTTATCAAGTACTTGACTGTGACAAAGATATGGCAAAAGAAGTATTTGTTACAGTTACACAAAAACTATTAAATAAATATGGCTTACAAACTTTAGCTGCGGGAGAGCTGGGATTCAGTGCAATTTATGAAGGCTCACCAGAAGAGAGAGATAGCAAATATCATCAAGGTATAACATGGCCTTGGCTACTTGGACAGTATTACAATGCTCTTAAAAATTTAATAAAAGCAGAAAAAAATGAAGAGAGTAAACAAAAATTAATAAATACATTAACACAATTTAGAATAAACACAGCCAACACATTTACCTATGAACTTACAAAGGGCAATACAGCAGGAAGTATTTGTGAAATATATGACTCAACTGATCCATCTACAGGAAAAGGGGCTTTTGCACAGGCTTGGAGTGTATCGGAAGTATTTAGAATTTTGTTGGACAACACCCAAAAATAATTGCAATTTTAGGAAGGAATAAAAAAATGCGAATTTTAGGAATAGACCCAGGTTTTGCAATAACAGGATACAGCATAATAGAATATAAAGGAAATCATTTTACATTAATTGATTCAGGAGCAATACTCACCAAAGCAGGTGAGTCTTTTCCTGATAGACTTGTAAAAATATATGATGATATGCAAAATATTTTAGATACATATAAACCAGAAGTATTATCAATAGAGGAGTTATTTTTTAACACGAATACAACCACTGCTATAAATGTTGCACAGGCAAGAGGTATAGTACTAGTTGTAGCAAGAAAAAATAATGTACCAATATATGAATATACGCCACTTCAAATAAAACAAGCAGTAACAGGATATGGAAGAGCAGACAAAATTCAAGTTCAAAAAATGGTAAAATCAATACTAAAAGTAGATAAACTTCCAAAACTTGATGATACAACAGACAGCATGGCTGCAGCAATATGCCATGCCCATTCTAGTAGATTTTCAAAAGCGTTGTAATTTTACGAAAATACTATCCCTAAAGTAAAATCTTAGAAAGGAAAACAATAAAATGATTTATTTATTGTATGGTGAAGATGAATACTTAAGAAATGAATATTTAAAGAAAATAAAAAAAGAATTTGGAGAGATTCAGCTAGGTATAAACTATGTGCAAGTTGATGAGAATAATGTGTCAAATATAATATCAGATATAGAAACACCAGCCTTTGGATTTCCTACTAAGTTAATAATAGCAAAAAATACAGGGCTTTTTAAAAAGAAAAATGCTTTAGCAGATACATTGGCAGATTATTTAAAAACTGCAAACTTAGAAGGAGTTGAGCTTGTATTTGTAGAAAATGAAGCTGATAAAAATTCATTATTTAATACTATTAGTAAAATTGGTGAAGTAAAAGAATTTAAAGAACAAAAACTACCACTGCTAATAACAAAAGTAAAATCAATTGCAAAAGCATATAATGTAAATATTGCTGAAAATACAGCAAGTTATTTTATAGAATGTGTTGGAACAAATATGAGTGACATAATTAATGAACTTCGAAAGCTTATAGAATATGCAGGAAATGGTGAAACAATTGAAAAAAAGGATATAGATGCACTAAGTATAAAAAAGTCAGAAAGTATTATATTTGATTTAACAGACAATTTAGGAAGAAAAAAGATTGCAGATGCAATAGAAGTTTTGCATAATTTAATTTATGCGAAAGAACCTGTACAAAGAATACTTATAATGTTATACAATCATTTCAAAAAATTATACATAATAAAATTAGCAGTAGAAGAAAACAAAAATGTAGCACAAAGTTTAAAATTAAAGCCAAATCAGGCTTTTTTAGTTGGTAAATATCAAGCACAATCAAAATATTTTGGTAAGGAGGAATTGCGAAGTTTACTTGAAGAACTAATAAAAATAGACAGTTCTTCAAAATCAGGAGGAATAGAAATAAATGTTGGACTAGAAACTGTACTTTGCAAATATTGTTCATGAAAGCATTAATAGATGGAAGAATTAGAGAAGAAGAATTTAAATATTTATTAGAAGAACTAAAATTAGACATTATTTTGATAGAACCATCAAAAAGTGTATATCCCGAAATATCTGGGCATAGTGATATATTTTATGCAAAAGTTGATGATAAAATATATTGTAGTCCAAATGCAAGATATATACAAACAAATTTTATAATAGGTAAAGAACCTGTAAGGTACAGTTACCCAGACGATGTAAAATATAATATTTGTCAAATTGGTAAATATGTAATAGGAAGCAAATATGTAGATGAAAGTCTTAAAGATAAAGTAAATGTTGTTGTAAAACAAGGATACACAAAATGCAATATTGCTGTTACAGGGGATAATTCATGCATTACCTCAGATGTAGGAATATATGAAAAACTTAAAAGTTTAGGCATGGATGTATTACTTCTTCAAACAGACAACATTGGACTTATAAACAAAGACCATTTATTTTCAGAAATGCATGGATTTATTGGTGGAGCAACAGCTTTAGTAAATGATACTTTTGTGCTATTTGGAGATGTAGATTATTTAAGCAAAGAAAATAGAAAAAACTTACTTGAACATATAGAAAGACATAATTTGAAATTTAAAGATTTTAAGTATTTAAAAATAGTAGACTATGGTGGAATTATAACTATTTAAAAGACATAAATGCTGTGACTGCTCTCGTTCGCTGAAATGCTCGAGAATATATATTGGTCTTCTAGTTAATTTAAAATTTACCATTTTTGTAGATGTACGTAAAAACATGAATAAAAAGTTCTAACTTTAACATAATAAAGTTAGAACTTTTTGGCTTAATATCAAATTAGCTTATTAAAAAAAAATTTCACACTATTCTAAATTAGAAAGCGAGGATTTAAAATGATAGATTTTAGAACTGATTTAGCTGATGAGCGTTTAAGTGAATGTATAAAATTTGGAGAGATAGAAGGTATTTCTTCAGAAAATGTTGATTTAGATAATACATTGAAAGTGACAAGAGTTAAAGTATTAAATGAAAAAGGTAAACAGAAAATAGGGAAAGAAATAGGAACATATATAACTTTAGAAATAAAAAATATTGATATAATTTCAAAAGATGAATTAGAAAAAATAAGCAAGATTTTAGCTGAACAATTGAAAGAATTAGTAAAAGGATATAATTCAATATTAGTTGTAGGATTAGGAAACATAGATACAACTGCTGACTCTATAGGACCAAAAGTTATAAAAGATTTAAGTATTACAAGACATTTAAAAAAATATGTTCCGGATTTAATAGATAAAAATGCTAAAGAAATAAGCGGAATTGCACCTGGGGTGCTTGGCACAACAGGAATAGAAACTGGGGAAATATTAAAAGGAATTGTAGAAAAAATAAAACCAGATGCTATTATAGCAATAGATGCTTTAATTTCTAGAGACATATCAAGATTATTTAAAACAATACAAATTAGTGATACAGGAATAACACCTGGTGCCGGAGTTGGAAATGCCAGAAAAGAAATAAGCAAAAAAACAATGGGAATACCAGTAATAGCTGTAGGTGTGCCTACACTTGTAGAAGCGGCGACAATAGTTGCAGATAGCATAGATCTTATATCTAAACAATTTGAAGAATTTAAAGAATTACAAGAAGCAAGTAAAGAAGATAAATATAGATTAATAAAGGCTGTACTAGAACCATCAAAGTACAATTTGGCAGTAACGCCAAAAGAGGTTGATAGCTTAGTTGACAATATGAAGTTAATTATTGCTCATGGAATTAATAATACGTTTTAGACTAGTTGTTACAATTCACCACTTAAATAATTTACTTATTTAATATATTACAAAAATGTAATATATAATTTATTGAAAAATGTCGAATTTTAAAATATAATGAAAGAAATATTGATACGAAGGAGGAAATATTTATGCTAAAATCAAATGTCGCATATAGCACAAATAAAGACAGTTACAAAGCAGGACAAGAAACTGCAAAAAAGGCAGTTAAAGATTTGATGCAAACTAAAATTGCATTTTTATATACATCTGTAGATAACGATGTAGAAAAAGTTTTAGAAGGAGCAAAAGCTGAACTAGGAACAGCTCCTATTGTAGGTTGTACATCAAGTGCAGGAATAATAGTTCCAGATGGATTTATTTCATCAGAAAATGGATTTGTAGGAATGTTAGCATTAGGAGATCCAGATACAACAGTAGGTGTTGCAGGATACAAAAAGCAAAAAACAGCTAGAGAAACAGGAAGATTAGTTGCTCAGGAAGCTATGAAAAATGCAGGATTAGACTTTGCACCAGAATACTTCTATATGGTTGCATCACCAGGAGAAGAAGAAGATTATTTAAAAGGAATTGAAGATGTAATAGGAAGAGTACCTTTCTTTGGTGGAAGTGCAGCAGATAATACAGTTGAAGGTAAATGGAGCATATTTACTGGTGATACAGTATTTTCTGATGGTGTAGCAGTAGCATTTTTCTATACAGACAAGAAAATGGCAAATGTTTATACAGGAGCATATCATGAAACAGGCAACGCAGGTATTGTTACAAAATTAAAAGGAAAAAGAACAATTGTTGAAATAGATGGTGTTCCAGCCCTTAAAAAATACGCAACTTGGACAGGCAAAAAATTAAAAGATATTGAAGGTGGAAATTTACTTTTGCAATCAGTTACAGAGCCTTTAGGCGTAAAAGATAGACTTGGAGATTTAGTTGCAATTCGTCATCCAATGTCAGCAAATAAAGACTACTCAATAAATGTAGGAAATCATGTTGCTTTAAATACAGCAGTTATTCAAATGCAAGCAAGTGTTGATGAATTAATAAAATCAACAGGAGACACAATGAAAGAACTTAACAAAGAAATGGGAAAAGATGTTGGAGCTTATCTATTAGTACATTGTGGAGGAAGAAGATTAGGAATAGGAGATAGAATTGATGAAGTTGTAAAACAACTCAAGAAAGAAGCTAAAGGTGTACCATTCATTACAATATTTACATTCGGAGAATATGGATTTAAAGACCATGGAGCAAATACTTGTGGAGGTTTAATGCTTTCATTCACAGCATTTAGTAAATGAAGAGAAGGGGAAGACCCAAGTAGGACTAAAAACTTAGAAATAAATTCCAATAAAGAAATAATTGCCTATAAAGAGGAAACAACCTCTATACAAGGTGAGAAAGGAAAGAAAATAGGTATGAAGAATTTAATAGGTTATGAATGGAGAGATGCATCAGATGGAAAGGTTATTGAAGTAACTAATCCAGCAACTGAAGAACTTATAGATACAGTTCCAAACTGTACACAAGAAGATGTAAATGAAGCTGTAAGAGTAGCTGAAATAGAACAAAAGAAATGGGCGGAAGTTCCACTTCATGAAAGAGCGGACAAAATATACAAATTTATTGATTTAGTAGAAAGAGATAAAGACAAATTAGCAAAATTATTGAGTGCAGAAACAGGAAAACCAATAAAAGAAGCTATCGCAGAAATAGCAAATGTAAGAATTGGTGCTACTGCATTTGTTGAAAGAGCAAAACATTTATATAATGAATCAATACCAGCAGGACAAGAAGCAGGCCAAGAAAAAACAATGCAAATAACTGTTAGACAACCAATAGGTGTAGTTGCAGCAATATTGCCATTCAACTTCCCAAGTGACTTATTCTGTCAAAAAGTACCACCTGCACTACTTATGGGAAATAGTATAATAGTAAAACCATCAAACTATAATCCACTTACACTTACAGAATATGTAAAATTAATGATTGAAGCAGGTGTACCAGCAGGTACAATACAATTACTTACTGGTGATGGACCAACAGTAGGGCAAGAACTAGCAGGGCATCCAGGAGTTCATTTAGTTTCACTAACAGGAAGTACAGGAGCCGGAATTCAAACAATGGGAACATGTTCTAAAAACCTAACACATGTAATGCTTGAATTAGGTGGAAATGACGCATTCATATTTTTAGAAGATGGAGATATGGATTTAGCAGTTAAAGAAACTATATGGGGAAGATTATATAATGGTGGACAAGTATGTTGTGCATCAAAGAGATTCTTAATACATAATTCCAGAAAACAAGAATTTATAGATAGAATGAAAGAAGTTATATCTAACTTAAAAGTAGGAGACCCATCAAAAATGGACACAGATATGGGACCACTTATAAATGTTCCTGCAGCAAAAAGAGTAGAAGAATTTGTAAACAAAACAATTGAACAAGGAGCTACTTTAGTATGTGGTGGTAAGAGAGAAGGAGCATATTACTATCCAACAATATTAGATAATGTTACAAAAGACATGGACGTAGCAAAAGATATGGAAATCTTTGGACCAGTAATACCAGTTATAGGATTTGATACTGAAGAAGAAGCAATTGAAATTGCTAACCAATCTTCTTATGGACTATGTGGATGTGTAGTAACAAAAGACTATTCAAGAGGAGTAAAAATAGCAAATAAACTTGAATGTGGTGGAGCAGTAGTAAATGGAGCAAGCTTCTATCGTTCATTCGAAATGCCATTTGGTGGATGGAAACATAGTGGTATAGGAAATGAAGGTGTTCTTACAACACTTCAAGAAATGAGCAGAATGAAGACAATAGTATTGAAAAATGTATTATAAAGTTTTTTCGACTGGAAACATTATTTTTCGCAAATTAAGTATACTTAAAAAAGCTAGGAGTCTAGATTCTAGCTTTTTTCACTTAATCTTTTTCATTAGACACAATTATGTATATAATGATTAAGATTAGAATCTCTTTTAGATTTTCATAATTAAATTATTCCATACATCATTTTCCACGCTAGTACTCTTTTTACAGCATTATTAATAGTATTTTCTTCAATTGTGCCATCTTTTACAGCTTGCAAAACTTCGTTCCTTTGATTTGCAAAGTCTGAAGATATTATTAAATCATTTCCAGCAAGCACTGCCTGAGTTGCAGCATCGCCATTTTCTACATATTGTTTAACCGCATCCATTGCTAAATCATCTGTCATAATAATTCCAGAAAAGCCTAATTCATTTCTTAAAATATTGTGAACATTTTCTGATAAAGAAGCAGGTTTAGATTTATCCATACATTTTACAATATTATGACTGACTAAAATAGCAGGTGCACCATTTTTTATGCCTTCCTCAAAAGGTATAAAATCTCTATTTTCGAAATTTGAGTAGTCTCTTTTATCTATAGCAATACCAGTATGTGTATCAACATTGTTTCCATAGCCAGGAAAATGTTTCATAACAGAAGTTATATTATCAGATTTCATTGCATTTATTATTTGATTAGTAAAATCTTTAACTTCATTTACATTTGTGCTAAATGCTCTTTTATAAATAAAATCATTTGAAGTTTTAGGTACATCTACAACAGGTGCTAAATTCATGTTTATCCCTAGATTTTTTAATAAATTGCTTTTTTCATGAGAGTCTGAAATTATGGCATTCATACCACCATTTGCATAAATTTCTCTTGGCGATTTAAAAGGAGATGCTCTAAAAGCTTTATATTGGCTGACTCTTACAACAGTGCCACCTTCTTCATCAACCCCTAAAGCGAGTGGTATTTTACTAGCATTTTGACAATCCTGTAATTCTTTTTTTATAGAGTTAGGAGTTGCATTTTGAAAATCTTTTCCAAATAAAATATAACCAGCAGGTTGATAGTTTTTGATTTCATTTATTACGCCTGATGAAGGGTATCTAGCCAAAAACATTTGACCAACTTTTTCTTCTAAAGTCATTTTTGAAAGCATTTCTTCTGCTTCATCATAGTATGACGAAAAAAGTCCTTCGCTTTCAGCAACATTATTATTGATACTATCTGTAGTAACATTAGAAACACTATTTTCTTCATTAACAGAAGTATTAATTAAGCTTCTATGCTCATTGCTATGTGGTGAAAATGTAGTGTAAAAATATCCACTTACTATAGCTAAAGCTATTACTATTAAAATAGTTACAAAAATCTTTTTCTTCATAATGAGACTTCTCCTATCTCGATTTGCTAAAAGGTATTCATAGTAATGAAAGCAATTAAAACTCTTCTTGTTAATATAATATTTAATCATACCTTTCTATTTTTAAAATTTTAACATTATATGTTTTATAATACAATATGAAAAGTGAATTGTTATGAAAAAGTTTAATTTTAAAAGTAAATTCCAGATAGATATCAAAACTGGAATTTAGTCTTGG
>CAKNIU010000023.1 GCA_930980675.1 uncultured Clostridium sp.
ATACTAACTAGCATATGTATATGGTCTGGGCATAATTCTGCTTCTATTATTTCTATGCCTTTCTGCTCACATAATCGCCTTATTATTACTCCTATATCTTTTCTTATTTTTCCATATATTTCCATTCTCCTATATTTTGGTGCAAACACTATATGATATTTGCAATTCCATGTGCTATGTGCTAAACTATTATTGTCTTTCATGACAAATTCCCCCTTTTTGATTATTTTATATTTACGGTTGGCGAACCACTCTTATTATATCAAAAAGGGGGAATTTTTACACCCATAGCTAGAAGCTTTTAGAACCCCCTGTAAAACAGGGGGTTTTCGTTACACAAAAAGAATCAGAAATCATTTCGATTTCTGATTTTCTTATTATAAGGGGAATTCTATATATTTTTTATATTTCTCTTTTTAAATATTATAAATGTTGGTATTAACATTATTAGTAGATATACTACGCATATAATTATAGATGTTATTAAATTCATTCCTTCCATATATGGTAGTCCGCCGAATAAGTACTGGCTTAAATCCCAGTTCATTGTAACGAAATATTTCATAAATGTTAAGTTATATGCTATTGCTAGTTGATTTATTATTGATGCGCCCATATATCCTAAAAGTGATACTGTTATTGCTAGAGCACTGTTTGAGAATATAGTGCTTATTGCAAATGCTAATGTTGCTAGCAATATTATTATTGGTAATTGTGTTAATGTTTGTATTCCTAAGTAAGCAAGTATATTTATTTCTTGTATTACATTTGTACTTAAGTTGTATACAACAACAGGTTCAAATAGGCTTTCAAATCCAAATAATATTCCACCCACTAATATTTGCATTAAGATTGTAGATACTATTACAAATGCACTTATTATAAGTGCTGTTAAGAATTTTGATAATAGTATTTGAGTTCTAGTATATGGTTTTACCAACAATAGTTTTATTGTGCCTTTACTCCATTCTTCACTTACAATTGTTCCTGCAATCATTATAATTACAACAATTATAAATACTCCGTATTGAGAATAAAAGTACTGTAAGCTTCCTTTTAAACTATCTGATTTATTTATATCTGTTCCTGTTTCTATTATATATTTGCTTTCTTCTCTAGTAGTTAAAGCATCATTATATTCTTTCTGTTCTTCAAAGTCTAATTCTTTATTTTCTAAATCATATGAGATTAAAGTTCCTGATGATGTTTGATATCTTGTTAATGCTATATTTAGGTAATCCACTCCATATGGTATGTTTTTTTCCAATCTATATTCTGCAATTTCTTTTTCTACTTTTGCATTTTCTATTTCATTATTTAATCCTTTTATTATTTCTGTATCTTGTGTTTGTGCTTTTTGCTTATTTAATTCTTCTATTTTATTATTTGCATTTTGTAAATCTTCATTTGCAAAGTATTTCCAGTCATTTTCATCTAATTTTGCTATAATACTTTCCATTTCTTCAGTTGCTTTTCTCGCTTGCTTTTCACTTTTTTCTGCGCCATATGTGTATGTGTTTATTTCTGTGATATATGGAGAAATTCTGTCGTTTATGATACTTAATTTCCAATCTGAATCTTTGTATTTTTCCATTAAATTAGATAAATCTAATTCTGATTTTAAATTTATATATAATGTGACATCACTAGGTTTTTCTGGATTCAAATTAGAAAGTTCTTCTTTTATGCTGTTTATGTAGCTTTCGCTATACATATATGCAGAATATGATGATGAATTTGAATATTTATTAATACAATTTATAAATATCATTAGTAAAAATATTAAGAGCATTGTTATATAAATTGTTTTCTTTTTAAAAATTTTGGTCAATTCATTTTTTATTAAATTACTCAATTACGTTCCCCCCTGTCTTTTCAAAGAATGCCTCTTCAAGTGTTTTTTCTTCCTGTTTTACTTCGTAAATTTTTATATTGTTTTCTACTAATTTACTTATTATATATGGCACTTCTTCTTTTGAAATATTAACTTTTAGTATTTTGCTGTCTTTTACTTCTAGCCCTAATATTTTATTATTTCTTAAGTCCATACTTAATATTGTTTCTGCTTTATCTGCATTATCTACTTCAAATATTTCTACTTCATTACTTGCTTCATGTTTTATTTTAGAAATTTCACTTGTTTCTATTACTTCTCCATTTTTTATTATACAAACTTTTGTACAGAAGTTATCTAATTCTGCTAAGTTGTGGCTAGATATTAGAATTGCCATTTTTTCTTTTTCTGCGAGATTTACCAGTAACTCTCTCATTTCTTTGATACCCTCTGGGTCTAATCCATTTGTAGGTTCATCTAATATTAGTAAATTAGGTTTATGCAGAATTGCTTGTGCAATTCCTAATCTTTGCCTCATTCCTAATGAATATTTTGATACATTATCATTTATTCTTTTTTCTAGCTTTACTAGTTTTACTACTTCATCTATTCTTTCTGTTCCTATATTTTTATATAAATTTGCTACAAGTTTTAGATTTTGATATCCTGATAAATACATATACATATCTGGATTTTCTACTATTGCTCCGACTTTTTTTATTGCATTCGTAAAGTCTTTTTCAATATCATATCCATTAATACTAACTTTCCCACTTGTTATACTTTGAAGTCCTAATATTAATTTTATTGTTGTGGTTTTTCCAGCTCCATTTGGCCCTATAAAGCCTAATATGTCTCCTTCTTTTACTTCTAAGGAAACATTTTTTAGAATTTGCTTTTTGCCAAATGTTTTGCATAAGCTTTCACATTTTAATATTGTTTCCATTTTTAACCTCCCTCGTTTTTTATTTTAACACGTGTTTATTTATTTTTTATTTATAAATTATTTATTTTTTCTTAATATTTTTAAAGTCAAAAATAAAGAGAACCTTAAGTTCTCTTTACTTATAAATCCTATTATGAATCAATACTATCAACCCCATCTAAATCACTTGGCAATTCTACGTCTGTGTCCGATATTTCTTTTTCTTCTATATATATTTTAGAATCTCTATATTGCTGTGTATTTTCGTTTTGCGTATTCATCACATTTCTAACATTCATCATAGTTTCTTTATCTATCCAACATTCATTATAATTTGATGATTTTGAATCTGTACTATTTTTTCTAATAACATAACATTCTCTTCCATTATATACTTTTGTTTCATAGGTTCCAAATAAGTCTAATAATTTATACTGTGGTATATACCACTGACTTATGTTGTAGTAAATACTTTCTAATACTTGTCCTTTTTGATATACTAATATGTCATGGTTTTCTCTATACTCAATTTTCTTACTATCATAATATACATATATTTCTTCATTGCTACCCTCTTGTCCATATACTTCATATCTATTTTCATAGTCATTTTTTGAATAGTAAACCATTTTATATTTTCCATTCTTATAATAATATTCAGTTATGTTGCAACTGCTAGAAAAATCAGATGTATAATCATATAAAAGTATTTCTTCTCTTTTAGCGTAATATTCGTTCATATTTTGCATACTTTCTAATTTTTTATATACGCCATCTAAAATATAATTATTGTGAATTAATTTAATAGCAAATTGCACAAAAAATATCAAAATAATAATTAATAAAATAATAATTATCTTTTTCAAAAGTGATAATCTTTTGTTAAACTTTTTTAAATATTCTTTATGCCTTTTTACCTCTTGTTCTTTGCTTTGAGCATTGTCATTTTTCATTTGCATATAAATAGAATTACAGTCTTTGCATTTTTCTAAGTGTTCCTTAATAACCTCTTCTGCATCATCAGACACAGAGTTATTAATATAGTCATTTAATAAATTTTGAACCAAGCTACATTCTTTTTTAACCACTTTTTAATTCCTCCTTCAATTTAATGCTTGCTCTATAATATATAGTTTTTGCCCAAGATTCATCCTTTCCTAAAATTTCTCCGATTTCTTTAAAAGTCAGCTCTGTATTTATTTTCATAAGTATAACCTTTTTTGATATTGAATTTAGTTTATTAATCTTCTCATATAATCTCTTTTTATCATCGTTCATTTCTATTTCATTTTCCAAAGAATATTCTTCAATTAAATTCTCATCAAGTGGAACTTTTCTAATTCGTTTTTCTTTCTTTAAATAGTCTTTCCATTTATTTTTTGCAATTATATATAGCCAATTTAATATTTTGTCAGTTTCTTTTAATTTATTATAGTGCAGTATTGCACTGTAAAAGGTTTCTTGTAAAAGTTCTTCGGATAACTCTTGATTTTTTGTTAATCCTAATAAATATTTGTATATTATAGAAGAATATTTATCATATATCTCATCCACATTTTGCCTCCCTCTATTTATAATAACGATTTACTTTTAAAAAAGTTTCAAAAAATTTATATTTTCACACTGTTATTTTATCTTTTAAGCTTTCATATTTGGCATCACCTATTCCACTTACATTTTTTATATCTTCTATTGTTTTAAATTTTCCATTAGCTTCTCTGTAATCTATTATTTTTTGAGCTGTTGTTTCTCCTACTCCAGGCAGAGTTTCCAGTTTTTCTTTACTTGCTGTATTTATGTTCACTTTTGAATCTACCTCATTTTCTTCAACGTTTGAGTCAGTAATTACTACTCCTACCCCTGCTCCATCCGAAATAAGGTTCACTTGGTTTAAATCTTCATTAATTCTAGGTATATATATTTGTGTTCCGTCTTCCACTATGTATGCTAAATTTATCTTAGATAAATCAGCCTCTTCCGTTTTTCCGCCTGCCATATTTATTGCGTCTATTATTCTTGAGCCTTCTGGAAGTGTTACTACTCCCGGATTATTTATTTCGCCTATTACGTGAACAACAACAGTTTCTTCTGTTTTCTTGCTATTTAGGTTCGTACTGTCTTCATTTGAGTTTTCATTCATTTCTGAGCTTAATTCGTTTGTTTCATTTGTTAATAATATCTCAGTATCTTCCTCATATAAATTTTGATACACATATATCAATACCAACACGAATATTATACTAATAACTATTGATAAAATAATTTTTTGTTTTTTGCTTAAATTTAATATTATTTCTTTCATAGTAAACACTAGTCCTTTCTGAACTTTAAAGCTTAGCTCATATGTTCAATTTTTATAAAATTTCCCATTTCTTCTATTGATTTCTTTTTTATTTATTGATATTATATTTTTTGTATGTTTAAAGGAGAAAGAATGAAGGTTTTTAATAGATTAAAGTTTATATGTTTTTGTATTGTTTTTACTTTTGTTATTAGCTTATTTTTATCTTTTGGAGTTTCAAGTAATGCATCTACTACGCCTACTGTTAATTCTGAAGCTGCAATTTTAGTGGACGCAAAGCAAGGTAAAGTTCTTTATGAGAAAAATTCTACTAAGCAATTGTATCCTGCAAGTACTACTAAAGTTATGACAGCAATTTTAACTGTTGAAAATTGTGATTTGAATTCAGAAGTTACTGTTAGTTACTGGGCTGTAAATGCAGTTCCATATTCTTATTCTTTGGGATACATTACTCCTGGCGAAGTTTATACAGTTGAAGAACTTTTGAATGTTACTATGATTGCATCAGCTAATGATGCTGCTTACGTTTTAGCAGAATATATTGCTAACCTAGATAATCCGGATTATGTTTTTGAAACTACTCAAACTAGTAGAGATGCTTTTGACAGCAGTATTGCAGAGTTTTCTACTATGATGAATGATAAAGCGAAAGAAATTGGTTGTAAAAACACTAACTTTGTTAATCCTAATGGAATATATAATGATAATCATTATTCTACTGCTTATGACTTAGCTTTAATTGGTAAATATGCTTATGAAAATGCCATAATAAAATCTATTGGCTCAAAAGCCTCATACAATTTACCAAAGAATGAAAATCATCCTACATATACTTCAACAAATGCTTTATTAAGAAGTAATCATAGGTATTATTATGAATATGCAAATGGCTTAAAAACTGGATATACCGATGCAGCAGGATATTGCATTATTGCAACTGCTAGCAAAGATGGAATTGATTTAATTTGCGTTATTTTGAAAGGTAGCTATTTAGCTGACGGTACTGCTACAAGAGAAACTGATTGCATAAATTTATTTAATTATGGATTTGATAATTACAAATCTGTAAATCTTGTTACAGAAGGTGATGTTGTAAGAACTATTGATATTTTAAATGGTACTGAAGATACGAAAAAACTTGATGTTATAGCAGCTACTACTTTAAATTGCGTTGTTTTTACTGATGAAGTTGTTGACGTTACCCCTGTTATACAATTTAATAGTGTACTTGCTCCAATTGCAGAGGGGCAGGTTGTTGGAAGTATTACTTATACTGTTGATGGCGTAGATTATAAAAGTGATTTAATAGCAACTCATGATGTATACAGTTCAAATGTTATGAATATTATTTTGGCATTGTTTGCAGTATTTGCTGTATTGCTTGTTATTGTTACAGCTCTATCAATTAAAAAGAAAGATTAATTTTGCTTACAATAAACTATTCTTGAAAAGTATAAAATCTAATTTTTATTACTCTATATTACAAATAGAGGGCACAAATCAATTGTAATTATTGATTAGTGCCCCCTATTTAGTTATTTTATGAAATAATCTCTTTTAAACAATAAGTAAAATAATATTTTATAATTATGTTTATGATTTCTTTAATAATCTCTTCCTAAAACTATTGTAAAATCTACGTTTGAGTTATTTTCTCCCATTACAGAATCCCCTGTTCCAAGTAATGCTATAATAGAGTTTTCGTCTTGTGTAGAATTATTTGTTCTATTAATTATTGTAGTAGTAGTAGTTATGTTTGTATTACCCTTTTTAGCCACTTCGTATCCTTGCGCTTCTAATTGGTCTATGGCTTGATTGAGTTTTGTTTGACTTCCTGTACCATTAAGGATTTCAACAGTAAAATTTTTTTGCGTTGTAGTTCCAGATGAGACTCCATTTGTACTTCCTACTGATGTTCCATTTGATACTGTATTAGTCATACCACTTTCTTCATTTGTAGTTGTATTTGATGATGTTAAAAACAATTCATTTACAAGCTCTTTTGCTTCGTCCTCATCTACCAAGTAAACTGCAACCCCATTGCAATATTGTGCAGTTCCCGGTAACATGCCAGTTTGTATATTATCTGCATTTATATTAAGTAGTGCTGGTGCATATTCCATCATTGTATCAAAGTCAATATTTGTTTCAACCTCTTGTTCTATTACATTTAATATATCATTTATTTTTGTAATATTTTCTAATCTTAATGTTTGCTTAGCAACAGCCATTAGGAATTCTCTTTGAGTTCTCATTCTTCCTAAGTCATTGTCTCCATATTCATATGAATAGGATGTTCCATTATTGTTGTGTCTAAATCTTACTAACCATTCTGCTTTTTGACCATCTAGCAATTGATAACCTGGTTCTAAGTGTATATATAAATCTTGTGAACTATCATCATAATCCATTTTTATTGGTACATCAAAATATACTCCGCCTATTGCATTTACTAAGTCTCTTAAAGCTTTTGTATCTACAGTTATATAATATTTTAAGTTAAGTCCAGTTAATTCATTTACTGCATCAATTGTTCTTTGTGGACTTATTTGATATTTTGAATTTATTTTGTCTGATGCCGTTGCTGTATTTGGATTATTTCCAACAAAGCTATCTCTAGGAATTGATAAAAGAGTGGCATCTCCTGTACTTGGACTATATTTTGCTACCATTATTGTATCTGTCATTGCCTCACTTTTTCCAAGCAATAAACAATAGAAATCCGGAAGGCTCTTTACTTTTTCTGGGTCTGTACCAACTAATGTTGTGACTATTCCTGTTAGTCCGCCACCATTTTGATATACTCTATACGCGAAAATTCCAGCTAAGATAATAATTATTAATAATAAAATTAATACTATTTTTCCGAAAATTCTGCGTCCTCTATGTTTTTGCTTCTTTTCTTTAGATTTTTTATTATTACTCATTTATTTATATCACTCCTAAAATTTTAGTCTGCAACTAGTATATCAAATTTGAATTATAATATCAAGATTTTTAAACTTTTTTCACATAAAAAACATCTTAATATTTTATTAAGATGTTTTATAGAAAAATCATACTTCCGGTGCAAATCTTAGTTCTGCATACCATTCTTCTTTAAAGTCTTTATCATACTCTACACATCCAAATATTTCAGGCATTTCTTTTTGGAAATATTTTAGAAGTGGAATTAATAATTGTCTTATAGCAGGATGTGCATGGTTTGAAGTTCTTAATTCTAGTATGTGCTTCCATTCTCTTATATCTGCTGTCATTGTCACTTCTGCTGCTGTGCTATGTGGTAAAACTAGTCTGCACATATCTGTTGATGCGTTTAATTTTTTCATTTCTAAATAATGTTTTTCCATATCTTCCATAGCTTTTTTCCATTCAGCATATACTTTTACATCTTCAATGTATGCTGGATTTATGCATTTTATTTCATTTCCGTATTTATCTTTATCATAGCTACAATATCTTGTTGATTCTATAGAAAAACTTCCAAATCTATGTCTTGTTAAGTCTTTGTAAACTCCTATGTCACAGTACATTCTTATTGTAACTTTTTCATGTTCTAATACTGATTCGTGTCCTCTATTTATACAATTTTTTAATAAATTTTTATAACTATCTTCTGTTATATTTCCTTCTGAACGATAACATGTTCTGCAAGCTCTTTCTATTTTTTTCATTATTTTAATTCCATCTATTTTTTCAACTTCAATCCATGGTTCTACTATTTTCATACTTCTAATTACTCCTTACTAATATTTTATTTATCAATATTACAATATATATTCTAAAACAATTCAGCGAACGAAGCTATACGCCGCTTAAACATAAGGTTTAAGCGCGTCATGTGTCTTTATCTCTTTTAAAGCTGAGTGAAGCGTGCAAGCTGGAGCGAAGCGACCCGCGCAGTGAATTGTGGCAGAATATATATTGGAATTATATATCTTAAAATTATGAATAATTTTAACTCTTATATATAGAATTAAGCACAAAATTATTATTATACATTATTGACCCTATATTTGAATTATATATTAATTCTAATAGCCCTGTATTTGATATTAATGGAGCGATCATTGATATTACAGCAAATATTGCATAAATTATTATTGCACCTTCTATTGCGCCACAAATTGCTCCTCCAACTTTGTTTACTTGGCTTAATAGTGGTATTTTGTCTATTATTTTTGCTACAACTTTAATTATTGCTAAAATAATTCTTACTATAATAAATATTGCTATAAACACTATTACAGTAATTATTCCACCTGCAAGTTCTTTGCCTATTGCATCAAAAGCCTCTTCTTTTGTTGTGTTTACACTTTCTGTTATGCCATTAATATAATTTACTATTCCTTTTGGTAAATTTGAATTCTCTTCTACTTTAAAGTCTGTATCACTTAATGGTATGTTTTGTGAAATTGTTTGAGCTAGACTTTCATCAAAACTTGTATTTTCAATAACTGCATTTGTTATTGGTCTACAAAGCAATATTGCAAGTATTAATGCAACAACAACTGCTGCTATATCTATTATGCAAGATATAAGTCCTTTTTTTAGTCCTACAAATATTGCTGATACCATAATAATAATGATGATTAGATCTACCGCCATTTTATTCTCCTCCCTTATTTAAAATTTTATCATATTATTTTTATAAACTCACACATTAATTATAAACTAATTATTTCAACTCTATCCCTGTATATTATTCCTGCCACATTATCTCCAATAACAATGTTTTTGTAATTTTGCCTTGATGTAAAGTGTTTTAATAGCCATGCACTATGATTCAAAAATACTATTTCATTTCCCATATCTACTGCTAAAATGTTATCACTGCAATATAAACCGCTAGGCATTTGTTCTAAAAGGTACGTACTTTCGCTCGAGTTTTTTTCGTTTATTATTTTCACCTCATATTCGCTACTTAATATTCCAGATTGATTTTCCTGTATTTTGCTAATATAATTACTCATTTCTATATCTAAAAATAGTACATTATCCTCTATATCTGTTATTTTTTCTGCATTACCTTCATTTAACCTATATACAGAATTATCATATTGGCATATTAAATTATTGTTATTATATTCTATATCTATTATTAAACTATTGTTTTCCGGATTATATGTATATATAATAGCTTCTGAAGGTGTACTTTTGGCCTTTTCTACAGATACTGTTTTTACTGATGACGATATTACTGTTCCTGATGTGTTTGCCTCTGCAAAACTCAAATAATTGTTATCTTCTGATATGTCTACATTAGTAGCAACAGTTGATGATAAATATGTTTTAAATTCTTCATCGCCTGTTATGCCATACATTACAATTACTGATTTGTATGTTGTTCCTGTTAAAACTACTCCTACGGCTCCGTTTCTGTTTACTGTCATATATGCTACATTTCCTTCCATGGTCTTTTGCCATCGAAGACTAGTATTATATATTAAATAAACATTTTGACTTCCTTTGTCAGCCAGAAGCAAGTATCTTCCACACGACTCAAATATTGGATTGTTTACTTGCACATTTATAGTGGTTTCTTCTTTACCAGAAGTATTATATATAGTAAGTTTGTTATTTTGCAAAATTACTATATGATTATCATAAGCATATATACTTGCATTTTCATTTTCAATAGAAATTGTTGGTAAATCTTCATCTATAATATTTTTTCTAAATATGTATTCATCCATCCAATCTCTAACATCTTCATTTGTCACATACAAAGAAATGACTGTAATGACTGTAATTGCTACAATTATACCTATTATCCATACGATTTTTTTCTTCATTACCGTTCCTTTCTCGCTTTGCTTTAATAGCACACAAGAATAGAATTTTATAATTTCCTTTTTTCTTTAATATTCTATACTAAAAAAATTCCATTGTAAAGGAATTTTAAAATAAAATTGTCACAATTCAGTATATATACTATAAAAAATACCAATATATGTTCTCGAACATTTCAAGTGAGCGCAAGCGACGTAGGAGCGGAGCTGAGCGTGCAAGCTGGAGCGAATAGCGACCCGTGCGGCGAAATGAGAGAGAATGTATATTGGTATTTTAGAACATTTATATTGATAAATTGTAACAGTCTTTATTTTTTTCTTTTTCTTACAATTGCAACTATTATGCCTGCAAGAATTATGACTACAGGAATTGCGAATATTATCCAAAGCACAGCTCTATTCTCTTGTTCTGTAATAGCATCAAAAGTTACTAATCCTGTATCTTTTCTTATTCTAATAGCATCTTCTCTGTCTGATAGATATGCTATTGTATTAAGTATTATGTCTTTATTTTGTCTTATTGAAATAGGTGTACCATAGCTTCCTGCAATTTGTACAGTATAGTTTGTTGCAAATAATGCGTTTGAGTATGCTACAAGTGTTGATTCTGTATCATCATCAATCTTTTTTGTTAATATTTCTGCAGTAACAAATGGTCCCTCTTCATCACTGTCCAGTTTTTGTGATATATCTGAATTTACGTCTTCTCTATAAAATGATGTATCTGTTGATTCTAAGAACGGACTAGCTGTAACTCCTAATTCTTCTAATTCTTCATCTGATACTGTATTTATTTTTCCTGAGTCTAATAGTGCTACCATACCATCTGTATATAAATCTTGTACTATACTATTATATGACATTTGAGGTATAATCAAATCTGGTGTTCCAGCAATCATATGGTCTGTACTTTGTTCACATACAACGCCACTCGAAAAGTTTATTCCAAACTGAGATAGTATTTTTGTAATATTTGGATACGTTGTACTTTCTGTCCATCCGTTTATAAACATATATGGATCTTGCATCCAAACTATTTTTCCACCAGCATTTATATAATTTTGTATTTTTTCTGTTTCCAAGTCTGTAAAATCACTTGTTGGATTCGCTATTATTAACACATCACAAGTTTCTGGCATATCTGATGTAAGTAAATCTAATGTATTTACATCATTTACATCATTTTCAATATATGTAGCAAGAGTTCCCATTGCTCCTGTAGATTGGTCAATTCCATATTCACCATGGCCTGTTAAGAAATATATTTGTGGCTTTTGTGCTATTGTAACATCAAGTATTGCATTTGTTAATTTTTGTTCAGTTATATCTATGTATTGATATGAGGAACTATCAAATGTATACATTTCGCTTGAGTCTATTATTTTATATCTTTCTGTTGCCTGAACTGCAACTAATTGACTATTTGTACTCACATTATATTGAGCTGCTAAGTCCGGCCTTTCTGATGTATCTATTATTTGAATAGATATTTTATTATTAACATCATTGTATTGTTTTGCAAGTGTAATAGCTGTTGATGCTTCATCATATCCAAAAAAATACATTGTTACATTTTGCTGTACATTTGCTATTTGTTCTTTTGACTCGTCAGATAACGTGTATAGCTTTTGCTGTGTAAAGTCTAATGGAGCAATATCTAAATTCATAAATAATAAATTTACTAATATAAATATTGCTATTAAAATTAAAATAAGTGAAGTTGTAAGTAAGCTATCTCTTATCCACTTTTTTTTGATAATTTCTATTAATTTTCTCATTGCTTATATCCTTTCAAAACATATTTATGTTCTTTTTTTGTTTCTATCGCCAAATTGTTATCTTTTTATTTTAACTCTTATTTTACGCTTTTTCTTCTTTGTAATACCATAATTGTAAATACTACAAATAGTGCAGAAAATGATACCAATAATACTAAATTTTTTATTGATATTGTTCCTAAATAGAATGATTCAAAAAATGCTTCCATTAATGAGAAATCTATAAACACGCTACTAAAGCTTGGTAAGAACCATAGTAAAATGAATACTGCTATAGATATTACTGCTGATACAACTTGATTTTCTGTTAAGCTCGATGCAAACATACCAAATGATACATATGCTATTGCTAATAGTGCAAATCCAAGTATTGCAACCAATGCTTTACCTAGTTGTGGCTCTCCAAAATAACTTAGTATTCCAAAGTATATTAGTGTAAGTAGTACTGAAACTAATACAACTAATGCTGCTGCAATAAATTTGCCTAATACTATTTGTGTTATGCTTCTTGGCGATGTTAGTAATAATTGTTCTGTTCCATTTTTTCTTTCTTCTGAGAACATTCTCATTGTAATTAATGGCACTATAAATGTTAATATAGTCACTGCTGATCCAAACATATATGGAAAGTCTGTACTTAAGTTAACAAATATGTCCAGATAAAAGAATATGCTACATGTTAATAAAAATACTCCTATGTATATGTAACCAATTGGAGATAAAAAGTATGATTTAAACTCTTTTTTAATTATTGCCCACATTATTTTTTACCTCCTTTTCTTTTCTTTTTTACTTCTTTTACTCTTTCTTTTTCTTCTTTCTCTCTTTTTCTATTTTCTTCCCATTGTTTATTAAATTCTTCTTTTTCTTTTTGCCTTAAATCTTTTTTGTCTTGTTTTATTGCTTCTTTTCTATCTTTCTTAGACATTTTGCTTAATTCTTCTTCTCTTTTTGCTTTTTGCTCTTCTTCCTTCTTTTTCTTTTCCTCTACCTCATTTTCTTTTTGGCTAATTAGCTTTAAGAAGGCATCTTCTAGTGTTATTTCTGATTTTTTTAGTTCTAATATATTAATATCATTTTTAGGGAACAAATTAAATATTTCTTTTCTTAGGTCAGTAGATTTATCTGCTATTAACTCATATTGCTTTGTTCCATCGTTTTTATCTTTTATAAATTCTATAGATTTTAAGTTTTTAATTTTTTTAGCAACTCTATCTATTTTATTTTTTTCATCTTCTACTGTAACAAAAATTCTATTTTCTTCTTCAAATTTTTCTTCCAAATTACTTGGAGTATCTACTGCTAGCACTTTTCCTTTATTTATAATTATAACTTTCTCACATATTTGACTTACTTCTGATAAAATATGCGAGCTTAATATAACCGTGTGATTTTTTCCTAGTTTTCTAATTAAATCTCTTATTTCAGTTATTTGTTTTGGGTCAAGTCCTACTGTTGGCTCATCTAGTATAAGTACTTTAGGATCTCCTATTAGAGCTCCTGCCATACTCACTCTTTGCTTGTATCCGCGAGATAAATTTCTTATTAACTTTTTCTGAACGTCTGTAAGTCCAACATCTTGTAAAACCTTGTCTACTTTTTCTTTTTTGTCTTTTCTCTTTACGTACTTTAAATCTGCCATATAATTTACAAATTCTCTTACAGTTAAATCATTGTAAAGAGGTGTACTTTCTGGCATATAACCTATTTGTCTTTTGACTTTTTTTGGATCTTTAGATATTTCATAATCATTCACAATTATTTTTCCACTTGTAGGCTCTATGTAACCTGTTATCATATTCATTGTAGTACTTTTGCCTGCACCATTAGGGCCTAAAAATCCAACAATTTCATCGTTTTTTATGGTAAAATTAATATCATCAACAGCTGTAAAATTACCATACTTTTTTGTGACGTGTTTTACTTCAATCACAGTATTTTCCTCCTTCAGCTTCTTTTAAAGGATTTGCCTATTTTGAGCAAATCCTTTGTTTTCCTTTAATATATCATTATAATGCAAGCAATTCAATACTTTCACATAAAATTTACATTTCTAAATGTGCTCATATAACAAAAATTTATAAAGACCAATATACATTCTCTCTCATTTCACTTCGTAGGTCGCTATTCGCTCCAACTCGCACGCCCAGCTCCGCTCCTACGTCGCCTACGTTCACTTGAAATGTTCTAGAATGTATATTGGTCTTTTTTATATATGTTTACATTTTAAAGAAACACTCATATGCTCTATATGCTGTATAAACATCATATTTGCAAGTTACTTCATATGGTGCATGCATTGAAAGTACTGGAACTCCGCAATCGATTACATCAACTCCTTTATTAGCTAATATATATGCGATTGTTCCTCCACCGCCAACATCTGTTTTTCCAAGCTCTGCTACCTGGAATTTTATTTTATTAGCGTTGAATAATCTTCTTATTTCTGCTACGTATTCTGCATTTGCATCAGATGAGTTATATTTTCCGCCTGAGCCTGTATATTTATTTAAGCTGATTCCTTTTCCTAAATATCCTGCATTATTTGTATCAGATACTGAGATATATAATGGGTCTGCTCCTGCGTCAACATCTGCTGAAAGCATTTTTGAATTGCAAAATACTTTATCTAAAAGGTTTGGTCTATTTATTCTTGTTTTGTTTAATAATTCTGCTATAAATGTATCAAATACGTGTGACTCCATACCGGTGTTACCCATACTTCCTATTTCTTCTTTGTCTGAGAATAGGCATACTGCAGTTCTTCTTGGTTTTTCTGTATTTAATATTGCTCTTAGTGAAGTGTACACACATACTTTATCATCTTGACCATATCCTGCAATTAGGCTTTCGTCAAATCCTAATGTTCTGCACTTAAAAGCTGGTACAACTTCTAGTTCTGAGCTAACAAAATCTTCTTCATTAATTCCATATTTTTTATTTAATAATTTTAGTATATTACTTTTTACTTGTTCTTTTTCTTCTGATGTATCTGGTATGCTACCAACTAGTACAGAAAGTTTTTCTGCATTTATAGCTTCAGATAATTTCTTTTGTTGTTGTTCTTTAGCTAAGTGTGGTAAAAGGTCTGTTATTGTAAATACTGGTTCATCATCATTTTCGCCAAGTGACACATAAAGTTTTTCACCATTTTCTTTAATAATAACTCCATGAATTGCAAGTGGAATAGCTGTCCATTGATATTTTTTTATTCCACCATAATAGTGTGTTTTTAAATAAGCTAAATTTCCCTCTTGGTATAAAGGATTTGGTTTTAAATCTAGCCTTGGTGAATCTGCATGTGCTCCAACTATATTGATTCCTGCTTCCATGCTTTCTTGTCCAATCACAGCCAAGTATATGTTTTTCCCTCTGTTTATGAAGTAAACTTTATCTCCTGGGTAAAGTTCTGAATATTCATCTAGGCTTTTAAAGCCATTCTGTCTAGCTAACTCTTCGGTTGCTCTTATAATTTCTCTTTCAGTTTTTGCAGTGTTTAAAAATTTCATGTATTCGTCAGAAAAAGTAAATATGGCATTTTTTTCTTCTTCGCTTATTTCTTCCCAACCTGATTTTTTGTTTTTTAATAAGTCGTTCATGATGCTCCTCCTCGTATAATATGTTTAACAATCAATTTTATAAAATAATTTTTACATTAA
>CAKNIU010000024.1 GCA_930980675.1 uncultured Clostridium sp.
AGGTGATTTATTTTTACCGTTCTGGAATGTTACTTCGGTGTGTACTGTACTTTTGGATATTCCAAACTTTTTCGCAGTTCCTCTTACTGTATCTTTTGAATCTATAATATATTGTGCTAAATGTATTGCACGTTCTTCGATTGAAACACCTTTCATATAGATATTGCTCCTTCTAAATTGAAATACTTTTGCTTAATTGTATTCGCAAAAATTTGCAATTAGAACTTTAATAGATAAGTATACATAAAACAAGTAACACTTGACTTCCACAAAAAGATATAGTATAATAATAAACAGTTGTTATCTTATGGATAAATGCTGTTTTTATTGTAGTGTAAACTATGCAATAAAATAATCTGTAAGATAAAGAAGAGATTTATTTATAATGTTTAAAGAATGAGATAATTGAATATTTTGAATATTATTTTAAATTATATTGAATGAGACTATATAATTTAAAATTAGGTAGTTTAAGATGCTAAAACTATCTTTTTTGAACGTATAATTAAATTTTATTTAAAGCTATTTTTGCGTGTGAGAATGCAAAAAAATATCATAAAAGGAGAGATTAATTTATGGAAAATAACACAAAAGAATTATCTGAGAATAAATCAGATAGAATAAATTATAAAAAAACATACAAAAATTTAGAAAGAAAAGGAGAAAAAACACAGATAGAAAAAGAAAATACATCATTAAAAACAGTAGAGAAGAGAAACAAATCTTTCATAGATGTAGGATTCGAAGCGTTAGAACCAAAGCATTTGGAAAACGAAGAGTCAAAAAAACATGAAGGAACAGACTTTAAAAAGACAAGAAGAAACTATACAAAAAGAACAAGTAGAAATAAGATGGATTTTTCATTTAAAAAGAGTAATTTAAAAATAATTGCTTTAGGTGGAATTGATGAAATTGGTAAAAATATTACAGTATTTGAGTATGAAGATGAAATAGTACTCGTTGACTGCGGACTAGAATTCCCAGAAGACGATATGCTTGGTGTTGACTTAGTAATTCCAGATGTAACTTATTTAATAAAAAATAAGGACAAAATAAAAGGTTTGGTAATAACACATGGTCATGAGGACCATATTGGTGCTATACCATATGTTTTAAAACAAGTTAATATGCCTATTTACGCAACAAAACTTACAGTTAAATTAATTGAACATAAACTCGAGGAACATCATATAAGAAATCAAGTTGAAGTAAATGTTGTAAATCAAGGTGAAACTGTAAACTTTGGCAAAATGCAAGTTGAATTTATTAGAAGTTCACATAGTATTCCAGATGCTGTAATGCTTGCAATTCATACTCCGGTAGGAACAGTAGTTCACACAGGAGACTTTAAAGTGGACTACACACCAATAGATGGCCAAGAAATGGATTTAGGACGTATTGCAGAGTTGGGAAATAGGGGAGTTTTAGCTCTACTTTCAGATAGTACAAACTCAGAGAGAAAAGGTTTTACAATGTCCGAAAAATCTATTGGACCAGTTTTTGACAACTTATTTGAAGGATGCAAAAAAAGAATAGTTGTAGCAACATTTGCTTCAAATGTTCACAGAGTTCAACAAATAGTTAATTCAGCTGTCAAATTTGGTAGAAAAATTGCTGTTTCTGGTAGAAGTATGATAAATATGATAGAAGCTGCAAGAGAATTAAATTATATTGATGCACCAGATGATTTATTTATAGATATAGATATGATAAAAAATTATACAGATGAACAGTTAGTAATTATTACTACAGGTAGCCAAGGTGAAACAATGTCAGCACTAACTAGAATGGCAAATGGTGAGCATAAAAAAGTTACTATTACAGGAAATGACTTAGTAATTATTTCTGCAAACCCAATCCCAGGAAATGAAAAATCGGTATCAAAAGTTATAGACCAATTAATGAAAATTGGTGCAGAAGTTGTTTACAGTACTTTAGCTGATGTACACGTTTCTGGACACGCTTGCCAAGAAGAACAAAAATTAATCATGGCATTAGTAAGACCTAAATATTTCCTACCAGTACATGGTGAGTATAGACAACTAATGGCACATAGAGATACTGCTATAGAAATGGGAATACCAAAAGAAAACATTTTCATTACAGGAAATGGTAGAGTGCTAGAATTAAACGAAAATGAAGCAAAATTTACTGGCACAGTACCATCTGGAAGAGTAATGGTTGATGGACTAGGTGTTGGTGACGTAGGAAGCATAGTACTAAGAGATAGACAACACTTATCTCAAGACGGATTAATAGTAATAGTTATGACAATGGATAGCCAAACAGGTGAAATTGTAGCCGGTCCTGATGTTATATCTAGAGGATTCGTATATGTACGTGAATCCGAAAACTTAATGGACGATGTAAAATCGTTTATTAGAGAAGAAATACGTAATCTAGAAAATAATCATATTAGAGATTGGACAGTAATTAAGTCAACTTTAAAAGACGATGTTAGAGATTTTGTATTTGATAGAACAAAGAGAAATCCTATGATATTACCAATTATTATGGAAGCATAGGAAAAAGGAGGTTGTTATGGATTACAAAGATTTAGCAAATTTAATTTTTCCAAATGCAAAGGATATTTCATATTATGAAGAAAAATATCCTGCAAGAAATTTACCAGAAGGAGCGGTTGTTTCTAGATTTGCACCAAGTCCAACAGGATTTGTTCATGTTGGTGGACTTTATCAAGCTTTAGTTGCAAAAGAGATGACTAAAAAAACTAATGGTGTGTTTTTCTTAAGAGTTGAAGACACAGACCAAAAAAGAGAAGTTGAAAATGGCGTTTCTGGAATAGTAAATTCTTTAAAAGATTTTGATATTTTACCTGATGAAGGTATGATTTCTGAAACCGAAGAGAAGGGTAATTATGGTCCATACAAACAATCTGAAAGAAAAGATATTTATCAAACTTTTGCAAAATATTTACTAGAACAAGGTAAAGCATATCCTTGCTTTTGCACACCAGAAGATTTGGATGTAATAAGAAAGAAGCAAGAAGGTGCAAAAGTTAGAACAGGATATTATGGGGTATGGGCTAAGTGCAGAAACTTAACTGTAGAAGAAACAGTAGAAAAAATAAAAAATGGTGAACCATATATTATTAGATTTAAGTCACCAGGAAGAGAAGATAGAAAAATTAAACATCATGATCTAATAAAGGGGAATGTAGAATTTCCAGAAAATGACCAAGATATAGTTATTATAAAGGCTGATGGACTTCCTACATATCACTTTGCGCATGCAGTTGATGACCATTTAATGAGAACTACGCTTGTAATTCGTAGTGACGAGTGGCTTTCTTCAGTTCCTTTACACTTACAATTATTCTACGAATTAGGATTTAGACCTCCTAAATATGCACACATTTCACCAATTATGAAAAATGATAATGGAAATAAGCGTAAATTAAGTAAAAGAAAAGATCCAGAGGCTGCTGTAAGCTATTATAAAGAAGAGGGAATACCAGTAGAGGCTGTAAAAGAATATCTTTTAAATATTGCAAATTCAACATTTGAAAATTGGAGAAGAGCTAATCCAGACAAGTCTTTGGATGAGTTTGATTTTCAATTAAATAAAATGAGCGTTAGCGGTGCATTATTTGATATGGTTAAACTTTTGGATATTGGTAAAAATGTTATATCAAGAATGACTGCAGATGAAGTATATGAAAATGCTTTAAATTGGGCAAACGAATATGACAAAGAATTAGTTAAAATTTTAGAAAATAAAGATTATGCTTTAAAAGTTTTTGGAATTGAAAGAGGAAATAAAAAGCCTAGAAAAGATTTATCTAAATGGTCAGATGTTAAAGAAAATATTATATACATGTATGAAGAACCTGTAAATTATGATTTTGATAAAATTTCAGGCGAGGATGCTAAGAAAGTTATAGACGAATATTCTAAAGTTTACGATAATAATGATGATAAGCAAGCTTGGTTTGATAAAATCAAAGATGTGGCTGAAAAATTAGGCTATGCTAGAGAAGTTAAAGAATATAAGGCAAATCCAGAAAATTGGACAGGACATGTTGGCGATGTAAGTACTGTTATTAGAGTTGTATTAACAGGAAGAAGAAATACTCCAGATATGTATGAAATAATGCAAGTACTAGGAAAAGAAGAAGTTTCAAAAAGATTTGAAAACTTTATAAAATAAGTAAAGGCGGAAAAATTTATATTGGTCTTTATAGAAAGGTAATTTTATGTATAACATTGGAGATATTGTAAGAACAAAAAAGCCTCACCCTTGTGGAAGCAAGGAATGGGAGGTTACTAGAATAGGCGTAGATTATAAACTTAAGTGTATAAAATGTGGAAAAACAGTAACGCTACCTAGAGAAAAGGCTTTAAAAGTTATAACTAAAAAAATTCAAGAACAGTAACTCATAATAAGTTATGAGATTTATAAAAAAATAAAAAATCATTTTATAACCATATAAATGAAAATGAGGGCTCAGGAGCCCTCATTCTTTTACAAAGCGGTTATTATTACACTAATTATTATACTGACTATAATAGAAAAGACAATGCTAACCAAAATAATCAATGGATATTCTTTGATTATTCCAAGATTGATGCCTTGAGTAATGCGAATGACATTATTGTCCTCATCGAACATTACGGTTATACTTTCTACAAATGGCCGGCTTGTATCTACTACATTTATTGTTCGATCAGAATATCTTGTGACTGAAAAATTTTCAGGTACAACATATGAGCTATCTGTATAGTAGTATATAGCAATTTCTTCGTATAGGTCACGTTCGTTGGTATCCAAGTCTTGTGGAACTAATGAGAAAAAACCACACAAAATAACTCCGACAAATACTCCTACAACAAAAACCCTCTTCAAGATGTCAGTAAATGTTGTAAAAAACCGATTCATAACGCATACCTCCAAAAATTATTTTATGAATGTTTTCAACGTTGCGTGCTTTTCATTATAGCACTAATATAAATAAAATACAACTATATAGTAAAAAAATTAGAAAAACACTTGAAATTATTGCATAAATATGTTATTATAATAAATAGCGATTAAAAATTAAGCATAGGAGGTGCAGTAAAATGGCAAAATGCGATATTTGTGGTAAAGCAGTATCAAATGGAAATAAAATTAGTATAGCTCGTTCACATGTTAGTAGAAGAGCAAAAAGAACATGGAAACCAAATCTTAGAACAGTAAGAATAAAAGTAAACGGAGAATCAAAAAAGATGTCTGTATGCTCTAAATGCTTACGTTCAGCTAAATTAGGTGCATAGTAAAAATGAAATTAATAAGATAAATAAGAGAACTCGCAAAGTGCCAAAACATATGGCAAAATGTATGGAGTTCTCTTTTCAATATAGGAAAATATCTAACAAAACAATCTTTCAAAAATTTATAGATTTAATCTTATGTATTAATCTTTTATTCCAAACAAAAACTTAACAATTCCTTTTAAAAATTTCGGAACCTTTTTTACAACAATAGTCATACATTCCCTCCTAACAAATTCTAAATTTCTTGAGTAATATTTTATGTATAGAAATTTATATCATCTCAAGAATTTACTTATGAAATAAACAGCAAAGACCTGCAATTGTAATAACACAGCCTATAATAAAAAGCCAACCGGATAATGGAAGTAAAAGTACAAGTAAAACCCCTAATCCAAAACCCAAGAGGCAAGTTGCAAGTAATTTTTTTAATATCTTACCCATGCTTTACCTCCTTTGTAACATTATATGTAAATTAAAATTAAAAAGTGAATAAAGACTCCTAAACATAAACACAATATTCTAAAGATAATAAAAAGTTATATTCAAATTTATTAAAAACTATTCCATAAAAATTTCTTTTATGATATTATAGTTATGCGATTTAATTTAGGGTAAAATTTTATACTTTATACAAAAATAAGAATTATTATTAATTAAAGTTTATAGGTACACTTTAAAAACCTAAATATTTATATAAGGAGATTCGTATAAATTATACGAAATAGGATAATGAACAAAAAAGTAAAAAAATCAAAAGAAGAAAAAATTAACGTACCAAGATTAATATTAAGAATAGTAATAGTAGCAATCATACTTGGGCTAATGGTATTTGCAATAAAAATAGCACCAAACTATGCAAGAGACGAGTTTGCAGATAAAACAAATCTAGTAATTAATAATAACAATATAACAAGAAATGTAAAATCTAATATTTTAATAGAAGACAACACAATATATTTATCAACCGCAGACATGCAAAACTTTTTTGATGAATATTTATTGGTTGATGAAGAAAATCAAATGATAATAACGACTTCAAATACAAAAACGGTAATGATACCATTTGATGAAACAACTATAAATGTAAATGGGGTTCAAAAAACAATAAAGCATTCATTGCTTAACAGAGATGGAGAAATATATTTGCCTTTAACTGACTTAACAGATATATACAATATTGAAGTTAACTATTCTGCTGAAAGCAATATAATTACAATAGATTCTTTAAATAGAAAGTTTGTACAAGCTCTAAGTTCAAAAGACATGTCTGTCAAGTATTTACCAACAGTATTTTCAAAAACAGTAGATAAAGTAGAACGTGGAGATACACTTGTTTTAGTTCAGGATAGAGAAAACGGGGGAAATGTTGTAGAAGACAATTGGATAAAAGTAAGAACTAAAAAAGGAGAAATAGGATACGTAAAATTAGAAAATATAACCGACGAAAATACAGTAAGAGAAGATTTGAATATAAATACGGCTATCAATGGCAAAGTGAGTTTAGTTTGGGATTATTATTCACAATATGTTTCAGCGCCAGTAAGAAATGGAGAAATTGAAGGTATAAATGTTGTATCACCTTCATTTTACGAAATCACATCAAGTGGAGACATTGATGCAAATATAGGCAGAAATGGTCAAAACTATGTAGAGTGGGCACATGCAAATGGATACAAAGTATGGCCAATGGTATCTAATAGTGAGCTTGGAGATCTAGATGCTATATCAGAGTTATTATCTACATTTGAAAACAGGTCATATTTAATAGATAATATTTTGGATGAATTAATTGATGCAGGTGTAGATGGTGTAAATATAGATTTTGAAAATATGTATCAAGCAGACAAAGACAATTATTCAAGATTTATAATAGAGCTTGCACCAAGACTAAGAGAAGCAGGTCTTACACTTTCAGTAGATGTTACAGCACCAGATGGATCAGAAACTTGGTCGTTATGTTTTGATAGAAATATAATAGGAAAAGTAGCTGACTACATTATATTTATGGGATATGATCAAAATGGCGTATCGGCATTAGAGGCAGGAACTGTAGCAGGTGCAGACTGGGTAGAGCTAAATATTAAAAAATTCTTAGGACAAGAAGGAGTATCTGCAAATAAACTTATATTAGCAATGCCATTTTATACAAGGTTGTGGCAAGAATCAAATGGAACTTTAACTAGTTCAGTAGTAAATATGAGAAGTGTAACAATTCCGGACGGTGTAGAAAAAACGTGGGATGAAAATACAAAACAATATTATATAGAATACGAAAGAAATGGCACAACATATAAAATGTGGATAGAAGACGAAGAATCTTTAAAAGCAAAAATGGATTTAATAAATCAATATGAATTAGCTGGCGGAGCATTTTGGTCAAAAGACAGAGAATCAAATACAGTTTGGGCAATAATTGCAGAAGAGTTAGGGGCTAAAACGGATAATGAATAGCAACGTTACGATTACTTAAAATGTTCAAGAATATATATTAATCTTTTAGAATATTTTGTCGAATAATGCAATACGAAAAAAGTAATAATAAAGAATCACCCTCATATAATATAAAAGGGTGATTTTTTCGCCTTTAAATTATACAAAGGAGGGAAGTACCAGCATTGTAAAAATATGTGCTGCGTGCAAAAAGTATGAATATTGCATTTGTAAAACTAGACAAGCTAGGGAAACTTGAAAAAATTTATAGAAAACTTTTTAAAATTATCAGAGTTATAAATAATACATATTACATACCAGATACAAGTGAAAAAATAATAAATAAATTAGTATTGAAATTAAAAAGTAATCAAGAAGATTATGCTATAACTGAAAATGAAATTGACTTAGATTATCCAAAATTAGATGGTAAATACTTATTAAAATGTGCTATTCCAGAAGTTATAGATTATTGCTATAAGACCTTAGATAAAAATGCCAAATTAGAAGAAATATATGTTTTAGCAGAAAATTACACAAAAGAAAATATAAAAATAATAGAAACATTAACTGAAAAAGTAAAAGTGGTAAATGTGGTAACTACACATTTAAGGCAGTTTCAAGAATTAGAAAAAAAGCTAGAGAGAAGAGGAATTTATATAACAGTTTCAAGCAATAAAAGAAAAGCACTAAAAAGAGCAGAATTAATTATTAATTTAGACAATAAGAACTTTAATGGATTTAATGTAAACAAAAGTTGCATAATAGTAAACTGCAATAAAGAATTTAACCTAAATAAAGACTTTGAAGGAATATGCATAGAAAAAATACATTTTGAGATAAAAAAGATAATGCGAATATTTAGTGAAAATGCGAATATGGATAAACAAGAGCTTTTTGAAGCAGAATTATTAAAAACAAATGAGTATGATGAAGCAAGATACATATTAGAAAAAAGTAAAATGCACATAACAGGTGTGGCAGGAAAAAGGGGAGTAATAAGCATGGATGAATTTCTTCATTTTAGAACCATCCTAAACTGAAAAGATTGTGAATTTTATTTGAAAAATTGTCTAGCCCTCTTGACAAAAAGCACTTATGGTATTAAGATATTTAGGATAATTTTTAACACAAAAGGAGGGATAAGTCATGGACAGCGAAGAAGTACTACTAACACAAGAAGGCTATGATAAGTTAGAGCAAGAACTAGAGTATCTTAAAACAACTGAGAGAACTGAAATTGCTGGTAGAATAAAAGTTGCCCTAGGTTATGGAGATTTATCTGAAAACTCTGAATACGATGAGGCAAAAAACGCTCAAGAAATGAACGAAAACAAAATAGCAGAGCTAGAAAATAAATTGAGACATGCTAAAATTATAGATTCTTCAGAAATAGATACAAAAACAGTTCAAGTAGGAAACACAGTCGAAGTATTAGATATGGATTTTGATGAAAACGTAACATATACAATAGTTGGTTCAACAGAAGTTGACTTAGCACAAAACAAAATATCTAATGAATCACCAATTGGTTCAGCACTACTTGGTGCTAAAAAAGGTCAAGTGGTTGAAGCACAAGTTCCAGCTGGTGTAGCAAAATTTAAAATACTTTCAATTAAAAAATAATTTTAAAACCTGTTTTTAGGGATACCTCCCAAAAACAGGTTTTTTTCCCCGTAAATATTGACTTTTAGCCCATAAAATAATATTATATATATATAAAATATTTGAGGAAAGGTTTGATTATGGAAGCTCTTATGACTACAACCAGTTTTGGTGGCGAACTTTTAAGTTTTAAACTAGACGGTATAGAGAAAATTCACCAAGGAGAAGATGTGAGAGATGATAATGGTAAAGTGTACTGGAAAAGACATGCACCAGTACTATTTCCTATTGTGGGTAAGCTAAAGAGAAATCAAACAATAATAAATGGAAGAACTTTTGAAATCCCTCAACATGGGTTTGCAAGAGATATGGAATTTGAGCCAATAACTAAATTGGACAACTTTCATTCTTATGTGTTAAAAAGTAATAAATATACATTAGCAAGATATCCTTTTGACTTTGAACTAACAAATACATATAGACAAGAAGGAAATAAGCTAATATTTATATACAAAGTAATAAATACAGGTGCTACAAATATGCCTTTTGGAATAGGTGGACATCCTGCTTTTAAAATTGACCCAGATGACTTAAAAAGAGGCAACTATTATTTAGAATTTAAAGAAGATGAAGATAGAGCACATTTTTTGTATTTAGTAGATGGCTTAGTTGGAACAGAGTATGCAAAAAATAAGCTAATAAACAATAGAATAATACTTTTAGATGAACATACTTTTGATAATGATGCATTAATTATTAAAGGTATACAAAATAAGACTATAAGCTTGAAGAATAGTAGAACAAGAAAAACAGTATTAACAATGGATTTTGAAGGATGGCCATTTTTAGGAATATGGTCAAAGCCGGGAGCTCCATTCATTTGTTTAGAACCATGGCAATCAACTGCAGATAGAATTCATAGTTCTAGTGTATTTGTACAAAAGCCAGATATGATAGTTTTAGCACCGGGACAAGAATTTGAAGCCAAATTTTCAGTAGAGTTTTTTAGCTAATGTGGAAGAATATATATTGAATCTTGAATAGAAATAATTTGAAAAGGAAGAAAATATGATTAAAATAATTTTACTTATAATTATAGCAATTGGTGTGACTGCAATATTTGATGCAAGAAGAATTGCAGAAAAATATTTTAGTACTCAAGATATAAATAAACAAGCACTACTGCTTAAAGCGGTGGGCTTTCTCGTCTCTGCGATTTGTGCAATAATTTTAACATTTTTAATATAATATATTAAAATTTTCTGTTAAACTTTTTTATTTTTATTAATAGAATAGAGGTAATTATGAAAAAAATAGAAGGAAAATATAATCCAAAGGATTTTGAAGAAAAAATATATAAAAATTGGGAAGAAAATAAATATTTTAAACCAAGTATGGATAAAACAAAACCATCATTTTCAATTGTTATGCCACCACCAAATGTTACTGGTAAATTGCACATGGGACATGCTTTAGATGATACAATCCAAGATGTAATTATTAGAGCAAAAAGAATGCAAGGTTATAACACTTTATGGCTTCCAGGTAGTGACCATGCATCTATTGCAACTGAAGCAAAAGTTGTTGAAAAAATAAAAAAAGAAGGACATACTAAAGAAGAACTAGGTAGAGAAAAGTTTTTAGATGAAGCATGGGCTTGGACTAGAAAATATGGCGGAGAAATAGAAAACCAACAAAAAAGACTAGGATGTTCATGTGATTGGGATAGAAAAAGATTTACACTAGATGAAGGACTTTCAAATGCAGTTTTAGAAGAATTTTGCAATCTATATAATGATGGACTAATTTATAGAGGCAAAAAGATGATAAACTGGTGTCCATATTGTCATTCATCAATTTCAGACATAGAAGTTGAATATAGTGAAGAAAAATCTCATTTATGGCATATTAGATATCAAATAAAAGGTACTAATGATTATGTAGAAGTTGCTACAACAAGACCTGAAACAATGCTTGGAGATACAGCAGTTGCAGTAAATCCAAAAGATGAAAGATATAAAGATCTAGTAGGAAAAACTTGCATACTTCCAATAGTAAACAGAGAAATTCCTATAATTGCAGATGAATTTGTAGATATGGAATTTGGAACAGGTTGTGTTAAAATAACTCCAGCACATGATATGAACGACTACCAAGCAGGACTTAAACACAATTTAGAATTTATAGAAGTATTTGATGAATCAAATATTATGGGAGATATAGTTCCAGAATATAAAGGACTAACTTCAGATGAAGCAAGACCATTAGTTGCAGAAAAATTAAAAGAAATAGGTGCTTTAGTAAGCATAGAAGACTATACTCATAATGTAGGAAAATGTTATAGATGCCATAACACAGTTGAGCCAAGAATATCAGAGCAATGGTTTGTTGCAATGAAAAAATTAGCAGAGCCCGCAATAGAAGCTGTTAGAAATGGCGACATCAAATTTGTACCAAAAAAATATGAAAAAACATATTTCAATTGGTTAGAAAATATTCAAGACTGGTGTATTTCAAGACAATTATGGTGGGGTCATAGAATACCAGCATATTACTGTGATGAATGTGGTCATATTACAGTTGCAAAAGAAAAGCCAGAAAAGTGCGAAAAATGTGGAAGCACACATATTCATCAAGATGAAGATACACTAGATACATGGTTTAGCTCAGCTTTATGGCCATTTTCAACAATGGGCTGGCCTGATACAAATGCAGAAGATTATAAAACATTTTATCCGACAAATTGCTTAGTTACAGCATATGATATTATATTCTTCTGGGTTGCAAGAATGGTGTTTTCAGGAATATATGCTACTGGCAAAAAGCCATTTAGCGATATAGTAATGCATGGATTAGTTAGAGATAGCCAAGGCAGAAAAATGTCAAAGAGTTTAGGAAATGGTATTGACCCATTAGAAGTAATGAACGAATATGGTACAGATAGCTTAAGATTTTCTGTATTATCAGGTACAACAATGGGTAATGACATAAAATATATGCCAGAAAAACTTGACCAAGCATCAAACTTTGCTAATAAAATGTGGAATGCTGCTAAATTTATAACAATGAATGCAGCGTCAGATGAAGAGATCATTGAGTTTAGCAAAAAAATTGAAAAATCATCAAATAAAACAGATAATAAATCAGATGGTTTAAAAGAAAATTGCGAGCTTTTAAAACCAGAAGACAAATGGATAATTGCTAAATTAAACAAAGTAATAAATGAAGTTACAGAAAATATAAAAAACTACGATTTAGGTATAGCACTAGATAACATTTATACATTTATATGGGATGAATTCTGCGATTGGTATATAGAAATGAGCAAAACAAGACTAAATTCAGATGAAAAAGTTGTAGTATCATATGTACTAGACTATGTATTTAGAAATTCATTGAAACTATTACACCCATTTATGCCATTTGTTACTGAGAAGCTTTATTCATACTTAGTAAATTATGACAATAAAGATATAATAATATCTGATTGGCCAGTTTCTTCAAAAGAAAAATACGAAGAAGACATGGCATATATTGAAGAAATAAAAAATATAATTGTACAAATTAGAAATGTAAGAACAAATATGAATATTCACCCATCTAAAAAAGTACAATTAATAGTAGTAACAGAAAATAAAAATATGGCAGAAAAAATTAAGCAAGACGAAGAATTCATCAAAAAATTAGGCTTTGGTAGTAAATTAACTGTACAAAATAATGAAGATGGAATTGAAGCTAATGCCATATGCGTATCAACTGGAAACTTAAAAATATTTATGCCATTTAGTGAACTTGTTGATATTGAAGAAGAAATCAAAAGATTAGAAACCGAAAAATCAAAACTTGAAAGCGAAGTAGAAAGAAGTAATAAAATACTTTCAAATCAAGGATTTATAGCAAAAGCTCCAAAAGCTAAAGTTGATGAAGAAAAAGCTAAGTTGGAGAAATATAGTAAAATGTTAGAAGAAACAAAAGCAAGATTAAACAACTTAAAAGCATAAAAAATAAGAGAGAGAGGTGAGAAAATGAAAATCACAAACTCAATGGCAGGCAAAAAAGAAGAATTTGTACCCATAAATAAAGACGAGGTAAAAATGTATGCTTGCGGTGTAACAGTTTACGACTTAAGTCATATAGGACACGCAAGGCAAGCAATTGTGTATGCCATGATGACAGATTACTTTAGATACAAGGGCTACAAAGTAACATATGTAAGAAACTATACAGACGTAGATGACAAAATTATAAAAAGAGCAAATGAGCTTGGAAAAAACGCACTAGAATTTTCTCAGGAGCAAATTCTTGAAACTGAAAAAGATATGAAAGCACTTCATGTTACAGAAGCAGATATAAAAACAAAAGCATCTGAATACATACCTCAAATTATAAAATTTGTAGAAAATCTTATAGAAAAAGGTGATGCTTATGCTACAGAAAAAGGAGATGTTTACTACTCAGTAAAAACATTTAAAGAATATGGAAAACTATCTCATAGAAAAGTAGACGAACTACGTAATGGAGTAAGAATAGAAGTAGAAGAAGGCAAAAAAGATCCTGTAGATTTTGCATTATGGAAATCAGCAAAACCCGGAGAAATATATTGGGAATCACCTTGGGGTAAAGGAAGACCAGGCTGGCATATAGAATGTTCTGCAATGATTTTAAACACACTTGGCGAAACAATAGACATTCATGGTGGTGGAAGAGATTTATTATTCCCACATCATGAAAATGAAATTGCTCAAAGTGAAGCACTAACAGGCAAAAAGCTAGCCAATTATTGGACTCACTGCGGACTAATAAAAATAAACGGCGAAAAAATGAGTAAATCTTTAGGAAACTCATTATCTATAAGAGATGCATTAAAAATGTATAATTATGAAGTTATAAAATATGTTCTACTATCTAAACATTATGCAACTGATATGGATATACACGACAGTGATTATAAAATAGCAGAAGAACATATGTATTATTTTTATAGTACTATAAAAAAGATGAACGAATTTATCATGGCAAATGCCGGAGATGCAAATGGAGAAACATTGGATAATGAAACATTAAAAAATATAGTACCAAAATTCATTGAAGTAATGGACGATGACTTTAATTCAGCTCTAGCAATTTCAAATTTGCATATTATTTTTAGAGATATAAATAATATGATGAAAACTGCAAATAAAGGAAATTTACAAATAGTCGCAAATACATTGGCAAAAGCTTTAGAAGACATAAAAAGTGTTTACAAAATACTAGGATTTTTTGAACAAGAACTAGATGAGTTTATAAATAAAATGAGAGAAAAATACTTAAACAAGCTAAATATAAATACAAATGAAATAGAAGAACAAATAAATAAAAGAGCTGAAGCTAAAAAGAATAAAGACTATGAAACTGCTGACACTATTAGAGCAGAATTAGATAAAAAAGGCATTTTGCTAAATGACACAAAAGAAGGAACAACTTGGGATATAAAAGAATTATATAGTTAATAATAAATATCAAGAATTTTATAAATAAAAAATCGCACGTAATTTTTAAGACATAGTATCATTAAAGAAATTAAGGAAGGATTGATAAAATGAGTGGCGAAGCAAAAGAAAAAACTAAAGAAGAAAATAAATCTAATAAAAGTAAAGAAAAAGTTAATAAACCTAAACAAAAAGATGAAATACATGATAGCAAAGAAAATAAATTAAACAAAGTAATTTTAACTATATTATTAATACTTGTAATTTTAGTAATTGCAATTGGAATAATTTATGGCGGAAGGATAATAAACAAAGTAAAACTAGATAGAGAATTAGAAAATCTAGTTAGCAAAGACATTTCATCAGAAGATTTATCAAATACAACACCAGTTACGTCTGGAGAATTTGCAGTTGTAGAACAAACTGTAAAAGAATATTTTAAAGAATATTCTGACTTAAGAAAACAATTTATGGATAAAGTAAATGATGAAAGGTTAGAAACAATATTATCACCAGAAAATTACAACCAAGATGGACCGGATTTTACAGAATCAATAAATTATTTAAATATTTCAAAAGAAGAATTTAATAACATAGCAGATAGCTTACTTGAATTAATATCAAAAGAAAACATAGAAGCAAGAATAGAAAACGAAGATGTAAGTGATTACTACAAAAATTTATATAATGGCTATTTTATAGAAAATGGCGATTTATCAGGTTCATTTCAAGAAACATATCAAGATACTGTAGATAACAGAACTTTAATGAATAATTTATATGATAATGAAATAAAAATACTTAATTTTTTGACAGAAAATAAGGCACATTGGGAAGTGCTAGATAATAAACTTACATTTGATAATCAAGATTTAGCAAATACTTTCAATAATATGAAAGCTAACTTGTATGTAGAGCAAGAGTAACCAAAGTTGAAAATTTTAAATGAAAAATATATAATAAGAAAAACAAAAGGAGCAAAAACAAATGACAAAAATCGCTGAAAGCCTTGGGGCTGTATATATATATATATATATATCGTAAGATTTAATAAAATAGAAATATGTAAACATAGAGATAAAGCTATGCTTTTTAGACGTATTTAAAAAGTCTAATTAGTATAGCTTTTTGTTGTGAAATAAAGAAATCGAACAAAAAGCAAGCGAAAACGATTGCAAAATAATTTTCTTTATGATATAACATAAAAGTAAAGTATTTGGACATAATAACTAACAAATGAAAGGAGAAATTAAACTGATGAAATTAAAAGAAAAAGGTAGAGAGAACAAAATTACAATGAAAAAATTAAAGAAACAAGTAAAAGGTATTACATTAATAGCTTTGGTCGTTACAATCGTACTAAATTGCTGCGAAGCAGCAATGGACCGAATAAATAGAAAAAGCAAAATAA
>CAKNIU010000025.1 GCA_930980675.1 uncultured Clostridium sp.
AGATTATTCCCTCCTGTTTTAGTGCATTTTTAAAATTTAGCTGTGAATAGTAACTGAAAAAGTATTAAATAAAAAGTGTAGTTAATTCTACACTTTTTAATCTATTTAAAATTATAATATTTTATTTTTTTATAACAGATAATTCCAATAATACTTAATAATATTATTATAAAAATAGCAATATATGTTGTTCCCGTCTGTGGTAATTTTCCTTGAGCAACTGTTGTATCTTCAACTTTTGTTTCATCATTTTCAGTATCATCTGTTGAGCTTGGTTTTTGTGTTACTGCTCTTTTAGTAACAGTTACTTCACAAGTAGCAGAATAATCACCATCTTCTGTCGTAACTGTTATTGTAGCAGAGCCCTCAGATACAGCAGTAACTTTTCCATTAGATACAGTTGCAACACTTTCATTATCACTTGTCCATATTAAGGATTTATTTGTAGCATCAGAAGGGGTTATAGTTGCAGTTAAAGTATAACTACTTCCTTCATTAATAGACAATGTGGTTTTGTCTAAAGTTACAGACTCTACACTTTTTACAGTTTTTTTAGTGATTGCTTATTGGTCATACAGAAACCTCCCTTAAAATATGTTTTTGTGTTAATTTGCATAATATATTAAGAGTATAAGTATATTTTTTCGATTTTTTTATTTTCTCTTTCTAGTTTTCAACGACTGTGCTAGCAGTTTAGTGCTATAAATACATACATATTCTAAAACCCGTATCTCCTTTAGCTCTAATAGGGTTTCCTCTATCACGATAGCTTACATAATTATAATCATCATTAAATCCTCCTCCTATTGCAACACAAGGATTTTCTTTTCTATCACTAGTTTCAGTAGTCCATTCTCTTACATTTCCTGCTAAATCATAAATGTTACATTTAATATCGTTTGTTATTCCATCGCTTGCTTCTCCACATCTAGCTAAGTCTTCTTGAAGTCTTCCTTTTACTGAATATTTATTATCATCACTAAATTTCTGTATAAATACTATTGCAGTATTTAAAGCATAACTGTTAATAAGATCAGTTTCATAATTTTCAGTAATATACATATCTTGGCATAATGTTGAGGCTTCCTGTTGAGTAACATAATTGTATGGGTATACCCCTTGTTTACTCACAACATTTTTTGTAATTTCGGATTCTTCTCCTCTAGGTTTATTTTTAGCATCATTATCCCCTGCCTCATATCTACTTATATAAAATCCTCCATTTGTCTCTGTACCTTCTATAAATTCTTTTAAGTTTTTAGCTGATGCATTACCATAACTACTTTTTTCTAATTCTAATAATTTTGTTTCGTTACTTGTACTACTCGAAATCATATATTTAACTAAAACTTCTTCATATTTAGTTGCTGTTTGTATTAATTTTTCTTTTCCGTTACTATCAAAAGTATATCTGCCTAAAATAATTCTATCATAATCTTGGTTTTCATCTATATATACATTTCCTACTGGAATCCATACAAACTGACTCCCTTTTGTATACTCTGTCGAACCATTTGCATTCACATCTTCTATTACTATTCCTTTTGTTACATCATCTTCTGGATTTATTATTTTAAACCCTGCTGGCACTACTACTTTATTTCCATATTTGTCATATACTATGGAATTACTTGTTTCCTCTCCATTTACTGAATTTAATGGTCTATTTTCATTTTCATATCTTTCTATAAAATCTGCTGCTTTATCCGTTTCACTTTGTTCTTTACTTTGAGCTATTTCCCATGTATCTCTTGCATTTTCTGCTCTTTTAAATATTCCATTATTTCCAATAGTTAGATTTAATGTTATTCCTGCCAATATCAGCATAACAATTATTGTAACGACTAACGCTATCAACGTTATACCTTTTACTTCTTTTTTTACTCTTTTTAATATTTTTTTGTAATTTTCTTTTTTATTTTTTTCCTGATTACTTTTTGTTATTCTCATTTTGATTTTCCTCCCTTGTATTTTAGTTTGATTTTTTCCTATTAATTTCTATTCAAAATTATTTTTCATTTCTTCATAAACAATAAAAACTACATACTTTAAGCATATTTTATATACGCCTAAAATACATAGTTTTCCTACTACGTTCACATAATTGTAATTTATTAAATCCTACGATATATATATATATATATATACAGCCCCAAGGCTTTCATCGTTTTTTGTCATTTGTTTTCACTCCCTTAGTTTTATTCATTATACCACATAACATCATAATTTTGTAAATCAAATTTAATATTTCAAGCAATGCACATTTTTTATTTTTGGTCAAGTTATTTTTTATGCTTTTACGTTGAAACTTTTAGTTGCATTTTTAATTATGCTTTGATATTAAGCTTCAAAAATAAAAATAAGATATTCTTTTTACAATATTATTACAAAAATAACATTTCAAAATTTTTGTTTTTTACTCTTGATAAGTTTTTAAGATTGTATTATCATACTTAGGCAAGAATAATTATAGAGGGGTAATAAAAAATGGGTGACATAAACGTATATTCTGGACCAATGAAATGTGGCAAAACTCAACAAATTCTTAATGAGTATAAGAGACAATTAATCGCAGGAAAAAAAGTAAAAATGTTCAAACCTTCTATTGATACAAGAACAGCAAATAATGTTGTTGCCTCTAGAAATGGTATAGATATCCCTGCAATTAGTATAAGTAGAATTTCAGATTTAGAAAAATATGAAGCTGATGTATATTGTATTGACGAATTTCAGTTTTTGAAAGGTAATGTAAAAGTTATTGAACAAATGGCTGATTGCGGTAAAAAATTTTTCATTGCTGGCTTAAATCTTACAGCTGAAAAAAAGCCTTTTGGAAAAATGGCTGATTTGTTATGTATATCAGATAATGTACATATGCTAACTGCTATATGTGATAATTGTAAAAACGAAAATGCAGTTCTTAGCTATTATAAAGGTGGTAAAGACACTGATATTGCTATAGGAGACCGTGAGTACATGGCTCTATGTAGACATTGTTATGATATACTTTCAAGACAAGATGAATTAAACAGAACACAAGCTCAAGCCTAAGCCTTAAATTAGAACATACAAAAACGAGGTTACTTCAAAGTAGCCTCGTTTTTTTAAAACCATGGAAATATCATAATTACAGCTCCTAATATAATTGCAAATGTTACTTGAGCATCTTCTGGGTTATCAAATCCAAAATCAAGTTCACCTGCTGGTGGCAATTCTGCTCCATCTATAACAGATAATTTAACATTATCTATTTGTTCATAGTTAAAACTTGAATTAAATGATGTTTGTTCTTTAGGATTTAGATCATCTAGTTTAACGTATTTTGTTCCTAGTAATACTCCATGCTTTGAGTAACTATCTATTTTTAAATATTTATTTGTTACTGGTACATCTGTATTATTGGTAACTGTTCCGTTTACATAGCCATTAAGATATGTAGCTTTTGCTTCTGTAACTTCAACATCAAGAATAGAATTCTCTACTGAGTAGTCTTTTGTAAGGTAAGCACTTTTTAGAACATAAAATGAGCCTATATCAACAATTATGTATACTATGACAATAGCTAAAAAGTACTTAAAAAATGTTTTCATTCTACTCATAATTATACCCTTTCATTTCTTAAATTGATAATAAGATACTTTATCACAATTGAAAAATATTTTTATAAACTAAAAAATAAAATTTTGGTTCAATTACATTTTTCTAAATACTCCACAAACTTTTCCTAGTATTTTACAATCTGGAACAATTATTGGATCCATCGTACTATTTTCTGGTTGCAAACGAATGTGACCTTTTTCTTTATAAAAAGTTTTAACTGTTGCTTCATCATCAATAAGAGCAACAACTATTTGTCCATTTTCAGCAGAATTTGTTTTTTTAACTAATATGTAATCTCCATCAAGAATACCGGCTTCAATCATACTTTCGCCTCTAACTGTAAGCATAAAGCTTTCGCTATTACCAATAAAATCTATAGGAATTGGGAACGTATCTGTTATGTTTTCTACCGCTAATATAGGTTGACCAGCAGTTATTTTTCCTACTAAAGGTACATTAACCATTTCTTTGTTTGAATAATACTCTTTTGTAGCACTAACTCCTAAAGCATCAGAAACAACATTTTCACCTTTAAAGTTTTTAAGTAGTCTTATAGTTCTACCTTTTTGGTTTTCTTTCTTAACATAACCTCTTTCTTCTAGTGTTTTTAAATAACCTTGAACAGTAGCTGTTGAATTTAACCCTACAGCTTTACATATTTCCCTAACTGATGGCGCAAATCCGTTAGTAATAATTTCTTTTTGAATAAATTTAAGAATGTCTCTTTCTCTTTTATTTAGCCCATTGCTATCTCTTCTAGATTTGTTCATACTAAAATACCCCTTCCCTTTTTATATTTAAAATTTTGCCAGTAGGGATGTTGCTTTTTAAGAAGAATATAAGCTATTTAGAGCCCTATTGACAATCTCTTTATTAAAACTATAAATATAATATCATAAAGAAAGTTGTTTGTCAAACAAAAGTTTTAAAAAAATTTGTTTTTGTTTGATTTTTCGTTAAAAAATAATTTTACTTTTGGGTCGATCCTTTAATATTTTACAAAAGGACAGACCCCAAAGTAAAATTATTAGTCTTCCCATTCCATTTCATACTCACCAATTTTTACAATGTCTCCATCTTTTATACCTTGCTTTTTAAGTGCTTGGTTAAGACCTATTTCATCAAGTTTTCTATGCAAATAGAATAGTGATTCATAATCTCCTATATTAACTTTACGCATTATACTATCTACTTTTTCTCCTTTAACTACATATGCTCCTTTTTCCTTTGTTATTGTAAAGTCTTTTTCGTCTTTTAAAGTATAAACCTTCTCTTTTTCTTTTATTTCTATTAAATTTTCTTTTGGTAGAGTTTTTAAAGTTTTTGAAACATAGTTCATTAATTCTTCTACGCCTTCACCCGTAACTCCAGAAATTTTGAATATTTTTTGATAGTGCTCTTTAGCAACTTTTTCTAACTCTTCATATAAGGTACTATCTTGCATACTATCTATTTTATTTGCAACTATTATTTGAGTTCTTTTTGATAGTTTTTCGCTGTATTTTTTTAACTCTTCATTTACTTTATAATAGTCTTCTACCGGATTTCTGCCCTCTATTCCTGACACATCTATAAAGTGAAGTAATAGTCTAGTTCTTTCAATATGTCTCAAGAATTGTATTCCAAGCCCAATACCTTCACTTGCACCTTCTATAATTCCAGGAATATCTGCTATTACAAAGCTATCTCCATATTTTGATTTTACAACTCCTAAGTTCGGCTCAATTGTTGTAAAGTGATAATTGGCAATTTTAGGAGTAGCAGATGTTACAACAGATAAAAATGTTGACTTACCTACATTAGGGAAGCCTATTAAACCTACATCAGCAAGTAGTTTTAGTTCTAAAGTAAGGTCTTTTTCTTCTCCTGGTTCGCCATCCCCAGCAAATCTTGGAGCTTGTCTAGTAGAAGTGGCAAAATGTGAATTGCCTTTTCCTCCTCTACCACCTTTTAATATTAAGGCAACTTGACCAGGCTCTGATAAATCAGCTAAAACTTCATTAGTCGTGGTATCTTTTACAACAGTTCCTATTGGCACTGGTATGTATAAGTCTTCTCCACTTTTACCAAATCTGTGTCCACCTTCACCATTTTCACCATTTTCTGCTTTGAATTTCTTTTTATATCTAAATTCAATAAGAGTGTTGGCGTCTTTGTCCACTTTAAAATAAACATCTCCGCCTTTTCCTCCATCACCGCCATCTGGTCCACCTGCCGCAACATATTTTTCTCTTCTAAAAGCTATTGCACCATTTCCACCTTTTCCGGCTTGAGCATGAATTTTTACATAATCTGTAAACATATGATTTTCCTTTCTTTTAAAAATAAGCTTCAATATATATTCTGCGGAAGAATTTATATTGAAGCTTAAATCTAAAAATTATAACTTTTAATAATCAAGCTTCATTGACTTTTTAACTTTCTCCATTGTTTCTTTTGCAATAACTTTTGCTTTATCTGTTCCTGCCATAAGTATATCCATAACTTCTTTTGGATTTTCTTCATAATGTTTTCTCTTATCTCTAATTGGTTCTAAAACTTTATTTACACTATCAATTAATTGCTTTTTGCAAGCAACACAGCCTCTTTTTCCTGCTTTACATTCTGCACAAACATTTTTACATTCTTCCTTATCTGTAAATAAATTATGATAATAATAAACCATACAAACATCTGGATTTCCTGGATCATCTTTTTTAATTCTAGCTGGGTCAGTTACAGCTGACATTACTTTTTCTTTTATTGTATCTAAATCATCAGATAAGTACAATGCATTTCCAAGAGATTTACCCATTTTTACATTTCCATCTAAACCTTTAATTCTAATATTGTCACTCATTACTGCAACTGGTTCTCTTAAAGTTTCACCATATATACTATTAAATTTTCTAACTATTTCTCTGCATTGTTCAATTAAAGGTAGTTGGTCTTCTCCAACTGGCACATATGTAGCATCAAAGCAAGTTATGTCTGCTGCTTGGCTTACTGGATACCCTAAAAATCCATATGTAACACTTTCGCCAAAAATGTCTCTTTTTTGTGCTATTTCTGTTTTTACAGTAGGGTTACGCTCTAACCTTGCTATTGTTACTAAATTCGAGTAAAATACTGTAAGTTCAGCAATTTCAGGAATTAGTGATTGTATAAAAAATGTTACTTTATTTGGATCTAAACCTACTGCTAATTCATCCATTACTATTTGACTAACACTTTGTTTTACCTTGTCTGGATTATTAAAATTATCTGTTAAAGCTTGTACATCAGCAACTTCAATAAAAGTCTGAAATTTATCTTGCAACTCTATTCTACTTTTTAAAGATCCAAAATAATGACCAATGTGCATTTTTCCTGTTGGTCTATCACCAGTAAGTATTCTTAAATTCTTGTCTGGCTTAACATCCTTTAAATTAATTTTTTCATCATTCACTAAATTATCCATCGAATTCTCCTTTATTTATCACATACAGTAAGTTTAATAAGCAAATCCCTATCATCATCAGCAGCCGCTTTATTTCTTTTAATCGCTCCACACTTTTCACACCTATATTTTATCACATAACCCTTTTGGCTATCAAGTTCTACTTGAATTGGTTTTAAAAGTCCCCTGCACTCCGCTTCTCTATCTCCAGGCATATTGTCTACATGCTTAGAATACAAGCAGTGTGGACAATGGTCCCTCGATGTATAGCCAAGCTTTGAAACTTTTTTGCCACAATTTTCGCAAACAAATTCTTCATCTCTTTTTGTAAATTGTTTCATTTATTTTACCTCATTTATATTTGTGTCAATAGGGACGCTCCTTTTTGACTACTTACGTGTCACTAAGGGGCCGTCCCTATTGACAGCATCCCTTTTGTCTCTATTGACACAACAATTAATATTCAAAAATGCTTTCTCCAATAAATTCTCTTAATATTGAATTATTAGGTATAGCTGTTTCGTCCATATCATCAAAATACTCTAATAATGTGCTTAATCTTTTTGCCTCTGAATATTCTGACACTGACCTATCTATTTCATCCAATAATGGTTTTGCATATTTTTTAAGAACTGCAAGCTCGTAAACAAGTGAACTATTGAACATTGCGTCCGCTTCTTCTTGATATGGGAATATATTTTTGTTTTCGCCATTATTTACTGAATCCCATCTCTTTAAAGTGTCTAATGCCGTATAACTTCTAAAGTTGTAATCTCTAACTATTCTTCTTATAAGTCTTGTATCTGTAGTAGATATACGATTAAAATAATCTATATTTAGAACAGTTAAATCGCTTAGATATATTTTAAATTTGTTTTCTTTAGGAATTGTGCTTGTCAATCTATCATTTAATGAATGTATTCCCTCAATTACTAAAATGTCGTTTTCTCCCAATTTCATTTTGTTGCCATTGTATATTTTAGTTCCGTCTTTAAAATCAAATGTTGGTACTTCTATTTCTTCGCCATTTATTAATTTTGTTAAATGTTCATTAAATAATTTTAAATCTAAAGCCTCTATTGTTTCAAAATCATACTCTCCATTTTCATCTTTTGGAGTTTCTGCTCTTTCTACAAAGTAATTATCTGTTCCTATTGTTACTGGATTTAATCCATGAAGCTTTAACTGTATTCCTAATCTTTTTGCAAATGTAGTTTTTCCAGATGATGAAGGTCCTGCAATTAGAACCATCTTTACGTTTCTTTTATCAGCTATTTTATCTGCTATTTGAGCAATCTTCTTTTCGTGTAATGCTTCTGCTGTAAGTACAGTTTCAGATACTTTTCCTTGTTCTATATTGTCATTTAAATTCTTTATTGTACTAATATGCATTAGTCTATTAATATCGTCGTACTCCTCTAAAGTAGCTTGCAATTTTTTTGTTTCAACAAACTCGACTAACTCATTTGCATTTTTTCTATTTGGATATCTTACTATAAAACCATCTTTATATTTTTTTATGTCAAATAATTTCATAAATCCTGTAGAAATTGGCATTACACCATAAAAATAATTGTAATAATCTTCGCAGAAATATAAAGAAACTGTATTTTTTTCTTTATTTTCTACTTGAAGTTTGCCTCTTAAAGTATTTTCTTTAGCATAAAATTCTTCTGCCTCTTTTTTATCCATTATTACTTTTTTAATAGGTAAATTCTTTTCTATTATAGATGTCATTTCATCTTTTACTTTTTTAATCATTACATCTGTAATTGGCTCATTTATAACTTCACAAAACATTGCATTTGAAAGTTGATAATTTACACTTAACATTGCTTCTGGATATAGCTTCTCAAAAGCTTTAGCCATAACAAATAATACGCCTCTTACATATATTCTCATTCCATCTTTGTCAGTAATATCTATTAGGTCTACTTTATCTCCCTCTTGTATTACATATTCTAAAGATTTTATTTCATTATTACATCTACAAGCAATAATATTATTTTTTGAAAATTTTATATTGTCCTTGAAAAGGTCAATAACTTTGGCCTCTTTCATTGGTACTCCTACTTCGTTGTCATGATAAAATATTTTCATATGTTTCCTTCCTTTCGTTTTTTAATTATTATATGTGCTTTTTTTAAATTTAATTCATTATTACAATTCACAATGTAAGTATCTACTTAAGTTTCAATATACATTCTTCCGCTTTTACTTCGCGATTTCGCTTTGCTCAGCGCTCGCACGCTCCGTCTGCGTTTCTAAGATAAAGACGTGACTTGACCGAGCTCTTTGTACACTTCGCTGCGCTAAAAGCTCCAGAACATATATTGAAACTTTTATAAAAACAAAAGTAGATGTGAATTGTAATAATTTATTGCATTTTTTCTTTCATTTTTGAAAGAATATTCAATGCATCAATTGGAGTTACTTCTTCTAGTTTAACTTGGTCAAGCTCATGAGCTATTTCAGCTAGTTTGTAATTAAACATATCCATTTGACCTTCGCTCTTTGCCTTTTCTTCCTTAGTTTTAGGTGCGTCTTTTATAATGCTTTTTCTTTCTAATGTTTTTAATATTTCATTAGCTCTTTTTGTAACTGATTTTGGCACACCTGCCAATTTTGCAACGTGTACACCATAACTTTCATCAGTTCCACCCGGCAATATTTTTCTTAAAAAGATTACATCTTCGCCTTTTTCTTTTACTGCTACATGGAAGTTTTTTACACCTTCTAGTTTATTTTCTAATCCTACTAATTCGTGATAATGAGTTGCAAATAGTGTTTTTGCACCGCAAACTTCTTTATTTGCAATATATTCAGCAACAGCCCAAGCAATAGATAACCCATCATAAGTTGACGTACCTCTACCTATTTCATCAAGTATGACTAGGCTTTTATTAGTTGCATTTTTAAGTATGCTTGCTACTTCCATCATTTCAACCATAAAAGTACTTTCGCCCATACTTAAATCATCTGAAGCTCCAACTCTTGTAAAGATTTTGTCTACAATTCCTATGTGAGCCTCTCTTGCTGGTACAAAACTTCCTATTTGAGCCATTAAAGTAATTAGAGCTACTTGTCTCATATATGTAGATTTACCAGCCATATTTGGTCCAGTAATTATGTCCAGTCTATTTTCACCTGAATCTAAATATGCGTCATTTTGTACAAATGCTCCTGCTGGAAGCATTTTTTCTATAACTGGGTGTCTACCATCTTTTATGTCTATGACATCACTATTGTCTACCTCAGGCATACAATAATTCATTTCTTCTGCAACTTTTGCAAGTGAGCATAACACATCTGTTTTTGCAACAATACTAGCAGATGTTTGCAATCTTTTTGCACTTTGCTCTATTGTATTTCTTACTTTAACAAACGCGTCATATTCTAATGTTACAACTCTTTCTTGTGAGCCTATTATTTGGTTTTCCAAGTTTTTAAGTTCTTCTGTTATGTATCTTTCACCTGTTGTTAAAGTTTGTTTCCTTATATATCTTTCTGGTGCCATTTTAACAAATGATTTACTAACTTCTATATAGTAGCCAAATATTTTGTTATATCCTATTTTTAGATTTTTAATTCCTGTTTCTTGTTTTTCTCTTGCCTCTAGTTCAGCAAGCCACTTCCTACCATTTGTAGTAGCATCTAAAAGTTCATCTATTGTTTCATCATAACCTTTTTTAATTAGACCACCTTCTTTAACGCTCATTGGTGGATCATCTAAAATCGCTGTATCTACCAAAGTATAAATATCTTCTAGTACATCTAAGCCTTGATACATTTCTTGGAGCATAGGTGCTTGTGTACTTGCTAGCAAATTCTTTATTTTTGGCAATTGATGAACTGAATTTTTTAAAGTTACTAAATCTCTAGCATTTGCAGTTCCATAAGAAATTTTGCCAGCTAGTCTTTCTATATCATAAACATTTTTTAAAGCTGTACACAAATCATCTCTAAGCATTGGGCTATCTTTAAGCTCTTTTACTGCTTCTAATCTTTTATTTATATCTTTTACATCTATAAGAGGGTCGCTTATCCATCTTCTAAGAAGTCTTCCTCCCATTGATGTATCTGTTTTATCTAGTACCCAAAGCAAAGTTCCTTTTTTAGATTTATCCCTCATTTTTTCTGTAAGTTCTAGGTTTCTTCTAGCATTTAAGTCAAGAGACATATACTTTGTTGTATTGTAAATTGTTATTTGATTTAAAGTTTCTAATTTTGATTTTTGAGTGTCTTCTATATAATACATAAGTCCATTTATAGCTGAAACAGCGAATAACTTAGTTTTAATAGTTGATATGCTATCTCCTTTGTCATCTCTTAAATCAAAATCTTTATCTATTTTTTGATAATCCCCATCAAACTCATCTACTAGTGAAACAAAGCAGTTAAATCTTTGCTTTATGTATGAAAGTTCTTCTGCACTTTCGCTCATCATTTTATTTATTACTAATTCTGATGGATTATATCTTGAAATTTCATCTATCAATTTTGCAAAATTGTTCTCGTCTCTTATTTCTGTTGCATAAAAATCACCAGTTGAAATATCACAAACTGCTAGTCCAAAGTATATTCCCTCTTTATATATTGACATTATGTAATTGTTCTTTTTATCTTCTAGCAATGTACTTTCAACAACTGTACCAGGTGTTACAACTTTAATAACATCTCTTTTTACAATACCTTTTGCAAATTTAGGATCTTCAAGTTGTTCACAAATAGCTACTTTGTAGCCTCTTTCTATAAGCTTTGCAATATATCCTTCTGCTGCGTGATATGGTATACCACACATTGGTGCTCTTTCTTCTAAACCGCAGTCTTTTCCTGTAAGTGTAAGTTCAAGCTCTCTTGATACATTTATTGCATCATCAAAAAACATTTCATAAAAATCGCCTAATCTATAAAAAAGTACACAGTCTTTGTATTTTTCTTTAGTTCGTAAATAGTGTTGCATCATTGGTGAAACTTTTTTTAAATCAATTCCATTTATTTGACCTTCAGTTTCTTCTACTATATCAGTTGGGTCATTTTCTTTTTTTGCTTCATTTTTTTTTGTAGAGCCTATTAAATTGTCTACTCCTTCAATAATTTCTTGGTTTCTTTCTTCTTTTTCAATTATTTCTGACACGACTTTTTCCTCCGAATCTTGTTTTTATTATAATAATGCATTATGTAAATATACACATTTGCACCTGTGTGAATTTTTATCAGTTTTCATATTCACCCTTCAAATACCACATATGTTCTGAAGCTATTTTAAGTGGTATTACTTTTCCTACTAGGTCGTCATTTCCTTCAAAATTTACTACCTTATTTGTTTCAGTTCTTCCTGTGTATATTTTGTCATTCGTTTTGCTTTTTCCTTCAACTAAAACCTTTTGAACTGTTCCTACATATTTTTTATTGCCTTCTTCTATTATTTTTTCTGCTAAAGATTTTAGCCTATTGAATCTTTCGTGTTTTACTTTTTCATCAATTTGATTTTCCATTTTATCAGCAACCGTGCCAACTCTTCTTGAGTATATAAACATAAATATCTGCTCATATCCTACTTTTTTTACTACATCTAAAGTATCTTCCAAATCTTCCTCTGTTTCTCCAGGAAATCCTACTATAATATCTGTAGAAAATTGTACATCTGGTATTTTTGCTCTGATTTTTTCTACTAGATTTAAGTATTGCTCTTTTGTGTATTTGCGGTTCATGGCTTTTAACACATTTGTACTTCCTGATTGTAGTGGTAAATGAATTAAATTACAAACCTTGTCACAATCGCTTATACTATATATTACATCATCTGTAAAATCTTTGGGATGTGGTGATATAAATCTAATTCTTTCTATACCATCTATTGTGTTAATTAGTCTTAATAATTTAGCAAACGAATTTACTTCTACTTCTTCACCATTTTCTTTTTTAACGGTAAGGTTTAAATTTTTGTTTTGTTTTCTTTCACTAACTAAGTAAGAATTAACATTCTGGCCTAGTAAAGTTATTTCTTTGTAGCCATTCTTAGCTAAATCTAAAACTTCATTGTATATATCTTGAGGATTTCTACTACGTTCTCTACCTCTTACATATGGAACAATACAATATGTACAAAAATTATTGCATCCATTCATTATTGCAACTGATGCTTTTATACTGTCATCTCTTACAATTGGCATGCCTTCAATAATATTGCCATCTATGTCCAATATGTCCTCAATCTTTTTATTTTCTACTATGCTATTATATAAATCTTTTGGAAAGTCTTGCATAGTGTGTGGACCAAATATAATGTCTACAAAGGGATAACTTTGCTTAAGTCTATTTACTATATGTTTTTCCTGCATCATACAGCCACCAATTGCTATAATAGTTCCATTGTTTTCTTTGTACTTTTTAACTTCACCAAGCTTTCCAAATAATCTGTCTTCTGCATTTTCTCTGACACAACAAGTATTAAAAACTATAACATTTGCTTTTGTTAAGTCATCTGTTTTTGTATAACCTGAAGCCTCAAGCATACCAGATATTTTTTCAGAATCATTTTCATTTAGCTGGCAACCCATAGTAAGTACTGCATATCTGCCATTTTTATTAATTTGTTTTATTTTATTTATATATGTATTCTGCATTTCTATAATTTTCATTTTGTCTGTTCCTTCCAAATTTAGCGCATTAAAACGTGAATACATTTTACCACAAAAACAAAAACTCTGCAACATTTTAGTTACAGAGTTTTTACTTTTGTTTAATTTTAAAAGTAAATTCCAGATAGATATCAAAACTGGAATTTAGTCTTGG
>CAKNIU010000026.1 GCA_930980675.1 uncultured Clostridium sp.
ACTATTCCAGTCTATTTTTCTACAGCCTAACCATCGATAACATACTAAACATCATAGTTTTGCTTATTCTAGCAGGAGTAGCACTAAGCTTAACAATAGGAGATAACGGATTGTTTAGAAGAGCTGAAAATGCAGCAAACACATGGCAAATGGCAGAGCAAAATGAACAAAAAGAAATTGAACAAGCAGGAGACTTTATAGATGACTACGCTAATAATATAACAAGAGTAGATGGAGTTCCAATTCCAAATGGATTTTACTATGTAGGAGGAAGTGAAGAGACAGGTTTAGTAATATCAGATAATCCTATAGATGAAAAAGATTGGGATGAAACAACGGCAACAGATAATGTGTCCAGTGATTTACAGGGAAACCAATTTGTATGGGTGCCAGTAGAAAATCCAGAAAACTATTTTACAGATGTAACAGCGACATTAAATAAAAATGCAACAGGTGCAGAAGAAGAAAATGAAGTAACTACAAATGTGTACAGCAATTTAACAATTAGAAACGAAGATCAGAACTCATATACAGCGGGAATACCAGGTGTAGAAGAGACAGAGGAAGGAAACTATGTTACACGTGAGCCTGATGTATTGAGTCTTTATGATACGAATGCACGATACTATGATAATATATTAGGTTTCAATAGTACAAAAGACATGGCAGATAGTTTTGTAAAAGAATATAAAGCAATGAGTGATAGCATAAAAAAATATAAAGGATTTTATATAGGAAGATATGAGCTAACAGGAACAGTAGAAGCTCCAACAGAAAAAGCAGGAGAAGTGTTATCAGCAAACAAAGCAGGAAATTGGTATAATTTATATAAAGCATGCCAAAATGTAGTAACAGGAAAAGACAATGTAAAAAGTACAATGATATATGGAGTACAATGGGATGCAGTATGTGATTGGCTAGAACAAAGCGGATTTAATACAGACACAGATTCAAGTAGTTGGGGAAATTATAGTGATAGTTCTGAAAATGCAGATGTTAATGGAGCGGGTTCAAAACAAAATACAGGATATAGTGACTATTGGAAAGCAAATAATATATATGACCTAGCAGGAAATTGCTGGGAGTGGACACAAGAGGCGTACTCTCATAGCTCCCGTATTTTACGCGGAGGCTACTACGGCGGTTCCGGTTCGGGCTATCCAGCTTCAGGCCGTAGCAGCAACAGTCCGCACAGTTCGCTCAGCATCGCTTCTTCTCGACCCACACTTTACATGTCGTAGCACTGTAAGCTGTATTGTCACTTAAAGTGACAATACAAATAGAATACTCAAAATAGTGCAAAATTAAAAATAAATAAATAAACTAGGTAGGAAACGGTCTTATAGCGTAAGCTAAAGGTCGAGTAATAAAAGTTCTAAAAATCTCCATTTTTTCCTTGCAAATTAAGTCTTGTTTTAGTATAATAAGTACAGAAAAATAGCAGAAAAGAGGTAAACAAATGGACAAAAAAGAAGAACCAGAATTCAACGAAGGCAAAATTATTGAACGTGACATCGAGTCAGAAATGAGGACTGCCTATATAGACTATGCAATGAGTGTTATAGTACAAAGAGCTCTTCCAGATGTAAGAGATGGTATGAAGCCAGTTCATAGAAGAATACTTTATACAATGTATGAAGATGGTTTAACAGCAGACAAGCCATACAGAAAATCTGCTACAACCGTCGGTGACGTTTTAGGTAGATATCATCCACATGGTGACTCATCAGTTTATGATGCAATGGTTAGAATGGCACAAGACTTTTCACTTAGATATCCACTTATTGATGGTCATGGAAACTTTGGCTCTATTGATGGTGATGGAGCTGCTGCTTACCGTTACACAGAAGCTAGAATGTCAAAAATAGCTGAAACAATGCTTACAGACATTGAAAAAGATACAGTAGACTTTATGCCAAACTTTGATGGTATAAGACAAGAGCCTACAGTACTTCCAGCAAGACTTCCAGCACTTTTAGTTAATGGCTCATCAGGTATAGCTGTTGGCATGGCTACAAATATACCGCCACACAATTTAACAGAAATATTAAATGCCATAATTAAAATAATTGAATCTGATGAAGATTTACCAGATGAAGAATTATTTAAAATAGTAAAAGGACCAGATTTTCCAACAGGTGGACTAATTCTTGGTAGAGAAGGAATTAAACAAGCTTATTCTACAGGTAAAGGAAAAATAACTCTAAGAGCAGAAGCAGAAATAGAGGAAATGAGTGGAAACAAACAAAGAATAATTGTTACATCACTTCCATACCAAGTAAACAAAGCTAAATTAATTGTAGATATTAGCCAATTAGTTAGAGATAAAAAGATTGAAGGAATCTCAGAAGTTAGAGATGAATCAGATAGAGAAGAAAAGGTTAGAGTTGTTATTGAGCTTAAGAGAGACGCAAATGCAAAGGTAATATTAAATCAATTATATAAATACACTCAAATGCAAGATTCTTTTGGCGTTATAATGCTTGCTTTAGTTAACAACGAACCAAAAATTCTTACATTAAGACAATGTTTAGACTACTTCATAGAGCACAGAAAAACAGTAGTTTTAAGAAGAACAAAGTTTGGTTTAGACAAAGCTTTAGCTAGAGCTCACATATTAGAAGGCTTAAGAATAGCAATAGACAACATTGACGAAGTAATCAAAATAATTCGTGAATCTTATGATGATGCAAAAGAAAGATTAATGGAACGTTTTGGCTTAGATGATATACAAGCACAAGCTATACTAGATATGAGACTAAGAACTCTTCAAGGTTTGCAAAGAGAAAAAATAGAAGAAGAGTATGAGCAGTTAATGAAGTTAATAGCACATTTAAGAGAAATATTAGCAAGTGAAAAACTTGTATACGATATTATAAAAGAAGAATGCTTAGAATTAAAAGAAAAATATGGTGATGAAAGACTTACAAAAATAGTTGCAGCAGAAGGCGAATTTAACGAAGAAGACTTAATCACAGAAGAAAATTCTATAATAGCCCTAACACACTTTGGATACATCAAGAGAATGCCTCAAGATACATATAAAAGCCAAAGAAGAGGTGGAAAAGGAATTACAGGAATGACAACAAGAGAAGATGACTTCGTAAAACAAATATTCAAAGCTTCAACACATGACTTAATATTATTCTTTAGCAATAAAGGTAAGTTATATAGATTAAGAGGATTTGAAATACCAGAAGCAGGTAGAACTGCAAAAGGTACAGCAATAGTAAACTTGCTTGCATTAGAAGCAGGGGAAAAAATATCTGCAGTTATTCCAATTAAGAATTTTGAAGATGGCAAGTTCTTACTTATGGCTACAAAAACAGGTATGATAAAGAAAACACCACTTAAAGAATATGACTCAGCTAGAAAAACAGGACTTCTTGCAATTAACCTAAAAGAAGATGATGAGCTAATAGACGTTAGACTAACAGACGGAGAAGATAATGTAGTATTAGTTACTCAAAAAGGTATGTGTATCACATTTAGTGAAAAAGACGTAAGACCTGTTGGTAGAACAGCACAAGGTGTTATAGGAATAAGGCTAGATAAAGATGACGTAGTTATAGGAATGGAATCAATAGTATCAAATAAAAATGAAACATTGCTTGCAATAACTGAAAACGGCTTTGGAAAGAGAACAGAACTTGATGAATATAGAGTACAAACTAGAGGTGGAAAAGGTGTAATAACATACAAAATAACTTCTAAAACAGGAAATATAGTTGGAATCAGAATTGCAAATGAAGATGAAGATGTAATGATGATAACCGACACAGGTACAGTAATAAGAATAAAAGCAAAAGAAATAAGTGTACTTGGAAGAAATACTCAAGGTGTTACTCTAATGAGAACAAACGACGGTGGCAAAGTAGTAAGCATTGAAACAATTGATGAAGATCCAGAAGGATTGGATGAGAAATAAAAATATTAATTATCAATAGGGTTGGTTTTAATTGCCAACAAAAAATTCCATTTAGGGATTAAACCTTAAATGGAATTTTTGTTTGTCTTTATACATTAGCCATTTTCTTTTTTATTCGTATGTCATCTCCAAAAAAGTAACAAGCTTCATAATTACCAATAATTCTAGACAAAATTCTTTCATCATAATTATTATATAATTCTTGTAAAGATAAATTAGTTGAAATAATAGTCTTTGTTATGGTATTGTTTTGATTTAATAACCTTGAGTTTATTATATTAAATAATTCTGTAATTTTTAAATTATTTTTTGTTTCTGTGCCTAAATCATCAATAATAAGTAAATCTACAGAATTTATTGTAGAAACTATGTTATTATTTGATTTTCCAAATTTATAATCTATTATATTATCTAGCATTACTGGGGCTGTTTGGTAAAGCACCGTTTTGCCTTTTTTAATCATTTCATTTGCTATGCAAGAAGATAAAAAGGTTTTACCTAAACCAGAGTTGCCACAGAAAAGTAAATTATTTTCATTTGGGTCATCAAAATTCTCTATAAATTTATCACATATTTTTCTTATTTTTTCTATATTTTCTCTTGGAGATAATTTTGATTTATATTTTTCAGTATCGGTTTTATCTGAATAATAATTAATATTAAATTTAGAAAAATTTTGATTTTCTAAATCATAAATATTCGAATTATTATATTGTATATTATACAATCTTTGCTTTATGCAAGGGCAAAGTGTAACACCATTTTCTGTTTGAATATATCCTGTATCTTGGCAATTAGAACATTCAAAATGTGGTGCTAGATCTTTCTCTGTTTTTCCGTATTTTTGTAATAGCTCAATTTTTTGCTTTTTTAAATTACTTAAATCACTTTTTAGTTTTTGTGGAGCTTTAGGGTCTTTTTGTGTTAAAACTGACTTTATTGCATAAATTGAAACAGTATTTATATCATTGTCTATTTTTTCTAGACCGAGGTATTTCGGTATACATTTCTAGTTTTTTAGATTCTGCATCAGATATTGCTCTAGAACGTTTTTGGTCATATTCAACTAACAAGGTTTGCAAATTTTTTGCGTTCAAATTCTATCACCTCTTTCTTTTTTATTTGTTGCAAAGTTGCAATATATGTATGGAAAAATATATATTGCAACTTTGTGTTTAAAATAATGTAATCTTTAAATAATTATCTATTTCTATATATTACTATAAAAATTATTCAAATCAGTATATTGTCTTTGTGAAAAATTAGCTTTGGTTTCTTTAGTTTCTTTCTTTTGCACTGGTTTATTTTTTTGATTTTCCAATAGTTTGTTTATCTCATCAGGAGTTTTTAAACCTCTTTCATGCCAATCGCTAATCATTTTATCCATATACTCAAAGCTATAGGTAGACTTACCTGCCATTTTCTTTAAAGCAATATCTATAACATCTAAGCCATAGCCATATGTAATATTCCATTTTTCGACATAAGCTTCTTCATAAATATTAAGATTTCTGTTAAGTCTAAGTTTTTTACGAATACTATTTTCGAGAGTTTTAACTTTTGCCTCTTTTTCAAAATATAAATCCAAATCTGCAAATGTTTTTATTTTATTTTTATTCCAAGCTTCTGCAACTGTAGCAACATAACTTCTATGCAAAGCAGACTTATTAAAGCAATATCTAAATAATGCTATCATAACTTCTTCATCAAAGGCGTATTTTTTGAACCACAAGTCAATATCTCCATACCAAGAAGGAGACATTACACCTTGGAAAAATTCATTATTTATAGTATCAATTGCTTTAGCTCTGTACTTGTTTTCAGCGACTTTAGCTAGATCTGTTGAAGAAATAGTTATTTTAGGTTTATATAATTTATTTAATTCTATTTCTTGCAAATTAGCTACAATAAAGCCTTGATTTTTACGAATAAGTAAACCTTCATCTTCCCAATACTTTACAGCATCCTGTATTGTTTTTAGTGGTAATTCCAGTTTCTTAGATAAATCATTTATTTTAACTTCTTTATTGTATTTTGATAAAAAATATAAATACAAATAAACCTTTACAAAATCTCCGCCTGCCTGAGATAAATACTCAGTAAAAAAAACATCGGGAATTGAAGTGGTTGAAAAAATAAGTGAAGAATCATTCTGCTCTAACTTCATATTTACCTCCTGCAATTTGCTTAAACTTTACTATGTCGAATTATATCATTTTTTGTAACTGTTTACAACAATTATTTATACAAATATATCTTCGGTCTAAAAAAATATTTTAACATATACCAAATAAAATACAATATGTTTTCATGGTTAAAATCAACTACACTCAATAAAAATATAGGCAAGTACAAAAATATAATTATAACTATTTTAGCTGTAAGATTAGGCACAAGTAAATTACAAAAAAACCATATTATAAAAAAGTAAATTACATTAAATATGGCAGTAGGGTAATCAATTATACCAAGTAATTTATTTTTAAAATTAAAATTTTGCGGAAAAATGAATTTCATTTGGTAATCCTTTCTTATATAAAATAGAGCTCGCATAAAAAATTATGATTTTGGTTAGGCACTCAATGTTGCTATATGTTGAGGATTTTTTTTACAGTCGCCACCTCGCCAAAAGACAATTATTTTTAACTCTAAGTTTTAAACGAAGCCATAATTGATGAAATATTACTTGAAACATCAACGCTAACTCCGCCCAGAATTTCTCTCATAAAAGTATTTGCTCTCATTAAAGCATAAATAGCACCAATTAAAAGCAATTTGTTTGATGAGTCTAAAGCAAGCATAACAATTAATATTAATGCAACAAAAGATTGGAGTAATAAAAGAGAGAAAAAGGCTCTAGCCCAAGCTTTGAATATCCAGTAGCTTGATGTATTTATTAAAGAAAGTATTGCAAGTGGTGTAGTAAGTACAAAAACCTGTATTATTATGTATCTAAGAGAATAAGAAAATAAAATATTTAATAAGCCTACAGATATAAAGCCTTTAATAATTCCATCAAAAGAAAACAAATCAAAACTATTTTCTCCAACAGATATAACTGAGTTTAAACTTTGTATTAAACTTAAAAAAGTAATATCTTTGCCAACAACACTTTCGCCAATATCTTGTATACTACCAGAAATTAAATAATTAATGTTAAGCACTTGCTCACATAAAAAGTAAGAACTATTAACAAATATTCCTACAATAACCATTTTGAAAACGAATTGAGTAGGCTTTTCCACATTATTTCCAGTAAATGTGGAATATGAATATCTTATTGCATAATAAATAATAATGCCTAGTAGTAAAGCATCTGTTAAATACAAAATACCATTTTTTCCATCGCTACCTAGTAGTTTTTCAAAAAATGAGTTGTTTATTATATTACTATCAATAAAAGTAAATGTATCTAAATATGAATAAACATTATTATCTATTGAAGAAAATAGGTTGCTAAATATGGAGTTAATTGTTTCTATAATAATGTTTACAATTTCTGATTGTTCCAATGTAAAATTCCTTTCTTACTAAATATTAGATTTGATTTAAATCCCAATATATGTTCTGAAAAATGTATATTGGGATTTATTGGTTAAATAGTGAAATAAATAATTTATCCTATTAAAGACTCAATTGCAGATAATACAAGATTAATCGCTAGTACAAATCCATAAGCAAATAAAGAGCCTCGAATAACCTTTTTTGCAGTTCTCATTTTTTCTTCATCACCGAAACTAAACTTTTTCATAAAAAGTCCTACGCCTACAGCAACAGCGGCTGCAGGTGTTGCAAGCTTTAAAATCCAATCTTCAATATCTTCAAATGCATCAGTTAAAGTTTTAACAAGCTTTGGGGTTGCAGCATATGTATTTGAAGAGATGCAGATAAATAAAAATGCTAAAGCTAAGCAAAATAATATAAAAAATAATTTTTTTCTAATTTTCTTCATAAAAACACATCCTTTCTTTATTAAATGATTAATAATTTATTAAAGCCTAGTAAGTCTTTTTTGCTAAATAAAATTTAACTTTTGTAAAAATAATTCTAATAATATCAATTACTTTTAAAGTAGGGTATCATATTTATCTTTTGGGGTTTTATAATTTTATTACCATTAGACAAAAACGCCAAACTAGTAAAAGTTTCTAATTCTTGGGTAAAAAAATTATAGTCATAAGAATAATCAAACTGAAAGTAAGTATTAATACTTTCAGATAAATTAGAATCAATTGAAGAAAAGCGCTTAATTAAATAATTATAGTTACTTTCTTTGGAATTTTCAGAAATAGTCCTAGAAGACTTTTCTTTATCCTCTTTACCAATTTGCTTTTGGGCATCTTCAATTGTAAAAATATCATCTGTTCTAAACCAGAGCTTATTAACCAAATTTTGAACAATTACTTTTACAGAATATTGATTGTTTAAAGTGTGAAGCAAAGAAGTGTAGCTTTGAGTAGCCACAATATTGATACATTTTGCTTCTCTACTTTGGGCAAAAAATTCTGCATCTGAACTTGTTACATACTCTTGGTACTCATCAGAAATAAAGACCATAGGCCTTTTAACATATGTTGAAAGCTGTGTAATAACATCTGTTTGAAAATCAAGCTTTAAATATGCTGCAATTATTTTAGATAAATTTTTATACTTACCAATATTTAAGTTTAATACAACAATTTTACCATTTTCGATTGTATCCTCAAAACCATAAAAATTTTCCTTTTGTTTTGTAGGGCAAAAAGTTTTTAAAACTTCATAATCAGAAACAAAACAATTAGTAATTCTAGTAATTTCAGACTTTAATATATTAAAAGTTCTGTCATCTAAACTGTAAAAATCCTTTTCAATAAATCTTATACAAGAAAGCAAGTCGTAAATATCAGAATCGCTTAAAACAGCGGATAAAAATACTTTTCGAACTTCGTGAATCTTTTCTAAGTAATATTTTTTATCTGTAATTAATTTATGTAGTTCTTCAAAAGTAACATATCCATTATTATACATCCTACAAAAAGTAATAAAATTTTCGATTACTTGCTCAGATTTATCAAGCCAGTATGACTCAGAATTATTTGGTGAAAACAAAAGTAAAATAGTTTTAATCCTATTTGCCAAAATTGAAGCTTTCAAATTAGGCTTGTCCAAAGGATTATAGGTATATTTTCCACTTAATTCTATAACTATAACATCTTTTTGCCTATTATATTCTTCAGCAAATTCTCGCACTTTTGAATAATAATTACCTTTGACATCAAGTATAAGAAAACCTAGCTTTTCTTTTGGGTTATCACATTTATATTTAATTAGTTGCTTAGTAAAAGGATACATTGCAGATGCTGTTTTACCAGTACCAATTCCTCCAGTAATAAGCATATTTTGGTATAAACTTTTTTCAGGTATGTAAATGGGTTTATTTTCTTGAGAGTTTCCTATAAGTAAGTTAATTTCATTAGGATTTATGGATTTTTCTTGTGTGTGATGAGTATGGATAAAAATATTTGATAAAAACTTTGAATAAATAATATTAGAAATAACTATGGAATTAAATAATTGAGTAATAATATAAAGTATTTTAAAATTATGCCATAATGAATGGTCTTCTAATATAAAATCAAATATTTTTAAATTGCTAACTAGTGAATTAGCAGAGGTAAATAATATTGGTTTAAACAATATTAGTGAAAAAATTAAAGTAAAAAATGTGAATAATGCACAAATAATAAATCTAATAATCATCACCTCTTTTTAATTTAATTTGTAGTTTTGAGCCTTGAGCTGAGTGGGTAAATTTGAATTGGAAAAAAGTATAAATAATGTAAATTGCTATAAATAAATTTAAAATAGAAAAAATAAAAAATAAATCTACTAAAGTAATCATAAAGCACTCCTCCCAACTGTTGGAAATTATATAACAAAATTTTCACTTTGTCTATACTTTTTCGAAAAAATGTGATAAAATATACGAGAAAGGAGAAAATTATGAAGTTTAGTAAAGATACAAAAATAGGTGAAATAATTGAAAAAGCACCAGAAAAGGTTGATTTATTATTACAAGTAGGAATGCATTGCATTGGTTGTCCAGCATCACAAGGAGAAACTTTAGAAGAAGCTTGTATGATACATGGAATTGATGTAAATGACGTTGTTGACGAATTAAACGAAGAAGATGAAGAATAGAATATTAAAAAAGGTTTATGGGTAACCTTTTAAAAGCCTAAATATTTTTAGTTATACGAGGAGCACTTATGGAAAGATTAGATTATTCTATTTTATTTGCTACAAAAGCTCACGACCTCCAAAGAAGAAAGACAGATAACGTACTAATGATATTTCACCCATTTACAGTAGGAATGATGTTAAAAGATTCTAATATGAGTGAAGATTGTGTAATAGCAGGAATACTTCATGATGTAGTTGAAGATACAAAATACATATTAAATGACATAAAAAAAGAATTTGGAGATAATGTAGCTAAAATAGTTGAAGAAGTAACAGAAGATAAGTCTCTTCCTTGGGAAGAAAGGAAAAGACAGGCTATAGATAAAATAAAAACGGCTAGTTTTGAAGGAAAAATGGTAGAATGTGCAGATAAAATAAACAATTTGGAAACATTGTACGATTTAATTTTAGAAAAAGGTGATGAAGTTTGGAAAAGCTTTAATAGACCATATGAAAAGCAAAAATGGTACTATACAGAAATGTATAATGCAGTGATTGTGAACTCTAAAGATAACAAATTATATGAGAGATATAAAGTAATATTAGATAAACTTTTTAAATAAGGAGTAAAACAATGGCTATTAATGGAGAAGACAAATTAAAAAAATTAGAAGAAATAGATAGAACTTTAGAGGAAATAAAAGGAGAAGTAACTGGAAGTGATAAGCCTTTATTTATTGAATTAATAGGAACGCCCAAAAGTGGAAAGACAACTTTAAAAAATGCGATCCAAAATGCTTTTGATAAAAAAGGAATACCAGTTATAACTAGAAGAGAAACAGCAGAATATAATCCTATACCAAAATCTTCTGAACATTATAATTTTTGGATGATATTAGAATTAATGAAAAATATTAGCGAAGATTTTGCAAATGCAAAAGGAAAAGTAGTTATTTATGATAGAGGGCTTATAGATAGAATACCTTGGATGAAAAGTGATATTAGTCAAGGAAAGATGTCACAAGAAGATTATGGAAGAATAATAGAAATGTATCAATCTAATTATTTAAAAGGTTATAAACCAATAACACAAGTATTTTTTACATCACCACAACTAAGCATATTAAGAAAGGGATCAGAGGGAAGGTTTGTTAATAATAGAACTCTTACTACATATAATTCTATTTTAAATCAAGAACTTGATACAGTTAGAAATATGTCATCAAGAACAAATATTACAGTTACTGACCAATATCAAGGTAGAATAAAAGATTTTCTAATCGATCAAATGGCAGAGATATCGAGAGATTTAAAAGGAGAAATTGACAAAAAAGTAAGAGTAAAAACAGCAGATATAGACGAGCCTAATTTATAGTAAAATAAAGACGTCATAATCAAGACGTCTTTTTGCTTAGAAAAAAACAATAAATTTATTTAACAAAAAATAAGTATGAAAAAGTGCAAAAAAGCAAAGCTTAATAGCTAATTTTACCATTTAACAAATCATCATTTTCAATCCAATCAGCAACATTTATTACTTCATAATTAGATTTGTTAATTCTTACATAAACATATTTAATTCCAGAATTAATTATAAGTTTTCTACACATTTGGCAAGGAGAAGCACCTTCCTCATAATTGCCAGTATCTTTTCTAACACCAACTAAATATAAATCACTGTTTATCATATCTTTTCTTGAGGCACTTAGCATAGCATTTTGTTCAGCATGAACACTTCTACAAGCATCATAGCCACTGTGCCTTACATCAGGAAATATTTTTTTCTTTGTACAATAACCTAAATCAATACAATTTTTCCTTCCTCTAGGTGCACCTGTATAGCCAGTAGCAATTATTTCATCATTTTTAACAATAATTGCACCAAAGTTTTTACGAAGACAAGTACCTCTTTCTGAAATAGTTTCTGCTATATCTAAATAGTAATTAATTTTATCAACACGTTCCATAAACTTACTCCTTTAGATGATTATAATATTTTGTTATGTGTATTGCAAGTTTTTTTATATATTACAAAAATAATGTGTAAATTTTTCGAAAAAATTTAAAAAATTCAGTTGACAAATGGCTATACTTGTAGTACAATAATGTATGTGTCAACTACGTGTAGTAGTTGCAACTAGAGTTATGAGTCATTAGCTCAGTTGGTAGAGCACTTGACTTTTAATCAAGTTGTC
>CAKNIU010000027.1 GCA_930980675.1 uncultured Clostridium sp.
TTGTGTTTATGTAAACAATCTTTGTTTCCAACTCTTGATAACTTTCCTATTATATTAAAAATAAGCTTAAATTTAACTTATGCTAAATTTAAGCTTTATTTTTATTGATATACATATGTTTGTGGATTTACTTGTTTTCCATCTAACCTAATTTCAAAGTGTAAGTGGTTACCTGTTGAGTTCCCTGTTGAACCAACTGCTGCAATTTGTTCACCCGCTTCTACTGTATCACCAGCAGATACATACAATTTACTACAGTGACCATAATATGTTTCTACACCATTACCATGGTTTATTTTTACTAAGTAACCATATCCACCACTCCATCCAGCATATGTTACAGTTCCACTCGCTGTTGCTAAAATTGCTGTACCTCTTGTTGCTGCAATATCTATACCCATGTGAGTATGGTCTCTTATGCTTTCAACAGCACCGAATCTTGATGTAATTCTACCTGTAACAGGAACAACTGCTAAATAAATACCATTTACTGTTCTACTATCTATTTGTTGTTTTTCTTCTAATTCTTCTTGCAAATTATTTGTTAACTCCTGTTTTGCAAGCTGTATAGTTTCTTCGTTAACTTCGTCGACATTATCTAAATAAATTTGATTTATGACTAGATCTGGCTCTATTTCATTATATTGTTCTTTTAATGTAGAAACTATTTCCTCTGCCTCTTCCATTGTATTAACATATACTTTAGTTTCTTCATTATTTAAGTCTGCTACTTCATATACTCTGTATACATTTTGTGCACTTTGTTCTAAAGTAAGCATAACTTCGTTTTCATTTACTTCATCTCTACTAACTAAGCTAAATGTATATTCTACATTGTCTAGTTCAACAAATGCTACATTTGATTCACTAGGTGTTAATATATTTTCATTTACCTCGGTTTTAAATTCTTCTTCGTCCCCTACGTATCCTATATCTTCACCATTTAGACTAACACTATATGCTGGTCTAAATTTTATAAACATTATTGCAATTATTATTGCTAAAGCAATAGCTATTATCTTAAAGAGCTTTATCGTTCGTTTCATATAATATGCTATTCTTTTACTTAAAATATACGTTCACACTCCTTTTTTATTGCGACGACAACTATAATTATACCATATATTCTAAGCAATTTCAACCAATTTATGCAAAAAAAGCTATTTTTTCTTGTTTTTTCGTTACAATTCAGCAATTATATTATAAAAATGACCAATATATGTTCTCAAACATTTCAAGTGAGCGAAGGCGACGTAGGAGCGGAGCGTAACGTGCAAGCTGGAGCGAATAGCGACCCGCGCGGCGAAATGTGAGAGAATGTATATTGGTCATTAAGAATGTATATTTTGCTAAATTGTAACTTTATTTATCATATCTCTTACCATTATTGAATTGCCAACTTCATCTGTAAATCTTAAATTAGGAAATATAAAAGACATTATATTATCATTAAATATTTTATCTAGCACATTTTCATTAATTTGTTCATTATTATATTTCTTTTCTGCTCTATTCATATAAACGGTAACGCCTAAAATTGTTAAAGCAATGTCTAGTATTAAAAAAGCTGTTATAATCTTATCCCAAGGCTTTGAAAGTATTTTATCTATTACTTTATCAAATTGTGGTTTAATATATTTTATTAATAAAACCGCTAAAATGCCCCAAAATACTGTATAAGTTAATGATATTCTACCATTTATTTGATATGTTGTGTACGAATAATCCCAAAACATACTTCCATATACAACTTGAAGTATATAACTACATATATATTCAAAAATTGTTCCTACAATTGCTCCCATAATAAATAATTTAACTTTGCTTTCTTTATAATCGCTAAGTAATACAATAAAAAAGGCCGCTCCAATACCATATATTGGGCAGAAAGGACCCAAAATAAGCCCTTTTCTACTTTCCAATATTCCAGTTGAAACATAGCCATAGACAGTTTCTATTATTAAACCTAGTATACTAAACAAAATCATATACCAAATTATATTATGGAAGTTAAATTCTTTTTTCTTCATATATTGCTCCATTATTATATTTCTATAATATTATGATATTTCTTATTATATTTTTATTTTACGTTTTTATACCATATATAATATTAGATTTGTATAATGTCTATTTCAGAAGTATAATTATTATTTCCATATGCAAAGATTATATACAATTCTCCATTTGGGCCTTCTATAAAATTTGTTATATTATCTATTTGATACATTTCGTCATTTATATCTCTTTGATAAACAGTATATCCTGAATTAATTAGTTCATTTGCATTATTACTTGCATTTTGTACAACCGTTCTAATTCTATTTTCTACTACTGTTCCATCTATATCTCTATCTTCCAATATATCTCTTAATGCAACACTTTCATTTGTTTCTAAGTTATAGTTGTATGTTTGAACTATGATTCTTTGAGGATTATCTCCTTCCTTTATAGTAGCTTTTATTGCTAAAGACAAAATATTGTTATTTACATATGATACATAATCTAAGTTATAAATTGTATATACATCAGTTCCTGCCATTACTGAATTTATTTTATCCACGAAAATGCTTTGAGTTAAATTATTAAACCCTGTTACAACGTCACTTTGTATATTTATAACTGGTATATGAATATTCATACTATATTTATCACTTACATTTTGACTGTCTTCATAAAAGGTATATACTAGTTCTTTAGTATTATCCGCTTTGATAATATTAGTATCATCATAATTTGAATAAAATTCATTTGTAAATAACTCCATAAAAGATTGATTTACATCTTGTGAAGTTACTATATTTTCTCCTGCCGATATGTCATTTCCATATCCATCTTGCACTGGTTCTTTAACAAAAAATTGTGCGTATACGCCTAGTCCTATTGCCACAACACAAAAAACAACAATTAAAGCGTATATAATATATCTAATTGTTTTTGCATTCATCATAATTTCACCCTTTCTGTTTAAAATTATACCATTTAAAGTTTTTTTAGTAAATATTTAATAAAAAAATTATTCTAGAAGATAGATTGTAAAGTTATACATTTTATACACACAAAATTTACATTCAAAAATGCTAAAATATTTGACTATTTTGGCATTTTAATGTATTATATTAATAGTTATTTTTAACTCTGATATATGTTGTGGAATGAGAAAGAATATATATTTGAGCTAAAAATATCTATAAATAATATTTTAGAATTTATCGTTTTATATAGATTGGAGAAAACACATATGTTATGTTCAGATTGTAAAAAAAATACAGCCGTTATATTTGTTAATAAACAAGATAAAGACGGTCAAATGAAAACAGAAGGTTATTGTTATGACTGTGCTAAAAAAAGAGGTATTAATCCCTTAAATGCATTTTCTAATACTTCAAACCTTTCTGAAAGCGATATAAATAATATGACAGAGCAATTAAACTCTATGTTTAAAGATTTATCTGGAAATTTAGCTATTCAAGGTATTTCAGAAGAAGATTTAAATAAAATGGCTGAAGAAATGGCAAATAATGAAGGCTCAGACGAAAGTACAGATGAGCCAAAAGGTTTTGCTATCCCTCTTGGTTCAATATTTTCTGGTATGTTTGGAGGAAATGGCTCAAATAATAATAACAATTCTCAAACTCGCCAAGCTGTTAAAGAAGACAAAAAAGCTAATAAAAAATTAAAAACACTTTATACATATGGCACAAATTTAACTAATAAAGCTAGAAATAATGAAATAGATAAAGTAATTGGTAGAGAAAAAGAAATTGCAAGGGTTATTCAAATATTAAATAGAAGAACTAAAAATAATCCATGTTTAATTGGTGAACCCGGTGTTGGTAAAACAGCCATAGCTCAAGGACTGGCTTTAAGAATTGCTGAAGGCAATGTACCTGCTAAACTTTTAAGCAAAGAAGTATTTTTGTTAGATATGACAGCAGTCGTTGCTGGCACACAGTTTAGAGGTCAGTTTGAAGCTAGGATGAAAAATATTATTGATGAATGTAAATCTGCTGGAAATATAATACTTGTTATTGACGAAATACACAACATTATTGGAGCTGGTGATGCTGATCATTCAATGAATGCCGCAAATATTTTAAAACCTTCACTAGCTGATGGGACTATTCAATTAATTGGTACAACTACTTTAAATGAGTACAGAAAATATATTGAAAAAGACACAGCTCTCGAGCGAAGATTTCAACCTGTAATGGTAGAAGAGCCAACTGTTTCTGATAGTATTGAAATATTAAAAGGCATAAAGAGCTATTATGAAGATTACCACAAAGTTCAAATACCAGATGATGTTATTCGCCAAACAGTAATTATGTCTGAAAAATATATACATGATAGATTTTTACCAGACAAAGCTATAGACGTCTTAGATGAAGCATGCTCAAGAATTAATCTAAATAATAAAGATTTATACGACTTAGAGATACTTAAAAATAAATTATCTGATGTTCAAGCCCAAAAAGAAGCCGCTGCAGAAGCTGATTCTACAGAAGATTATAAAAAAGCTGCTGAACTTAAAACTCAAGAATGTTCTTTAACAGAACAAATTGAGGCTATTGAAAAACGTATGAAACCAGTAGTTTTAACTACTGCTGATATAGCAAGAGTAATAGAAAACTGGACTAAAATCCCTGTTCAAAAAATTACAGAAGAGGAAACTCAAAAACTATTATCTTTAGAAGACAACCTTCATAAAAGAGTTATTGGTCAAAACGAAGCTGTATCAGCTGTTGCACGTGCTATAAGAAGAAATAGAGCAGGATTAAAAAGCACAAAAAGACCACCTTCATTTATATTTGTTGGCCCAACTGGTGTTGGTAAAACAGAACTTGCAAAAGCACTAGCCTCAGAAGTTTTTGGTAGTGAAGAAAGTATAATTAGAATAGATATGTCTGAATATATGGAAAGCAACTCAACTGCTAAACTTATAGGTGCACCTCCAGGATATGTTGGTTATGATGATGCAGGACAATTAACAGAAAAAGTTAAGAGACATCCATATTCTATAGTTTTATTAGATGAAATAGAAAAAGCTCATAGTGATGTATTTAATATTTTACTACAAGTATTGGATGACGGAAGACTTACAGATGCTCAAGGTAACACAGTAAGCTTTGAAAATACTATTATTATAATGACATCAAATGCAGGTTCTAATCAAAACATGAACTCTATAGGTTTTGGCACCAGTACATATGCTAAAAATAAAGTTTTAGATAGTTTAAAAGAAACATTTAGACCTGAATTTTTAAACAGAGTGGACGAAATTGTAGTATTTGATTCTTTAAGTAATGATGAATTAACTCAAATCGTTAATTTAATGCTTACTGATACGCAAAAGGTTTTAAATGACAGAAACATAAAAATGTATGTATCTGATGAAGCTAAAAAATATTTATTACAAAAAGGAACAGATATTAAATATGGTGCTAGACCTTTAAGAAGAGCTGTACAAAGATATGTTGAAGATGAGCTTTCAGATATGTTACTAAGAAATGAACTAAAAAACGGACAAAAAGTATATATTGATTTGAAAGAGGACAAACTAAGTTTTAGTGTAAAAGATTAGGAGGAAAAATGATAAAACACATACCAAATATTTTAACAGTAATTAGATTTATATTTATACCATCAATTGTATTAGCACTTATATATGATAATTATTTACTAGCATTAATACTTTTTACCCTATCATCATTTACAGATGTATTAGATGGGAAGATTGCAAGAAAGTATAATGCAATATCCGATTTTGGAAAATTAATGGACCCATTAGCAGATAAGTTAACTCAACTTTCTATTTTATTAACTTTAGCAATAAAAAATGTTATACCTTGGTGGATTGTCGTTATACTAGTATTAAAAGAAACTGTTATGATTGCTGGTGCTTCATTCCTATATGGAAAAAGCCTAGTAGTCTCAAGTAAATGGTATGGAAAACTTACAACAGTTTTAATTTACATAGCTGTAGTAAGCTCTTGTATTATAAAGATATATGGTTTCTATAGATTTGACATTTACATTTATGCTTTGGCAGTTTTATTTGCTATATTCTCACTTATTATGTATTTCATATATTTCTATGGAAATGGATATTTGCCAAATAAAGAGGAATTAAAAAAGCAATCAAAGACTGTGCCTGAAAAAAATATTAGAAACAAAAAGTAATAATAGTTAAGATTAAATAAATAAGTACCAAAAGTACCAAGATACATTCTTCCGCATTTCGCCACGCGGGTCGCTAGTCGCTCCAACTTGCACGCTCCACTTCGCAGATAACACATATTGCAAGCCATAAATGCTGTGACTGCTCTCGTTCGCTGAAATGCTCTAGAATGTATCTTGGTACTTTATGCACTATCAAATTTAGCTATTATTCAAAATCTTCTAATTTCTTGGCTAATTCATTTTGACCATAGGCTGTGATTCCTTGCTTTAAAAGTTCCACATCTTCTTCTGGCAAATATTGCACAGGTATATCTGTTTCTTCTTTTAAAGTCCTATTCCCCTCATTATCAATTGAATAAACAACTATGTTTTCATCATTAACAGTAATTAAATAATGTTCATCACAACTTCCCTGAAACTCTTTATATAGTTTTACTTCATCAGTTGTAAAGCTTTCTATCTCCCAATCACTATAGGCATTTTTAAAATATTCTTCATCTTTATTTACTTCTGATGCCTCAATTTGTTGTTTTTGAATTATAGTATGTCCACAATCAGTATAATGTTTTTCAAAAATAATATATGCATTAGGTGAAATTTTAACATCTGAACCACTTGTAGCAACTACGTCTTCATGTATTCCATTTGTTTTTACTATATTAGATTCAATTAATTCATTGACTTTTCTAATTTCATTTATCTGAGCTTCTTGCAAATTATTTCTATCTAATATGGCATATGCAATTCCGCTAACCATTCCTAAAACTATTGCAATACAAATTAAAATAATAATTGTAGATTTTTTCATATACTCATCTCCAAATTCTAAATTGGCAAAATCTTTGCAAATTTGTCGAAATTATTTTATGAGTATATTTTTTCCAAAATATTTAAATTTATGCAAAATATTAAAATAATCCGCAATATACTTCTCTCGCATTTCGCCACGTGGGTCGCCAGATTAAACTCGCTCCAGCTCGCACGTTACGCTTCGCTCCTACGTCGCCTGCGCTCACTTGAAATGTTCGAAAACCATATTGCTAGATATTTTAGTACTTACTGAAATTTGATTTTTAAATTTAAAACTAATTTCTCCACATTCGTCTGTCCTATAAATTTTGCAACCTATACTTTCAAGCCTTTCAATTACTCCACTATTTGGATGACCAAAATTGTTATCTTCTCCTACTCCAACTAGTGCAATTTGAGGTTTTACCGCTTCTAAAAATGACTTTGTTGTAGAGGTTTTTGAACCATGATGTGCAACTTTTAATATAGTAGATTGTAATTCTTCTAAATTTTCTTCATATAAGTTTAATATCTTATTTTCTGCCTTTTCTTCAATGTCTCCCGTAAATAATATTGATATATTTTTCCACATAAATTTAAAAACAAGTGCATTATTATTTTTTTCATTGTCTGTTATGGGCTCATTATCTGGAAATAATATTTTTATTGTGCAATCTCCTATTTTTATAATATCTCCTTTTTTTACAAATATTAAATTTGTTTCCTGTTTTTGAGCCAAATTTATAAACGTATCATATTCGTTAGATTCCTGCCCTAAGCTTGAAATAATAGCACTTTTTACTTTCATATTTTTCATCACAAAATTAAGTCCTTGGCAGTGGTCTGAGTCAAAATGAGAGACTATAACATAGTCTATTGTTTTAATCCCTCTATCTAAAAGATATGGAAATAAAGTTTGTTCTCCTACATCAAATGTTTCTCCATATGAGCTACCTCCTCCATCTATCAAAATTGTTTCATTACTAACTCTAATTAAAGTACTGTCCCCCTGTCCTACATCAATAAAATTAATTTCTAAGTTATCTCTTTTTGAAGTTATTACAGGATAAATGAAATTTAAAATTACTATTGCTATGGTAAAAAAAGCTATTGTTTTTTTACTTAATATCATGCTATTTTGCTTCTTTACAAGTAGATACAAAAACAAGTAAAACAATATTATTAAAACCACATTTGGAGTAACAACATATATTTTTGAAAATGGAATTAAACTACATATGTGAGCAATAAATATTAGCATTTTGAGCATTAAATTAAGTATTATAAATAATGGAGAAATAAATTTATGTAGTACCATATATAAGAATATTAATGCAAAAGCATAAAGCACTATTATGCCAAGTATCGCTCCCGCAAGTAAATTTGAAATTACAAAAGAAAGTGAAATTGTATTGAAAGTATACATCATTATTGGAATTATTACTATATTTGCGGAAATAGTTACACTAATTGATTCTTTAATGTAATTGCATATGCTTTCCCATAAATTCCAACTTTTATTAGCAATTTCTTTTTTATCTTCATAGTTTTGTATTTTTATAATTTCATTTTTCTCATTTTTTTCTTTTATTAAATTAGTAAATTTTTCTCTTGTCTGATTACTTAATTTTTCTATAAAATTTGTTACAATTTTATTAAAAGCAACTATTCCTATAACTCCACCATAAGATAGCTGTACTCCTACATCAAATATTATATATGGATTTAATATAATTTGAATTAGCATTGCTATAGCCATATTGTTCCATATATCAGGTTTTCTATGTATTATGCTTGCAATCACTCCCAAAGATGCCATTATTCCAGACCTAACCACCGAACCTGTATTACCGGTTAAATTCATAAACAATACTATTACTATTAGCATTAATACTTGTCCTAATCGTTTACGTTTGAGAAATTTATTTATATATGTAACTGCTAAAATAATATATACAAAATGCGACCCTGATACGGCAAGCATATGGGTTAAATTTGAAGTTTTAAAATCTTCTTGTATATTTTCTGATAAATTTGTTCTATCACCAATAACCAATCCTATACATAGTTCAGCCTCGTTTTCATCTAAATTTGCCTTTAAAATGCTTTTTATATGTTCTTTAAATGAAATTATACCTTTTTGAATAAAACTCCCTTTATTTTTTGATTTGAGCTGTAATTGTGACCCTTCAAAAGTTCCATATATGGTTTGAGTTTTTAAATATAGAGAATAGTCATATCCTCCATAGTTTCTTTGAGCATTTGGCTTATTGTATATGGCGTTAAAAGTAATAATGTCACCATATTCTAATTCTTGGCTATAATCTTTCTTTTTAACATCTAGTAGGAATTTTTTACCTACAAAAATTTGTGTATCTGCAGTTTTTTTATTCTCTTCTTGTTCATTTTCATTTTGCATATTCTCATTTGTTTCACCAATTTCATTATTTTTCGAATTATTTTTTTGTGTATAACTATTTTGTGCTTCATTTATTTCTATAATATAGGTTGCTTTATAGTCAGTTTCAGATTTTTTGCCTAATATGATTCCCTCAAAATCTTGGGTAGCTCCATCTAATTCATAAACTTTATCATAGTCAAAAAAGACTACACCACAAGAGTGCAGTCCTATTATTGCCACAATTACAATAATAGTGAGAACACAAATTGGCCTATTCATATACTTCCTTTCTGTGCCCCCACTATTTAATTCATTGTCTACTATCTGATAAATATTGCTTCATCATATATCCATCGCCATCAGTAACAGATACTCTATACCAGTCTCCTTCTTCTCCCCTTACAGTAACTGGCGTATTAAGTCCTACACTTGCTACAATGTCTGATGAAGTTGTTGCTTGTGCCCTAATATATACAGCATCAACATTTACATACATTGTTTTTGGATAATCTTCTGAATTGACTGATGAGTTGCTGTCTGAATTATTTTCTTCATTATTTGAATTATTGTTTTCTTCATTATCCGTGTTGTTAGCATTTTCTTCATTGCCAGAGTTTTCATTTGAAGAACTATTATTAGTATTTTCATCAGAACCCGCATTATTATTTTGATTATCTGATGAGTTTGTATCTGCCTCGTTATTATCTACAACATCACTGTTTCCATTTTCTGAACTTGTATCGTTATTATTAGTTTCACTAGCAGTTTCTTCTGTACCGTTAACATTATTAGTAAACACCCATCCAGAAGCTGTATCTGTTTGAATATATGCCCATTTACCAGTTATAGAAACAACTAAAACCTCTGAGCCACTATTTACTGTTCCTATTACTGTTGAATTAATTAATGGTAAAATATATATGTTTGAATTGCTATTTATTATCCCATTTGAATTTGCTTTTGCTGGAATGCTAGTATTTGCAGTAGTTTCACTTACTTTAACATATTGCTTGCTTACATAACCTGTATAGTCTTGATATTTAATTTGGTACCAATCTCCTTCTTCTGCAATAATATCAAATGAAGCATTTGCAGGTAAAACTGTTACTATGTTTGATGATGTTGATGGAGTTTCTCTTACATTCAAAAAGTCTGTATCTTTTAAAGTTCCTGTATTTGCAAAACTAACACTTGCCATTATTAAGGCAAATATTATAATTATTGATAATATATTTAGCAGTTTTTTCATTTAGCTCCTCCTATGTCCTATTATTACTTTTATTCATAGCTTTTTTGTGTTTTTTTTCACATAACTTGGAAATTCTTTATATCTTATTATTTATAAAAATATTCATAATTATCTTATAACTAATGCCCTTCAAAGTCAAGATATTTGTAACAATTTTGTAATATTTGTTGTATTCCACTCCAAATTAATATCTAAAAATCATTATTTTTCCCTATATTAGAACAAAAGCGGGCTTTCTTGAATTTTTTGCTTGTTTTAAATTCATAACGCCCGCGTCTTTGTTCGTGCGCCAATTTTACAAATGTAAAATTGTGTGCAATGCTTTTATTGTATAGGAAAAACTTGATTTTTCCTATACAATAAAAAACGTTGATTTCTCAACGTTTATAAATTTTCATTTAGTTAATTTTCATTTAATTGTAATATTTCTTCTTTTGTCATATGAACTTTTCTTTCATCCGGTATAAAATTATTTTTATGGTATATTCTATAATCATTTATCAAATCTGTTAATTTATTATATGACAATTTTGCTGTCGTCTTCCTATATTTTGTTAGTTCCGGAAAATACTCAATGGTTAATGTATTATTTAATTGAGCATAACTATCAACATATATCACTTTTTCTTTTGGATTATCACTATCTAAAAAATAATTTGCTTCGCTATATAGTTGTGAGATTTTGTCCTTTGCTTTATCAATCGCTATAACTTCAATCTTATCTTCATCAATGTCTATTACAGCAACTAACATTGGATGAACTTTATCTGCAATCAAATTAGTTTTATATCTTACCTTTAACCATAATACTTGTCCTACTTCTAAATCCATTATATCTCCATTACTTTTATTAATCCTTTATATTGTTTTTCAAATTTAGCCTTATACTTCTCTAAATTTATTACTGGAGCATAATATGTCTTATCACTTACTTCTTTCCAAGCTGTATCTTCATGTGTTATTTCTATCAATTCTTCACAACTTGCATCTGAAAGTGATTCATATATTTTGTCTAAAAATTGTTCTATTTCTTTTGGTAAGATTATTTCTTCTCTGTTTGCTTGCATTGATGGATAATTTTCAACTATTTCTTTTATAACTGGTCCATTGTCATATGCTACAAAATCATCTTCAAACAATAACTTGCCATATTTTGCTAGATATACTGTTTGTGCAAAATATAAATACTTGTTTAATCTGATATTGCCTTCATATGCTTTTCTATTATGAAATTCAACTAAATTTGTGTTAAACATTTTTTTATCATTATCTTTAGATAAAAAATACTTTGCAACTTCTTTTGCAGTTATCATGACATTCTACCTCCTTATTCATATTATATGAACATATAATATATTATATCACATTTTTATGTAAATTTCAATATTATATATTTGTTCATTGTTCCTTTTAATTTTATCACAGTAGGAGATATTGTCAATATCTTGCTAACAAAAATATAAATTGATTTCATAAAAACAAGGTAAGCAAAACTATTGCCTACCTTATTTTATATTATACTAAATTGTATATTATTACTCAATTATTTCTGATACAACACCGCTGCCAACTGTTTTTCCACCTTCACGAATAGCGAATCTTAATCCTTGTTCGATAGCGA
>CAKNIU010000028.1 GCA_930980675.1 uncultured Clostridium sp.
CTTCTTTTTTTACTGCTTTACAAAACAATAAAAGTGATGAGTCTACATCTGCCATTCCTGGCAAATCTCTTGCAATCATAGCTTCTTTTAAGCTATCTGCAAGCTCTGGTGTATCTAGGTAAATTGTATGATGCTTCGTTCCTAATTTATTTGTTATTAAGTTTATATAATCACTATCTGAATTAGGCTGAAAATCTGTTTTTTGAAAATTTTTATCATTGTCTACATAGTCTACTGAGTAGGTATTAATCATTGGCAAATCGTGTTTTCTACAATAATTTGCGCTATACAAAGTTATTATGCTTGAGTCTAAGCCACCTGATAAAAATGTACAAAGTGGCACATCTGATACAAGTTGCCTTTCTATTGCATCAGTCAGCAATTCTTTTACAGTAGAACACGTTGTAGCAAAATCATCTGTATGCATCCTACTTTTTAATTTCCAATATTCTTTTATTCTCATTCCACTTCTATTGAAAACCAAATAATTTGCAGGTTTTAACTCTTCTATTCCTTTAAATACTCCAACTCCCGGTGTATGTGCAGGACCAATTCCAAATAATTCGGCAATTCCTTGTTCGTCTATTTTGGGATAAATACTTGGATACTCAAATAAAGCCTTTATTTCTGAAGCGAAGATTAATTGATTATCTTTTATTGAATAGAACAAAGGCTTTACTCCAAAATGGTCTCTCGCTAAAAATAGTTCTTTTTTTCCTTCATTCCATATTGCAAAAGCAAAAATACCATTTAAGTGATTTACTACATTATATCCATAATATATAAATGCTTTTAAAAGCACTTCTGTATCACAATGTCCTTCGAAAGTAAATCCACTATCTTCAAGTGTTTTTCTAAGTTCCTTAGTATTATATATTTGTCCATTATATGTAATAACATAAGTATTTCCTAAATATTTACAAATCATTGGCTGTTTTCCGCCCTCTGGGTCAATTACAATAAGCCTTCTATGAGCTATGCAAATATCTTCTTTGATATATATTCCATTCTCATCTGGACCTCTTTTGCTTAAAGTATTATTCATATTTGAAAGCACCCTCCCAGTTTCTTCATTTCTCATATTTCCATCATAATTTGTAAAACCTACAATTCCACACATAAAAAATTCCTCCCATATATTATATGTGGAGGAATGCCAATTGATGATAGAATAAGAAATACAATTTAAAATTCAATTTTTCCATTTATATAATTTTCGACTTCATCTATTGGAATTCTAACTTGTTCCATTGTATCTCTATCTCTTATTGTAACTTGATTATCTTCTAAAGTATCAAAGTCAACTGTTAAGCAGTATGGTGTACCAATTTCGTCTTCTCTTCTATATCTTTTACCAATTGAACCTGCTTCATCATAGTCACAACTAAAACTCTTAGATAATTTATCAAATATCTCATTTGCTTTTTCTCCTAGCTTTTTAGATAAAGGTAAAATTGCTACTTTGTAAGGAGCTAAAGCTGGATGTAAATGAAGTACAACTCTTGAGTCTCCTTCTCCTAAATCTTCTACATCATATGCATTGCATAAGAATGCTAAAGTTACTCTATCTGCACCAAGTGATGGTTCTATTACGTATGGAACGTATCTTTCATTTGTTTCTGGGTCTAGGTAGCTTAAATCTTGTTTTGAATGATTCATATGTTGTGTTAAATCATAATCTGTTCTATCCGCTATACCCCATAATTCGCCCCAACCAAATGGGAAATTGAATTCTATATCTGTTGTGGCTTTACTATAAAATACAAGTTCTTCTTTTGAATGGTCTCTAAGCCTAATATTTTCCTTTTTCATGCCTAAGCTTAATAACCAATTTTCGCAAAATTCTTTCCAGTATTTAAACCAATCTAAATCTGTTCCCGGTTTGCAGAAAAATTCTAGTTCCATTTGTTCAAATTCACGAGTTCTAAATGTGAAGTTTCCTGGTGTTATTTCATTTCTAAAAGCTTTACCTATTTGTGCAATACCCATTGGCATTTTCTTTCTTGTAGTTCTTAGAACATTTTTAAAATCTACGAATATACCTTGAGCTGTTTCCGGTCTTAAATATACTGTCGCTGTGCTATCTTCAGTAACACCTTGGAATGTTTTAAACATCAAATTAAATTTACGAATGCTTGTAAAATTTGTTTTTCCACAGTTTGGGCAAGGTATTTTATTATCTTGTATAAATTTTACCATTTGCTCATCTGTCCAACCATCTGCAATTAAATCTTGTTTATTTTCGTGAGCCCATTCTTCAATTAGTTTATCTGCTCTATGTCTAGTTTTACATTCTTTACAATCAATTAGTGGGTCTGAAAAGCTAGTTAAATGTCCTGATGCTACCCATGTTTCAGGATTCATAAGAATAGCTGCATCTAGCCCTACTATATCTTTTTTTTCTTGTATAAACTTTTTTCTCCAAAGTGCTTTAACATTATTCTTAAGCTCAACTCCTAAAGGACCATAATCCCAAGTATTTGCTAAACCTCCATAGATTTCTGAACCAGGATATATATATCCTCTCGATTTGCAAAGGTTAACTATTGTTTCCATGTCTTTAACCATAAAAATTCCTCCCTTTCTTGTTAGGTACAAAAATAGCTTTCGCACCTAACTACATAATAGTTAGGGACGAAAGCTAATATGCTTACGCGGTTCCACCCTAATTGACTTAAAAGTCCACCTTAATTCTTATTAAATTAGCTCCAGAGCTCCCCATGTATATTTGTTATAAGTATTCCACCATCACTTACTCTCTATAAACAACTTTTACATTTTTTCTCTTTCAATGCAATATTATTGTATTACTTTTGCAAAGATTTGTCAAGATTCGTGTTAAATTTCGTCATCGTTTTTATTTATTAGAATTAACCCTTTACAGTTAGCCTCTTTTACTCTGTTATCCATTTTATTAAGTTTAAGTTCATTGGATTTAATATCATTTTATTTTTTGGAATAACTCTAAATGTATATCCGTAATCTCCACCTGATTTTAGCTCTATTTTAGCTGTAAACTTGTATTCTAGATTTACTTCATCTTCTTCTACCAATTTCATTGGCATAATGCTTATGTCATCTACCACACCTTCTTCAGTTATTTTTCCATAATATACTTGTGCTTCAATATTGTCTATTTTTATAAGCTCATTTGGTAGTTTTACATAGCAACCTACCTCTATTTTGTTTCCTGCATCAACAGTTATGTCATCATAATTATTTTTATCTTGTCTTATTTTTATGTCATTCCAATTTGAGTATAATTTTTCTTTCCACTCATTATATCTTGTAACTTTTGATAAATCTGTATAATATTTGTTGTGTAAGTCACATAGTGGCATATAAAGTTTTGTTGTGTAGTCATCAAGCATTCTAGATGTGCTAAACTTGCCAGCATTTGACTCTATTGTATTTTTCATTATTCTAAGCCATGTATCTGAATAACCTTTCTCGTTTTTGTCATAATACATTGGAATTATTTTATTTTCTAATGTATCGTACATACTTCTACTGTCTGCATCATCTTGTGCTTCATAGCTTTGATATTTTGCATTTGTGCCAATTGTCCAGCCGTTTTTTTGATTATATCCTTCAGCCCACCAACCATCAAGCACACTAAAGTTTATAACTCCGTTTATTGCTGCTTTTTGTCCACTAGTTCCTGATGCCTCTAGTGGTCTTCTTGGATTATTAAGCCATACATCAACACCAGAAATTAAATATCTTGACATACCTATATTGTAGTTTTCTAATATAAATACCTTACCTTTAAATTGAGGCTTTAAAGAAATGTCATGTATAAACTTAATTAGGTCTTGTCCTTCCTTGTCGCTTGGATGTGCTTTACCAGCAAATATAATTTGAACTGGCATATTTTTTTCATTAAATATTTGAGTTATTCTTTCTAAATCTCTAAATATTAATGTTGCTCTTTTGTATGTTGCAAATCTTCTTGCAAATCCTATTGTAAGGATGTTAGGATCAAGTTTTCCCACCATTTGCTCTATGTCTTCATAAGAGTAGTTATATCTTCTAAGTCTTTCTATTGTGGAATTTTTAACTATTTTTAATAATTTTTCTTTTCTTGATTGGTGAACCTTCCATAATTCTTCATCTGGAATTTTCTCAATATTTTTCCAAACATTATCGTCTTGAATATTATCTTGCCAATATGGCTCTAAATACTTATTGTATAGATCTTTTATAGTTGGTGCAAGCCATGAACAAGTATGTACACCATTTGTTACATATTCAATTGGAGATTCATTTGATGGAATATCTGGCCATACTTTAGAGAATAATTCTCTTGATACAGCTCCGTGTAATTTACTAACGCCATTTTTCTTTCCAGCAATTTTAAGAGCTAGTATTCCCATATCAAAGCCTGATTGGTTAATATCTGCGTTTGGTTCCATTCCTAATCTAAAGAATTCTTCCTTTGATAGACCTAGTCTTTCCCAATATTTATCAAAATATTTTTCTACTAAGTTAAGTGGGAATATATCATTTCCTGCTGGTACTGGTGTATGTGTTGTAAATACTGTCATTGAAGATACTATATCTTTTGCTATATCAAATGAAACTTCTTTGTATTTCATCATATTTTTAATAAGTTCAATTGTTAAAAATGATGAATGTCCTTCGTTCATATGGTACACAGTAGGTTTTAACCCTAAAGTGTATAAAAGATTTACTCCACCCATTCCTAGAACTATTTCTTGCATTATTCTCATTTCTTGGTCACCGCCATATAGAGTTGAAGTAACAGTTCTGTATTCCGGTATGTTTTCATCTATGTCTGAGTCTAGCAAATACAAAGTATTACGTCCAACTTTCATTTGCCAAGCTTTTAAATATATTTTTTTCTTAGGAAATTTTATATAAATTAATAAATCTTTTCCTTCATGGTCTTTTACTGATGTTAAAGGTAAAAGCGAAATATCTATTGCATGGTATTCTGTTTCTTGTTGTCCATATCCATTTATCTTTTGGTGGAAATATCCACTTTTGTATAGCAAGCCTACTCCTACTAATGGAATTCCCATATCACTACTGGACTTCATATGGTCACCTGAAAGAATGCCAAGTCCTCCTGAATAAATTGGAATTGTTTCATCTAATCCATATTCAGCAGAAAAATAAGCTATTAAATCATTTGAGTTGTTTGGAAATTTCTTTTTAAACCAAGTATCTTTGCTTCCCATATAATCATCAAAATCTTTAACAACTTTGTCATATTCTTTTAAGAATTCTGCATTTTTTGTAGCTTCTTCTAGTTTTTCTTGTGATACCATTCTTAGGAATTTGACAGGATTTTTGCCTACCTTTTCCCATAAATCTATATCTAATATTTTAAATAATTTCAAAAATTCTGTGTTCCATGACCACCATAAATTGTATGAAATATCATATAATTTTGCTATTCTTTTTGGTAATTGAGGCCTTACTGTGATTTTATTAAATACAAAAGCCATTTTATTTTCCTCCTTGGTAATTTTTTCGTTTTTTGAGGTATGCCATTAACACGTTGAATAAAAAATAAATCTCGCAAAACGATTTTTTTGCTCTTTAGTTTTTGTCTAGCTATATTATCTTATAACTAAAATCATTTGTCAAATGATTTGCAAAAATAGTTTTAATTTTTTCAGTTGGGGACGGAAAAAGTGTGGAACTAATTTCCACACCCACAGCATCCAAAGTTTGTAAATAATAATAGAAATACTACCAGGAATAGTAATATTTCTGAATTACTTCCTCCACATCTAAAAAGTCCGTTATTGTTACAGCAACAATTATTTAGTCCATCATTCATATAATCCTCACTTTCCAAGCAAACAATATCTTCTATGTAATCAGGTTTAAATTTTGCACAAGATATATTCACTTAATCTTTTTTCTATTATATAGTATGCTTTTTATTAAATTTATGTTACAATATTTGTGGCAGATTTTTAAATTAACCAAAAAATTTTACAAGGTTTATAGGTTCCATAAAAACCTAAATATATATTATAAAGGAACTTCATAAAATGGTAGAACTTTTATCACCAGTAGGAGATTTTGAATGTTTACAGGCTGCAGTGCAAAATGGCGCAGACAGTGTTTATTTAGGAGGAAGCGCATTTAATGCTAGAGCTTCCGCTTCAAATTTTGACAAAGAAGGTTTAAAAAAAGCTATTAGGTATGCTAAATTAAGAAATGTAAAGATTAACTTTGCACTTAATACTTTAATTAAAGATAATGAGTTTGACGATGCAGTAAGTCTTGCAAAATATGTTTATACTTTAGGCGCAGACGCTATTATTGTTCAAGATTTAGGATTGGCTAAATATATAATTGATAATATGCCTGGTATGGACGTACATGGCAGTACACAAATGACCATACACAATTTACAAGGTGCTCTTGAGCTTGAGAAACTTGGATTTAAAAGAGTAGTTCTTTCAAGAGAACTAAATTTGTCAGAAATTGAATATATTTGTAATAACTCAAATGTTGAAATTGAAGTATTTGCTCATGGTGCACTTTGTATGTCATATTCTGGTCAATGTTTGCTTTCAAGCACGATTGGTGCTAGGTCTGGCAATAGAGGTCGATGCGCTCAACCTTGTAGACTTCCTTATGAGCTTATTGACGAAAATAGTAATTTATTAGATAAAGGCTATTTATTGAGTCCAAGGGACTTATGCTCTTTGCAATATATACCTGATTTAATTAAAGCTGGTGTTTCTTGCTTTAAAATTGAAGGCAGAATGAAGACTCCTGAGTATGTGGCAGTAGTAACTAGTATTTATAGAAAATATATAGATTTAGCATTGAGTGATAGTGAATACAAAATTGACAATGAAGATATAAAAAAATTAATGCAAGTTTTTAATAGAGGTGGTTTTTCTACAGGTAATTTAAGTGACGAAGAAAATTTGAATTATGTATACAAAGAAAAGCCTAATAATATGGGTTTGTATATTGGCAATGTATCATCTTTTAATAAAAATAAAGGATTAATAACATTTAAAACTAATGAAACTTTAAGTATTGGAGATAGTATTTCATTAGAAAAAGAAACTCACAAATATACTGTAACAGAGCTTATGAAAAATAAGCAAAATATTGAAAAAGCTAATATAGGTGATTTAATAACTATTGGTAGAATGAAAGGTAATATTTCTTTAGGAGATAAAATATATAAGCTAAGTAGCAAATCTTTAACAAAATTAGTTACTGAGCACTATAAATCTGAAAACAAGAAAATCCCTCTATCTTGTGTTATTACAATAAAAAAGAATCAACCTGTTTCTTTAAAAGTAAAGTCTTTAGATGATAAACTATACTCATCTATGGAAGTTACTAAATCTATTGATATAATGCCTATTGATGCAATTACTAATCCTATATCTCAAGAAAGAGTGATAGAGCAACTTTCTAAAACAACTGACACTCCTTTTGAATTTACAAAAATAGAAATAAGTTTGGATGACAATACATATTTACCCAAGATTTCAGCAATAAATGCTTTAAGAAGAGATTGCTTGCAAGAATTAGAAAATTTAGCAATAGAAAAATTCGAAAGAATTTTGCCTAATAGTCAAAATCAATCTAACCTAAATGACAAAATTTATAAAAAAGAAAAAGCTATAACTTCTTCTCATATTCCCAATATTGAATTTGAGAATACAAATGTAAAAAAAGTGCCTAGTGTAAGCTTATTGTTAAATGACTTAAATCCAAAATATAATTACACCAATTTATTAGATGTAGATAAAATATACATACCTTTAAAATTTTTTAATAAAAAAGATTTAACAGAAACAATCAAAAATTTATCTAATAAATCTAAGCTATATGTTTATATGCCTACTATTATAAAAGACAATTATCGAAACATTATATATAATAGTTTAGATAATTACATTAACGAATTTAATATAAAGGGCATAGTTATATCAAATTTATCAAATATTTGTTCATTGAACAAATATATTGGTAAATATGACTTTATAGGAAATTACACATTAAATGTATTTAATAATCATACTATAAACGAACTAGCAAAATTAAAAATTAATATGGTAACTCTATCACCAGAATTAGATGAGTCATCTTTAAGGAATTTATGTTCTACATCTCCTATCCCTACTGAGCTTATGGTATATGGCAATCTTCCTGTAATGAATATGGGATATTGTTTACTCGGTAGTTCGAATAAATGTTATCCCAAATGTCAAATGAGATGTAAAACTGCCTCAAAATATTATATTAAAGATAGACTTGGATATAAATTTAGAGTAGTTCCAGATAATATACAAACTGTAACTACAATTTATAATAGTAAAATTACTTCAATTCCATATGAAAATATAAGACCAAGTTCAGTGAGAATCAGTATTTTGGATGAAAATATTAATGAAATTAACGAAGCTATAAAAACTGTTAAAGAAGGAAAAACATTTTCGTCAAAAGATTACACTTACGGAAATTTGTATAAAAATGTGTAAATTAAAAGTAGTTCTTTGAAAAGGACTACTTTTAATTTAACAATTTTGCACTTAATATTGAATTAACTTTTCTTCCTATAAAAGGCATTTTAGAATATTTTTTCTTAATAACATCTATACCTTCCCTAATCACTTGCGTAAGATTTGTTTCACTTTGAAATTTTAGATTAGTTTCTTTTTCATTTTTTTCTACAACTTCTAATTGTATATTTATATCACATAATGCAATAATTATATTAGCTACTTGTTCAAAATTAGCATTGCAAACATTTTCTGTTTGTCTTATTATATATATTATAAATTGGAAGTCAGATTCTTCTAAGTGAAAGATAGCTATTTTTTCTTCAATATTTTTTGTCCACTTACTTACTTCTATAATATGACTCATTCTTTTGTTATAAGTGTTATTTTTTATTTTTTGAAAAACTCCTTCTATCTCATTATTTTCATTTCTAGGTATTTGATTTTTAGCTTTAACTTCTTGTTCACCTTGTAATTCTGCAACATGTTCTAATATTTTCTTTGCATATGTTCCCGCAAAATAAACTTTAGCCAATTCTTGCATTTTTCTTTGCATTTCCTTTAACTGTACATCATTTAGCTTTATTTGTTCTTGAAGGTTTTGGGTTATATTTTGTTGTTCTTTTATTCTATTTTGTAATAAGTCTATACTTTCATCCTTTTTGAATTTTTCAATAATTGATTTAAATATGCTTAAATAGTTATTTGTTATATTATCAAAATCATTTTTTAAATATTGTGTATTTTTCACAATATTATAATTGATAATAAATCTACTTAATGCTTTTTCTATGTCAGTCCTATAATCTCTAGAAATTTTAGTTAAATGATTTATTAGATTGTCAAAATCTACAACTCTTTGTTCTTCTATATCAAATCGTTGTATAGGTTGTTTTACCCTTTGTTCAACTTCAAATGGCTTTTCTACTGTAACAGATGCAGGCACAGGTCTATTATCATTGATTTGCACTTTTGCCACTTCATCTTTTTCATCTGATCCACCATCAACTATTATGTATGACAAATTTATTAGTTCTTCAGGGTCAAAATATACATCATTTATTCTATTTAATGTACATATAGACAATAAATATATGCTTTTTTCTTTTGGATTTTCTTCTAATTTTTTATCTAATATTTCTCTTAAACTTGTTTTTATGCTAGATATTTTATTAAAAAATTCATTAGTTAACTTTGATTCTTCATCTCTATATTTCTCAAGATCATTATTTAAATAATCAATTTTTGTAGTGTCATTATTCTCTGTATTTTTTTGCATATTAATTTTAGTCTGTATTTCAACAGAAGTTTCCACTATTTTATAATCTAAGTTTCTTATTTGTTTATCATATTCTTCTTTTTCGTCTTTTAATTTTTCTAAAACTAATTTATTCATACTTACCTTCATTCGTTCACTTTCTATTATTTTTATTATATAATAATGTAATTCTATTTTCAATAAAATTTATATTACATATTCATTACATTTTTACTGATTTTTAATAAATTAGTTTTAATTAATTAGATAATACTTTTTAGAATTTTAAACATAAAAAAGAGACATATTGCAATTTCAGCTTTTTAGCAGTATTTTGCAATTTAATGCCTCTTTTTAATTTATAACTTTGTACTTTTATAAGTCAAATATATTTAAGCCTTTGCTTCTTTCTTAGCTTTTGAAGCAGTTACTTTTTTAGCTGGCTTTGCTACATTTTCTACTTTAGTAGCCTTTATTTGTGCTTCTGGATAAACACTTATTTTCTTTTTATCTTTTCCAAGTCTTTCAACTTTCATTATACCGGTAATTTTTGCATATAAAGTATCATCGCTTCCAATTCCAACATTAGTACCTGGATGCATTTTTGTTCCTCTTTGTCTGAATAAAATGTTTCCTGCATTTACTAATTGACCGTCAGCTCTCTTTATACCAAGTCTTTTTGACTCACTGTCTCTTCCGTTATCGGTACTACCTTGACCTTTATGATGTGCCATGTATTTTCACCTACCTTTAAAATCCAATTTTTAATTTTAAATAGCTAAGTTTGATTTGCCATTTAGAGTTTAAAATTATTCAGCAACTTTGATTGATTTTATTTCAACCTTAGTATATGGTTGTCTGTGTCCTTGTGTTCTTCTGTAGTTTTTCTTAGCTTTATATTTGTAAACGATTATTTTCTTTCCTTTACCATGAGCTACTACAGTTCCTTCAACTTTACAACCTTTAACATATGGAGTTCCTACTTTTACATTTTTATCATCAGACATAAGTACTACATTATCAAATGTAACCTTTTTTCCTTCTTCTGCATCTAACTTTTCAAAGTAAACTACATCTCCTTCTGATACTTTGTATTGTTTTCCACAACTTTCTATTATTGCGTACATAGGGCTTTTGCGCACCTCCTCCGTTCTTATACTCGCTAAGCATAAATACAAGGTATCTGGCTTGTTTCCAGAATTTAGGTACCCGACTTAGGCGGTTTACAGATATATATTATACAATAAAAGCTGAGCTTTTGTCAAGCTAAAAAATATTATATTTTTCTTTTTTCTCATAATGTGTATGTAAAAGTTCGTGTGCTCTGTGCTGGCCCGGTTGACCAATATATTCTTTATATATAGCTTTTAGAATTGGATTGTCTTGAG
>CAKNIU010000029.1 GCA_930980675.1 uncultured Clostridium sp.
TGTTTATGTAAACAATCTTTGTTTCCAACTCTTGATAACTTTCCTATTATATAAATTAAAAAGATGATACTTTGTAGGTATCATCTTTTTGAAAATAAAAGGGGATGTTTTTTTAATTCAATCAGTAATCGGAGTAACTTAATTACTGATTATGGTTATATTATAATAATGAAATTTGTCCATTTTGTGAACTGGGTGTGATACATTTGAAAAAAATATATTTTTTCAGTTGGAGACAATCCCAAATTAAAAGTTTTACTAAGGTTGTTCTGCTAAAGTTAATTCTACTATTTCTTCTTGGCCATTTCTGTATATTTTTAATGTCATAGTATCACCAATTTGGTGAGTGTTTTTTATTTCATTTAAGTCATCCATACTTTCTACTGTTTGACCATCAGCCTCTATAATAATGTCTCCAATTCTAATTCCGGCTTTTTCAGCAGGAGAGTAGTCATCAACACTTCTTACATATGCACCAACTTTTAGGTCAAATGTAGGATTTGCTTTTACAGTATCTTCAGTAATATCACTACCTGTTATACCTATATATGGTCTTTTTACTTTGCTATATTGAATTAAATCAGAGTAAATATCTTTAGTGTCATTTATAGGAATAGCAAAACCTAAACCTTCGACACCTTCACCAGAAGCCTTTAATGTATTAATTCCTATAACTTGACCTTGGCTATTAACTAAAGCACCACCACTGTTTCCTTCATTTATAGCTGCATCAGTTTGTATAACATTATATGTTTTTCCTTCTGAATCGGTAATTTGTCTATTTAAAGCACTTATTGAACCTTGACATACTGTACTTCTCATTCCTAAAGGGTTACCAATTGACATACACCATTCACCAACTTGAATAGTATCTGAATCACCTAATTCAGCTGCTGTTAATCCAGTTTTATCAATTTTAATAACTGCTAAATCGGTTTGTTCATCAGTACCTATTATTTTTGCTTCATAAGGAGTATCATCATTGTATAAGTATACTGTAATTTTACTAGCATCACCTACTTCGTAGTAAGAACTAGAACTTGAAGAGTCTATAACGTGGTTATTAGTTAAAATATATCCATCTTCACTAATGATTACACCAGATCCTTCTGCACTGGCTGTAGACTGGTTACGAGAGAATATAGAACTTACTGAATATTCTACATTTATACCAACTATTGAAGGTAATACTTTTTGAGCAACATATACACCAGTATCAGAAATACTAGATAATGAAACTAAGTTCATATTTACATTATTATAATTAATATTTGAATTATCATCTCTTTGAGGAGTACTTCCGTTTCCTAATATTTCACTTTTTATTGTTGGAACACTAAAACATACTCCAAGTACTAAAGTTGCACCTATAATTCCACTTACAAAAGGTAAAACTACTGCTTTACCAAAGCCTGCTCCTGAGCCTTGCTTTTTTTCTTTTTGTGGTTTTGAAGCCTTTGAAGGTTTTGAAGACTTAAAACCACTTGATGAATTTGTCTCTGTTGCATTTGTATTAATAAAATTATTATTTTGATTATCCATTTTAAATGCTTCCTTTTATATATATTTAGGTTTTTTAAAGGATGCCTATAAACCTTAAATGATATAAGATAAAAATAAATTTCTAACTATATCTTATCCTAACTAAAATATATAATACAACCCAATTGTGAAAAAAATGTGAAAAAGATGTTACAATTTATTAACTTTTTGTAAAATATATGATATACTTACAAAAGTTTAATTGTCAAGAAAGGAGATGTAATTCAATTTTTAATTGAGTTATGTAAAAGTATGAACACAGAAAAGGGAATGGGAATTATTGCAATTATTATATCTGTATTAGTAATTGTTGCAATAGCAATATTTGCATATAATTTTGTAGTAAATACAGCAGATGAACAAAAAATAGAAGATATAAGAACAAATATGCTTTTAATACAAGGAAAATGTAAAATCTTGCAAGAAACTACAAAAGTAAATAACAATCAAGAAGGATTAAAAGGTAGAAAACTATCTGAAATACAAGATGATAGAATTATTTCAGAATTTTTAAATAGAAATATTATAGATTCTACTAATCTAGATAAATATTATGCACTAAGTAATGATGACTTAACATCTATGGAGCTTGATATACAAAATGAGGAAAATTCATATTATGTTGTTAATTACGAAGATAATACAGTCTATATTACAAAAGGGTACACGGTTGGGGATAGTGAAGAAGTTATTTATAAGTTGGATTAAATCTATAATAAAACAAAATTAAGTTAGATTTATGTATAATATATATTCCATAAGATCTTGGAAACTTCATTAGCTGAAAGTTTCTCGAATGTATATTATAGATTAACCAAAAGAAATTAAATATTAAAGGAATTCAAACTAAATGAAGGAAAAAGAAGAAGAACGTTTAACTAATTTAAAAAAGTATGAAGAAAATTTATTTAATGAGGGGCTAAAATATATTTGCGGTATAGATGAAGCAGGTAGAGGACCTTTAGCTGGACCTGTAGTAGTAGGTGCAGTTGTTATGCCAAGAGATTCAAAACTAGAATTTATGAATGATTCAAAAAAAGTAACTGCCAAAAGAAGAGACATATTATATGATGAAATAAAAGAAACAGCCATTGCCTATGGTATAGGCATAGTTTCACAAGATATTATAGACGAAATAAATATTTTAAATGCTACTAAAAAAGGTTTGCATGAAGCTTTAGGACAAATTATAGAAAAATTAAAAACAAAGCCAGATATAGTTATAGTTGATGCATTAAGAGAAATAGATACATTTGGAATAACATATGAGTCCATAATAAAAGGAGATGCTACTTGCTATTCAATTTCAGCAGCATCTATTTTAGCAAAAGTTACAAGGGATAGAATAATGGAAGAATGGGATCAAATCTATCCACAGTATGGTTTTAAGTCACATAAAGGCTATGGCACAGCCAAGCATATTGCTGCTATAAAGCAGTATGGACCTTGTCCATTACACAGAAAAACTTTTATAACACATTTTGTTTAAAAGTAAAGGAGTTCAAATGAATATTTTAGATATTATTGCAAAAAAGAGAGATAAAAAAGAATTAACAAAAGAAGAAATAGAATATTTTGTAAAAGGCTATACGGATGGAAGTATTACAGACTACCAAGCTGCAGCATTAGTAATGGCTATTTATATAAATGGTATGAATGAGAGAGAAATTACAGATTTAACTTTGTTTATGGCATATTCTGGAGATGTGCTTGATTTATCTAGTTTAGGTGAAGTGGTAGATAAACATAGTACAGGTGGAGTGGGAGATAAAATAACACTTATATTAATGCCAATTGTTGCGTCTTTAGGAATTCCTGTTGCAAAAATGTCTGGAAGAGGACTTGGCTTTACAGGTGGAACTGTAGACAAGCTTGAGGCTATTCCTGGATATAACACAAATGTGGCAGTAGATGAATTTATACAAAATGTAAAGAAAGTGGGCATAAGTTTAATTGGTCAAACTTTAAACTTGGCACCGGCAGATAAAAAATTGTATGCTTTAAGAGATACTATAAGCTGTACTGAAAGTATTCCTCTTATATCATCAAGTATTATGAGCAAAAAAATTGCTTCTGGCGCAAATAAAATAGTTATAGATGTTACTTGTGGAAGCGGTGCATTTATGAAAGACATACAAAGTGCAAGAGAACTTGCAAAAGTTATGACTAAAATTGGTGAATTAGCACATAAAGAAACAAAATGCATTATTACAGATATGAATCAGCCTGTTGGATATGCAGTTGGAAATACACTTGAAGTAATAGAAGCAATAGATATTTTAAAAGGTAAATATTTGCCAGAAGATATAAAAAATATAATAACAGAGCTTGGTAGCAATATGCTAAATTTAGCAGGTAAGGTAAATAGTTTAGAAGAAGGAAAAGCTAAAATTTTAGAAAGTTTGAGAAATGGTAAAGGCTATAAAAAATTTGTACAGCTTGTGCAAAATCAAGGTGGAGATATTTCATACATAGAAAATACAGATAAATTTGCAAAGGCAAAATATATATTTCCAATAATTGCAGGAAAATCTGGAGTAGTAGAAAAGTTAGATGCATATAAAGTAGGCAAGTTGTCGGTATATTTAGGTGCTGGTAGAATGAAAAAAGAGGATAATATACAAAAAGAAGTAGGTTTTGTTTTCCACAAAAAGGTTGGGGATAAAGTGGAAAGAGGTGAAGTGCTTGGATATATTCACTCAAATGAAGAAGAAAAGGCAAAAGAAGTAATAAATCAGCAAATTTATGAAATTGTGTAAATCAATTATAATCAAATAGAAACAGTTTTCTAATTCAATGAAAATAATTGACTATATACAAACAAAAACAAAAAATTAAAATAACACGATTAAGCTTAAAAACTTAGTCGTGTTTTATTTAATATATCACATAATCTAAAAACATTATACAATTATATGAAAGCCTATAATATGTGCGAAAAGCTACCTTTATTATTAAAGAATAGTAAGTAAATTTAGTCGTATTTCTTTTGATATTATTCAAAAATAAAGTCATTCTAAAAATTATCATTAAAGTTTATATTTATATAAAAAAGGAAGGGAATATGATGGAAAATAACAGTACAAGGAACAGCAAAAGAAAAACTAATAATAATAAACAACTAAATAAAAATGTAAGCTATGCCAATATACACATAGGAAAAGCTTTTCAAAATTATAGACTGATGAATAATTTAACACAAAATGATGTATCAAATATTACTGGCTTAGAACCTAGACATATTAGCCAACTAGAAAGAGGTCAAACTAAAGGAAGTATAGACACATTATTAAAATTGTGTAATGCATATAAAATAACTCCTGATGTTATTCTTTTTGACATATTAGATGAAGATACTAAAAGTAAAGTTCAAATGTATGACGAAAAATTTAAGAAGCTAAGTAAAAAGGACAAAGATACAGTACTTCATTTAATGGAATACTTTTTATCTAAATAATAGAAAAATTGCTTAGTAATTTTGTTGTCTACAAATCAAAAGTAGCAAATATTAAGTGACCGACCTAGCACAAACAAAAGTTTATGGCTTCTATCTGTGCTGGGTTATATTCTGCATTAGATTTTTTAGTGTTAATTTTAGTCATAGATAAGCTAGATATTATTTATTACAGCTTTTTCAAATTATCACCATATTTTACACCAAGAGAATAACTTAATGCAAAATAATATTCTTCTGTTTGAAAAAACAAACTAACAATCTCGTCAAATAAATCTTTTTGACTTTCAGATAAAGTTTCTTCTAGTTCATCAATTGAATCACTAAGCCTTATGCTTTTTTGATTAAAATCTGAGTTTTCTCTTAAAACTGAAATTTTTTCTTCCACCAAATTGTTAATAAAAATTTTACTATCATCATTAAATATTTCCATAATTTTTTTCTTACATTAAAAAAAATGCAAAGCTCCTTGTTAATATATTTAGGTTTTTAAAAGGATACCTATAAACCCATTATAAACAAAAAAATATAACGATATTTCACTAATAGTATATACCAAAAAATAAAATTTATGTATATATTTTTGAAAAAAATAAAAAATTTTTTGACAGTTTTTTTGGTAAAGAGTATAATACTAAAAGATGTTTCATAAGGAGACTAATTTGAAAGAAATTACTTTCATAACTATGTATGCCTATAGAGCGAAGAAAGAAAGGAATGAAATTTAATATGAAAAAAATTGTTTTAGGAATTGAAGGAATGCATTGTGAAGGATGCGTTAACAGATTAACAAAAGTTTTAAATGGATTGGATGGCGTAAATGATTCCAAAGTTAGTTTAGAAAATAAAAATGCAGAAGTAGAATATGATGAAGATAAAATAGATTTAGATGACATAAAGCAAGCTATTGAAGATGCGGGATTTGAAGTAAAAGAATAGTATGCTGAACTTAAACTGAAAGGAGATATTCAATTTATAATCAAAGTACAAAGTATTAGGAATAGGTAAAGTTCCTTTGCTTTTGAGACACTAAAATTATAGATGAAATTAAAATCATTATGAAAAAAGTTTTATTAAAAATTGGAGGCATGACTTGTAGTGCTTGCTCGAGTGGTCTAGAAAAATATTTAAATAAACAAGATGGAATAGAAAGTGCAGCAGTCAACCTAGTAATGAATAATGCAAATATACAGTATGACGAGCAGAAACTTGACCTAAAGCAAATTGAAAAATTTGTCGAAAAAGCAGGGTTTGAAAGTTTAGGAATAGACAATTTTCAAAAAGAAGAAAAAAAGCAAAATAATCAAAAATACAAATTAATAGCTCTAGGTGTGCTTGCAGTTATTACCTTATATATTTCTATGGGACATATGATAGGGCTTCCTGCTATTCCTTATTTAAATATGCATGAAAACCAAATAAACTATGCCCTTGTATTATTAATTTTGGCTATAACAGCTTGCATATTTGGATGGGATATTTTAAAAAATGGTTACAAAAATTTAGTGCACAAATCACCTAATATGGATACATTGGTAGGTCTTGGTGTATTAAGTAGTATTATTTACAGTTTGTATGGAACTTTTATGATATTAAAAGGAAATACGGAATATGTAAATAATTTGTATTATGAATCAGCTGTTATAATAATTTTCTTCATAAAAATAGGCAAATATGTTGAAAACAGAAATAAGGACAAAACCAAAGAAGCCATTAGTCAGCTTATGATGATTACACCAAAACATGCTACAGTACTTAGAGATGGTGAGCAGGTTCAAGTTACAATTGATGAAATAAATGAAGGAGATATTGTAGTTTGCAAGCCAGGTGAAAAAATAGCAGTTGATGGCGAGATTGTAGATGGCATAACACATATAGATGAATCATTTATTACAGGTGAAAGTATGCCAGTTAAAAAAGAAAAAGGCAAAAAAGTAATTGCAGGAAGCATTAATTATGAAGGTACTATTGAATATAAAGCAGAAAAGATAGGTAAAAATTCTACTGTATCTGAAATAGTAAAATTGGTTGTAGAAGCTACTTCTACTAAGGCACCAATTGCCAAAATAGCAGATAAAATAAGTGGAATATTTGTACCAACTATTATAGTTATTGCAGTACTTTCAGGCTTAGTGTGGTTTGCTATAAATAGAGATGTATCTTGGGCAATAAATGTATTTATATCTGTCTTAGTTGTAGCTTGCCCATGTAGCTTGGGTTTAGCAACTCCTTTATCAATAGTAATTGCTTCAGGAGAGTCAAGTAAAAAAGGAATACTTATAAAAAATAGTGAAGCATTAGAAAATGCTCATAAAGTAAAAACCGTAGTATTTGATAAAACAGGTACTCTTACAAAAGGAAAACTAAGTTTGTCAAAAATTTATAATTACACCGAAAATTATTCAAATAATCAAGAGTTAAAGGCGGATGGTTTTGAAAATGTAGAGACAAATTCTAATGAAAAAGGCAAGCAATTAAGTGATGATGATATAATCAAAATAGTGGCTAGTATAGAATCAAAATCTGAGCATCCTATTGCAAGAGGAGTAGTAGCAGAGGCAAAGGAAAGAAAAATAGAATTAGAAAAAGTAAAAGAATTTCAAAACTTGGCAGGACTTGGTGTTACAGCTTTGTATAATGGTGAAAAATACATTATAGGAAACAAAAAATTGATGGAGCAAAATGGTATTGAAATAAGTAGCAAAAATAGTGTAAGTGAAAAGGCAGATAAAAAATTAAAAAATCAAATAACTAGCGAAAATACTATTATAGAAAAAATTGGATTGGAACAAGTAGAAAAAGACGAAGAAGAACTACAAAAAGCAGGAAATAGCATTTTATTTGTAGCAAAAGAAAATGAACTAATAGCTCTTTTGGGAGTTAAAGATAATGTAAAAGAAAATGCCAAAGATGTAGTTTCTAAATTAAAGCTATTTGGCATAAATGTTGTAATGCTTACAGGAGATAATGAAAAAACTGCAAAAGCAATTGCAAATTCTATAGGAATAGACAATGTAATAGCAGGCGTAATGCCAAGGGATAAAGCCAAAACAATCGAAAACTTAAAGAAAAATAATGAACTTGTTATGATGTGTGGCGATGGCATAAATGACAGCATAAGCCTAGTCAAAGCAGATATAGGAGTTTCTGTAGGAAACGGAACAGATGTTGCAATGGACAGTAGTAATGTGGTTTTGATGAATAATAATCTAGAAAAAATTGTAGACTTAATAGAAATAAGTGGAAAAACAATTAGAAACATAAAACAAAACTTGTTTTGGGCATTTTTTTATAACTTATGTATGCTACCAATTGCAGTTGGAGTACTATCTCCATTAGGAATAACAATTAATCCAATGATGGCATCTATTGCTATGACAATAAGTAGTGTTACAGTAACGCTAAATAGTTTAAGATTAAAGAGAATAATAAGGAAAATAAAATAATATGTAAAGAACAAAAGCGGGCTTTCTTGAATTTTTTGCTTGTTTTAAATTCATAACGCCCGCGTCTTTGTTCGTGCGCCAATTTTACAAATGTAAAATTGTGTGCAAATGCTTTATAATTTATAGGCTAATTTTTACATTATCAAAGCCGTCTCCGCCAAGCATTTTTTTGTAGCTTGAAAATTCTTTACTTTCCATATATCTATTAATGTTTTTTAGTTCAACACCTGAATTAAAAGATAAGCTATCAAGAGAAAGTGGAGCATCAGCATTATCTAAAAAATTTTTTAAAGTATGTTTATCAACTTCATCTTTTGATTTACAACTTGGGCAAACATCATCACTTGAAGCAAAAAAACAGCCACAACGTACACATTTATTAAATTTCATTTTTCATTTCCTCCTAAGTATGACAAATTTCGACATTATTCTATCATAATTTTTTATAAAAATAAAGATACAAATGAAAAAAATTGCACTTGAAAAGCAAAATTTTAAAATATATAATTAAGAAAAATAAAGGAGCACAAGCAAATGACAAAAATCGCTGAAAGCCTTGGGGCTGTATATATATATATATATATATCGTAAGATTTAGTAAAATAAAATTATGTGAACGTAGTAGAAAAACTATGCTTTTTATGCGTATATAAAAAATGCGCAAAGGAGCATAGTTTTTTATGTTTATTTAAAATTAAGAATTAAAAAATACGAGGAGGAATCAGAGAATGAAAAACAAAAGTAAAAAAATTAAAATGTTAAAAAAACAGGTACAAGGTATAACTTTAATAGCGTTAGTCGTTACTATCATTGTTTTACTAATCTTAGCTGGTGTTGCAATTAATTTAACCGTAGGAGACAATGGACTATTTA
>CAKNIU010000030.1 GCA_930980675.1 uncultured Clostridium sp.
TTAACACGTGTTTATTAAGTAATTTTATATAATTTATTAAGAAATTATTAAATTTAAGAATTTCTAATTACTTTAATAGCCTCTGGTATGCTTTCGATTGTATCACTAGCTTTCATTGCAATATCTGTATATTTTTCTTCTGCAATTTCTCCCGCTAATCCATTTATATATGCACATGCAGATACTAATTTTATTTGAGGTTCATGAGAGCCAAGCATTCCTACTATTATTCCTGAAAGCACATCTCCGCTTCCAGCAGTAGCCATTCCCGGTCCGCCTTTTTTTATGCAGTATGTTTCTTCTCCATCTGTAACAATTGTTGTATGTCCTTTTAAAAGTAATATTACATTGTTACCTTTTGCATACTCTTTTGCATATTTAATTGGATTTTCCTTTATTTCTTCAATACTTATCTTACTTAACCTCTCAAATTCCTTTAAATGAGGAGTTAGAATAACTTTGCATTTTGTATTAAGTAAAATTTCATTATCCATTTTTGATAAAGTGTTCAAACCATCTGCATCTATAACAACGGGAATTGAATAGTTATTTAATATGTATTCTAATATTTTCTCATTATCTTCTGCTTGTCCCCAACCCATACCAATTGCTAACGCCTTGATTTTTTCAAGTGATTTGTCTATATTTGCGTGAGAAAATATTATATGTGAATCTTTATCTTCTAATGGAAAAACAGTTGCTTCTAATAAGTATGGAGTAACACTGCTTACAATACTTTTAGGTATTATTAATCTTGTAACTCCTGAACCGCTTCTAATAGAGGCTGAACTTAAATTTGCAAGTTTTATTGCTCCAGAATACATATCACAACCACCTAGTATTCCTATATATCCAAAATCTCCTTTATTGCTATTTACATCTCTTGAAGTGACAAAGGGTTTACAGTCATTTAATTTAAAATCATCTTTCATATTTATTTTATCCTCCTGCATATATAATAGCATAAATTACTTGTTATTGTAAAACTTTTGTAGTTAAATATTCTACAAAATCATCCCTGCTTAGTGGCTTAGCATAATAATATCCTTGTGCCATATCGCATCCCATATTCTTTAAAATATCTACTTGTTCTTTGTTTTCTACACCTTCTGCAACAGTTTTAATATTAAAATCTTTAGCCATATCTATAATGTATTTTACTAAATTACTTTCATCAATTCTATCTATAAATGATTTATCTATTTTAAGTACATCAATGCTTAAATCTTGCAACATATTAAGTGATGAATATCCAGTTCCAAAATCATCTAAACCAATTGTAAAGCCTTTTTGTTTCATATCATTAGTTATTTGCTTTAAATCAATTCCTTTATATACTGAGGCACTTTCTGTAATTTCTAATTCAATAAGCTCACGCGGTACATTTGTTTGCTTTACCATATCGTAATATTCCATAATAAAGTTATCATAGGCAAAATGTTCTTTAGATATATTGATAGAAGCGGTAATAAAAAAGTTATTATTAAATGGTTCGTTATTATTGTTCTTATGGTTACAGTTATTAAAAAAAGTTTTTTCTTTCAGTAATTTATTTATATATTGTATATCTTCACAGGTTTTTTGAAATATATATTTATCTAGTTTGATTATAAACCTATTCTTTTCAAACAACGGTATAAATTTATTAGGAGAAATAATTCTACCCTCTCTAAACCACCTAACTAAAGCTTCACATGATGTAATTTTATTGATTTTTAAATCTATTTTAGGTTGATAAAATACTTTAAATTCACCGTTCTCCAATGCTTCTTCCATTATTTCTTCAATTTTTTGCTCTTCTAATATAACCGTTTCTGTTTCCTCACTATACATATTATATTTTTTATTATAGTCTCCAATAATTTCATCATGTGCAGTCATTGCTTTATCAATGGCTAGAAGAATATTTTCATCATTTTTAATTTTATATATTCCTATAATAGGATAAATATTGTAAATTTCTCCATTTACTTCAATGTGCCTAAGACTATTAAATAGATTATCTGCTATGTTATTTAGGTTCTCTATTGTCTCAATAAGTATGGCAAAAATATCATTAGAAAACCTACAAATTATATTATTATAATCTTTTAATATTTGGACTAATCTTTTAGCTAATTGAATTATAAGTTCCCTCCCTGTATCATGTCCATAATAGCTATTAAAAGTTCTAAACTTTTCTATATCTAGTATTAAAATATATTTTGTCGCAGTATTATTTTGTATGAATTTGCTTCCTTCTTTGCAAAAGTAATAATAATTTCCCAAGCCAGTAAAAGGGTCTATATATGCTAAATTATATAGACTAATCTTTTTATTATTTGAAAACGGTAAATAATATCTTTGAGCCATACTTTTAACCTCCAATTTATTAATGTTAATATTATTTTGTCTAAATTTAACATTTTTATGTCATTTTCAAAAAAGTATGGACTTTTTTTATTTTATATATTATTATATTAATGTTAATAAACTTTAGGAGGAATTGATTATGTTAAATTTTAAAAAAATTATAGTTTTAATTATAACACTTTTATTTTGTATAAGCGTTGTATTCGCTACAGATATTGATATGAATTTAACCTCTGGTAATGTAGTTGCAAATGATGTAAATAATGAAACTACAAATGAAACAGCTGGAAATGGTACAGCAACAAATAATATAGATACAACAAATACAGTTGCAGGTGGTTCTAGTAATACAGTTTCAAATTCTAATACTTTATCTGGAACAAGTGCTGAAACAAATGCTAATGTTCAAAGTGTAAATAATATAAATGATGTAAATACTTCAACTTTAGAAATTAATCAAATTTTGAATATATTTTTAATTGCAATAGGTTTAATTTTAGTTTTACTTGCAATTGCAATATTAATTAGATTAAGGAAATAAAGTTAAAATGCCAATATATATTCTAGAGCATTTCAGCGAACGTAGGCGACGTAGGAGCGGAGTGTAGCGGGCAAGCTGGAGCGAATAGCGACCTGCGCCGTGAAATGCGGAAGAATGTATATTGGCATTTTATTTTATTTTACTGTTTCATATATCTTTCAATTTTCCTTTGAGCCTCTTTCTTCTTTAAATCTTCACGCTTATCATATAATTTTTTACCTCTACCTATTCCAAGTTCAAGCTTAACAAAATTGCCTTTAAAATATATTTTGGTTGGAACTAATGCAAAGCCCTTTTGAGTAGTCATACCAATTAATTTATGTATTTCTCGTTTATTTAGCAATAGCTTTTTAGGACGAAGCGGATCTTTATTAAAAATATTTCCATGTTCATATGGACTTATATTCATTGAATAAACATACACTTCTCCATTTTTTTCAATAGTGGCATAACTATCTTTTAAATTAACTTTGCCTGCTCTAATGGACTTTATTTCTGTTCCATAAAGCACAATTCCTGCCTCAATTGTTTCTATTATTTCAAAATTATGATATGCATTTGGATTTTTTGCTATTATTCTATTTTCTTTATTCATTTTATTCCTTTCAATTAAATTGTTAACTATTATGTCTATTTAAAGTGCTTCTATAAATGTGTACCTTGCTAATTATTTTAGAGTTAAACATTATTGCCTGCTATAGTGTTTGTGTTATCATTTGGCGATTCTATTTCTTCGAAATATGCTTTTATTCCATTGTATATTCCTTCCACAATTTTATCTTGATAAGTATCAGTCACTAGCTTTTGTCTTTCCTTTGTGCTCGATAAAAATCCTGTTTCTATAAGGCAAGATGCCATTTCTGTTTTAGTAATTACAATAAGTCCTGTGCTTTCTTTTGTGCCCAAATCTTCTGCGTCTGTTGCACTAATTACATTTTCTTGTATATTTTCAGCCAAAATTTTGCTTACAGTATCTTTTTCAGGATTATACCATGTTTCAATACCGTTTGTAACAGTATCATCTTCTAATGCATTTTGATGAATACTTACAAAAATATCCGCATTATTTCTATTGGCAATTCTTGCACGTTCATTCAAATATACATTTACATCTTCCGTTCTTGTCATTATAACTTGTGTATATTCTTGAGATAATTTTTCTTGCAACTTTTTTGCAATTTGTAAATCAATATTCTTTTCTAATACATTACCAAATATGCAACCCGGCTCTTCTTCCCCACCGTGCCCTGCATCAATTACAATACATTTATTTATTTTAGTTGGACCACTATATGCAATGGTCTCGGCTGTTTGTTCCTTAGGCTTTACGCTATTATATATGCAAGCTGTAATAATTAAAATGATGATTATAAGGACTAAGCCAACTCTTCTTCTATTTAACTTTCTTTTCTTTGTTCTTTTGTATCTTTTATTCATAAAGTTCCTTTCTTTAAAAGGTAAGTTTTAATTTTTCTTAGTATATCATATAATTTTTAAAATATCCATATTTTTGCATAAAAAAACAATAATGAGATAAGATTTGTTTTCCTATCTCATTATTGTTTGGGTTGAATAAGAAAATTAAGTTTTTCTAATTTTTAGTTATCAAAAACTTAGAATTTCTTATTCAAAAAGCTAACAAAGCCAGTTGACTGTGCTAATATAGTGAGGGTTGTTTTCTTTGGGTGGGGTGATAGATTTGACCAACTTATTAAAGTGGTCATCATTCATTAAAAATTCCCACTGAGCCAATATACTGCAAAGGTTACACGTTGGAGCACCATTTTTATAATGCTCTTGTAACATTTTCCAAATAGGCTCATCATCAAGGATCTTTACTATCCAAGGACACTCTTTATAGTACCTAACTACACTTGAAGCGGCATAGATATAACTTGCCATTTCGGCCATGTCTCCCCATCTTTTCCTATTATAGTATACTTTAGCCAACCATATACATGTTTTAAAGAATGCTTCGTAATCAGTTGTTCTTTCAGGACTGATATTAGTAAATTGTCTTTTGGGTGAGCCCAGTAATTTTAATACATTTAGAAAACGAATTTCAGCCTCATTATATCTACGACCTTGAGCATCAAATTTTGCTACCATAAAGTTTGCCTGAATGTCTTTTGCATTTAGTCTAAGAGCTGCTTCATACCATTCTTTGGAAGCATTGTCATTTCCACCAATTAACAAAAAATAATCTCCAAGCATTGAGCAATACTTACTGATGAATCTGCCATCATTCAACCCTTTTCCATATACTTTTTCAATAATAAAGTAAAGATATTCTCGGACTTCCCAATCAGTGTCTCTGTCGAGACTTGCATTAAGCGAAGCTAAATACCATATTCCTACAAAATACTTATCCATATCTCGCATTTTTTTGATAATACGCGTTATTGATTCTTTGACTAACTTGATAATATCATAGATTCTATTATTATCAAAACGTCTAGTTGGATCAAATAACTTTAGACAGATAAATGCCGTATTGGCAAATGCATAAAGAGCATAAATTGTTTTTAAAGATTTACTTATTGGTTGTAACTCATTAAAGAACTCTACAAATCCATTAATGCAAAACTCCCAAAATTCGGATGGATTTAACTCAATTCTATTCTGACCTATGCAATCCTGCGGAACCCTAGCTAAGGATAAGCTAGTCAAAGATTGTAAGCAAACAAAAATGTTATGATTGAGATACAAATCAAGAATAAACTTCATCTCTTCTTGCTTTTCGGTATCTCCATACCATAATTGTTCAACTAACTTTTCCAAAACTTTTCTTCTAAGTTCCTCTTTAGTCTGCACATTATCAAAGGTTTTATCATCCTTTTTTGAGTTTTTCGAAAAAGCTCTTACAGAAAACTCTTTAGAATCTTCTTCTTTTAAAAAGAAGTAATCTAAAGCAATCGCATTCCTTGCATTGTTATACAATACCCATGAGTTATATACGTTATCACCATTATCATTATCAAACAAAGGTCTAAGATTGAGCCAAATGTCCAAATCATAGCTTGGAGCTGCAACCTTCAGAGCTTCATTTAACTCATCACGAGATTGCCAAGGTTCTTCCAAAATCTGAAAGCCTATAAACTCCAAAAAGGTTTTGATATACTCCTTTTCCGAAAGAAAAGATGTGTGATAAACAAGCCGGATTGTTTGAATGTTAGCCATTTCTGTCCTCCTTTTTAATCACGTGCCAAAGATATTTACTTGTATTATTTTTAGCTTATAATACCTCCCTCATTTCAAAAAATTTATGCATATAATATATCACGGTTTTCGCAATATTTCAATGTTTTGGTTAAAAGTAATATAAAATAAAATCATATAATGGAGTTTTAGAAGGAACAGCTTACTAAAATAAAGTGTTTTAGAATTTATTAAAATATAATTCATGAATTAGTTAAATTAAAAATTATTTTTTATGTAAGATTTATAAAAAGATTTAAAATTTCTTTTTTCATGGACAACAAAATGTATGTAAACGATATTTGAAGCTTCGGAAACATCATAAACTATTCGATAGCTTTTATAAATAAGTTCTCTAAAATTCTTGTTTGATAATTCTGGAACATATCGGCCTAAATAAGGAGAGTTTTCTAATTCAGAAATACGAGAATAAATATTTTCTGAAGTTTCATTTGCATATTTAATAGAATCTCGAGATATATATTCATATATCGACTCTATATCTTTATGTGCCTCATTTGACATCAAAACTTGCATATTTTTTTCTCATCCTTTCTTTAGATTCTTTTACAGTCATTACTCTGCCATTTTTTATGTCTTCTTGACTTTTTTGTAATTTAGAATGCAAGTATAAAGTATAAATTGCGTCATCCCAAGTAGTATCATCTGGTAATGTATTAACAGTTGCAAGAATTTCTTGTTTTTTACTAGTCATAATTAATTTCATCCTTTCTAAAAAGTTACTAATATTAGTATAGCACAAATTGATATAAAATACTATTATTTTTAAAATTTTAATGAAAAAAATCTAGATTTTGCCTATTAAAATCTTCCTATTCCATAAAACAAATATAATCAAAAAAGTGACTTACTTAAATAATAAGCAAATCACTTTACATCACTTAATCATCGTTATGTTCTTTCATATATTTGCATATTAGAACAACTGCAATAACTACTATGGCAATTAAGATTATCCACATCCATACATCAAGGCTCATACCTAAAAATGTATATCCTTCTGCATTTGCTGTAGTATCGCTTATTGCACTATTAGTTGTATCAAGAGTATTTCTAACACCATTAACTGTAGTCTCTGTAACATTTTCTACAACGTTACCTACACTTTGAGCAGTATTTTTAGTAGCATCCCATGTATTTTCTATAGCGTTACCTGTTGTATCTAATGCGTTTTCAACGCCACCTACAACATTTTCTGTTGCCTCTCTTGCAAAGTTAGCCATGTTTCCAGTAGCAAAAACTGTACTAAAACAAGCTGCAAATATAAATAAAAGAATACTAACAATTAGAATCTTTTTTTGCATAATTTCCCCCTTAATAACTTTGTGAAATCAATATTAGTATTTGTTATTTTTAAAAATATATGCAAAAAATGTCGAGTAAAATTTTCAGTTATCATCATATTCTTTGGTATATTATAAAAGCCAAAGCAATATATCTATTTTCCATTCTCAAGCTGGAGCAAGCAGCGACCCGCGCCGAGAATGCGAAAAAGATATATTGTTTGGCTTAAATTTTATGAATATCGATAACTGTAAATTTAATAACTTATGCTTTATTGCTACTGCCAAACACATCTCTTATTTTATGTTTTACAGTTTCT
>CAKNIU010000031.1 GCA_930980675.1 uncultured Clostridium sp.
GTAAATATTCTAATGGCATTTTAGAGAATTTTTTGTTATTATAAATTCTTCTAGCTAAAATTGATGCAAATATGTATGGAGAAATTCCAATCATAAATACGTATAACATTAATAATAATAATCCAGCACTAAATCCTATTTGTGCAGCAATAAGTATAATAGATAAAATAGGAATAGCAATTAAAGCAATTAGACCAGCTAAAAATACTTTTCCAAATTTGTGTGATAAACAAGAAGAAGCTTTTTCTAAGCTACTCTCTAAGAAAAATCTATAAAGTAGATATACTAAACTTGCTGCAAATATACTATTTACAATATTTATAACTATGCTCCAAATTGTAGTTCTTGCATTTGATGAGGTTGATGTAGTTAAATGAGTAATTTCTCCACCAACTGCTCCGCTAGGGAATTCTACTTCGTTTTCAGAAACATATGTTAATTTACCAGTAATAGAACCTTGTACAGAATCTGTAGAGATAATAAATTCTGGTGCATATACATATGCATTTCTTCCTACAGCACCTTGAAGAGACAATTTTGAACTCATTACATATAAATCTCTAAATGGACCATACCCTTCAGGAATGTTAAGTTCATTACAAACAGCGTATAATGAAGTTGCAGAAGTGTTAAAATCTATTCTATCTGCTACTATAAAAGCATTTGAATTTATGTAAGATTGTTCACCAAAAGTAACATTATTTGCACAAACAAATAAATCTCCATCAACTTCTCCATTTATTGTAACATTCTTTCCAAAGATATAAACATTTCCATCAACGATTTGATTCATATTAATATCATCTCCATATAAATACAAATCATCATCGACCAATGTAGTTGTATTTTCGGAAGAATCTATTGCATATGGTGTTGCTGTTACATCTTCTTGTGTTTCATTTGTATCTGCCAGACATGTAGTGCTAATTGATAATATAATAACTAGAAACAAAGTTATTATAAAGTTTTTTAATTTTTTCATTGGTATACCTCCTAAAATTACTTTAATCAAAATATATATTATGAGTTTTGGTTTGTCAATACAAATTAAATTTTGTGTTCTGATTTATATTTTTTACAGAATTGTTTAATTGTACAAGTGTCACAATTTGGTTTTCTTGCCATACAAGTATTCCTACCATGCCATACAAAAAGATGATTGATATCTTTTAAATATTCTTTAGGAAATATTTTTAATAAATCTTGTTCTATTTTTGTTGGTTCTTTTTCATTTGAAAGTCCTATCCTATTAGAGATTCTTTTTGCATGTGTATCAACAGCAATACCGTTTGCAATACCAAAAGCTTCTAATAATATTACATTAGCACTTTTTCTACCAACACCTGGTAATGTTATAAGTTCTTCCATAGTATTAGGAACAATTCCATTAAAATCATTCAGAATTTTATTAGCACAAGCACGCGCATTTTTTGCTTTATTTTTATAAAATCCACAAGGATGAATTATCTCTTCTAATTCGTGTATATCACAATTGGCAAAAGCTTCAATTGTTGGATATTTTTTAAACAATGCTGGTGTAGTTAAATTAACTCTTTCATCTGTACATTGTGCTGATAGCATTACAGCAATTACTAACTGAAAAGGTGTTTTAAAATCTAAACTACAAGTTGCATCAGGATATGTATTTTTTAAAATTTGTACTAATTCTATAGCATCTTTTTTTCTCATAATTACCCTCCTTTTATGAACTTTTTGAACTTTGGGTGAACTTTGGGGACGGAGCTAAAAGTTCAAATATTATGTCTACAAATGAACTTTAAACCCCGTCCCTAAAGTTCATTTTGACAAATTATATCATAATTATTTATCAACATAAAGTAATCACATGAATAATTATTTTTTCATATTATATAAAAAAAGGAGGTAATACTTTATGTGTAAAATATTGAAAAAGACTTTGGCTGTAACATTAATAGGTTTAGGAATTGGAATATTATTAGTATTATTACTTCCTTTTGCGGGATGGCTTTTTGTAATAGGTGTTGCAATTATTATAGTTGGAATTATATGGCTTTCTAATTAACAACTATAAATATAGAAAACAATTGAAAAGGAGGAGATAGGAATGACGATTGTTGTAAAGAAAGTTCCAAAATTTTTAAGAGGATTTGTAAAATTGATATTTAGGATTAAGGATTAATACATAAAAATATCGCCAGATTGCTCTGACGATATTTTTAATATTGGTAATATATATCATGAAAAAAGGGTTATTTTATAATAACCCACAAATAGTATATAAACTAAGCTCTTTTAACTTTTCCAGAACGTAAACATTTTGCACATACTTTAATTTTCTTTGGTTGACCATCTACTATAGTTTTTACAGTTCTTAAATTTGGTTTCCAAGTTCTTGAAGCTCTATTACTAACGTGAGAACGTGTTATGCTAAGTTTGTTTCCATGAGATAATGTTTTTTCACAAATTGCACATTTTGCCATGATTTATTGCACCTCCTATTAAGATAATAAATTGACTGTTTATAATCTTACCATATAATAACAAAAAAAACAAGACTTTTTATAAAAAATAGTATATAATATACAAAATTATACTTCAATTAGGAGGTAAAAATGGCTGAGTTAAGCAAAGAAGTACAATATATAAAAGGTGTTGGTCCTAATAGGGTAAAGCTTCTAAATAATCTAAATATTTTTACTTTAAAAGATTTAATTACATACTATCCAAGAGATTATGAAGATAGAAGTAAACCTGTAAAGATAGAAGATTTAGTAGATGGTGAGGAAGCTCTAATTGCAGCGATACCAGTTGCTAGGATGAATGAAACAAGAATAAGAAATAGGAAAATGGTTATATATAAACTTATAGTAGAAGATGAAACAGGAAGATGTTTAATTACATGGTATAACCAAAGCTATTTAAAGAATAAATTTAAGGTTGGAGAAATTTATCACTTTTTTGGTAAAGTAAAAAGAATTCAAAATAGGATAGAAATGGTATCACCTGTTTTTGACGAAGAAACTAAAAATAAAAATACAGGAAAAATAATACCTATATATCCACTAACATACAATTTATCTCAAAATGTGTTAAGAGGAATAATAGAAAATGCAATTACATTAGTTAATAATTCATTACCAGAAACATTACCAAAATACATTTTAGATGAATATAAATTGTTAGGAATAAATGAGTCTATCCATAAAATACACTTTCCAGAGAATTTTGATGAATTTGAAAAGGCAAGAAAAAGGCTAGTATTTGAAGAGTTATTGGGCATGCAACTTGCTCTATTAAATTTGAAGAACAAATATGAAGCAGATACTAATGGTATTCAGTTTGATAAAAATGTAAAGATGTCAGACGTAATTAATGCTCTTCCATTTAAATTAACTAAAGCTCAATTAAGAGTTTTAGAGGAAATAGATAAAGATATGGAAAGCAATAAAAACATGAATAGATTATTGCAAGGCGATGTTGGTTCTGGAAAAACAGCAGTTTCAATTATCGCATCATATAAAGCTGTTAAATGTGGTTACCAAGTAGCAATTATGGCGCCAACAGCAATTCTCGCAAGTCAACATTTGGAGAGCTTTAAAGAGATACTAGACCAGTTTGGAATTAGATGTGAACTTTTGATATCGAGTATAACTAAAAAGAAAAAGGAAGAGATTTTAGAAAGATTAAGAAATGGTGAAATAGATATATTAATAGGTACACATGCATTATTAGAAGAAAATGTAGTGTTTAAAAATTTAGGTTTTGTAGTAACAGATGAGCAACATAGGTTTGGGGTAAAGCAACGTACTACAATAGTAGAAAAGGGACAAAATCCAGATGTATTAGTTATGACAGCAACTCCTATTCCAAGAACATTAGCTTTAATTTTATATGGTGATTTGGATATATCTATAATTGATGAATTACCTCCAAACAGAAAGAAAATTGATACTTTTGCAGTTACAAAAGGAATGGAAGAAAGGGTAAACAACTTTATAAAAAAACAAGTTGATGAAGGTAGACAAGCATATATTGTATGTCCATTGGTAGAAGAAAATGAAGAGATGAATTTAAAATCTGTAACAGCTTTGGCGGAAAAATATAAAAATGAAGTGTTTAAAGATTACAGAGTAGAATATTTGCATGGAAAAATGAAAAATAAAGAAAAAGATGAAATTATGGAAAAATTTAAAAATGGAGATATTGATATTCTAATTTCTACTACTGTAATTGAGGTTGGTGTAAATGTTCCAAATGCAAGTTTAATGGTTGTTGAAAATGCCGAAAGATTTGGCTTAGCACAATTACATCAGTTAAGAGGAAGAGTTGGAAGAGGCGAATACCAGTCTTATTGTATTTTAAAATACCAAGGAAATTCAGATGTTATTAGAAAAAGAATGAAGGTAATGACAGATACAAATGATGGATTTATAATTTCGGAAAAAGACTTAGAGCTTCGTGGTAGTGGAGAATTTTTTGGAACAAGACAACATGGGCTTCCAGAATTTAAGATTGCAAATCTTTTTGAAGATATGCCTGTGTTAAAGCAAGTTCAAGCATTAGCTATAAAAATAACAGAAGAAGACCCTAAATTAGAGTTAGAAAAGAATAAAGAATTACGATTATTAATAGAAGAAAAATTTAAAAATAGAGTAGAGATATAATGAATTGACTAGCCCGTATTAGATTGATATAGGGCTAGTTTTGTGGTATAGCGACAGGAATAGGATGCATTATATTATGAACTATGAAAAGAAGAGTACTGTATTTACAATATTATGTAAATATGATAAAATATAAAATGGAACTAAAAATTTATACATTCCCAATATATGGGAAACACAAAAGAAGGGAGCATATTTATTTATGACAAAAAACACAAATGAAAAGGAATTAAAAGAGAAAAGGAGTCGCTACTCAGCAGTGAGCATCATCTTACGTCAGTTGTATGGCGTAAGAATGACAGGGATGCCGGGCTATATTCTGCTTCAGGATGTGGTGTATAAACATCTTGAAGATAAAAGCCTAACAATCGATGAACTTGTTGAATGGGCCTGTAAACACTTTGTGTTTACTATTTCAGTTGATGACGCCTACGACGAGATTCTTCAGGTGGTGACACAAAAGTTACCTGAAGCTGAGAACGGTGAGGATAACATAATAGAGATCCTTCCTGAAGTTTTGGCAGAGGCTACCGATTTATATGAGAAGAAAATCATCTTTGGAAAGGTGGCGGAAGCAGTTCATAAGCTGAAAATTTCTACACTGATTGAACAGGATATAATTTCAATCCTGTTTGAAATCAAAAGAGGAAAAACAATCGAGCAGGCATTGGAAAAGTTGGCAAGTGAGGATGTAGTAGGAGTCACTGAAGCGAAAAGACCGGAAGAAAAGGCAAAAAGGAAAAAAGAATTGCATAATACAATTTTGGTAGCTTTTTCTTCAGAGTCTGAACTGCTTGAATTTGCAGCAACTATCAGCTAGCGACTTCAAAAAATAATACTAGGAGCCTACAGGATATGTTAAATATCTTGTGGGCTCTTGGTAATTTGTGCAAAATATGAAGAATTAGATAGTAATTTATTGACTTTTATAAAGAAAATAAATAAAATAAAGATATAGTGAAAAATATAAAAAAGGATGTTAAAAATGGATATAAAAATTATATTGTCAATTGTAGGAGCATTAATATCATTAGCAGCTGTTGTTTTAATATATAATGCTCGAAAAATTGTAAGAGAGAGATTTAGCTTTGGAGACCAAAACAGTGGGACTTTAGCAGTAAAAACTATTGGAATGGTCTTATTTTGTGTAGGAATGGTAATAATATTTTTTATTTTAACATAAGAAAAAGGGGGAATTTACAAATGAAACAGTTAAGTTCAATTCTATCATTGCTTTTTGCAGGACTATTCTGGGTATTTAGAGTAGTGCTTGCATATACAACTGCAACAGGAAAGGATTTAGGATTTCCAGTACAAGATTTTACAACAGAAGTAGTTTTATTATTTGTGGTTTTAATATTACTTGTATTTGTTTATAAGAGAAATTTAATAGCTGGAATAATTTATTTACTAGTGTATGCTGGTTATTTTGGACCACAATTGTTTAATGCAATCATGACTATTGCAACAGCTGATGCAGGAGTTGATATTTATACTTATGATACAATATTAGCATCTACAATAGGTATTGCAGTTGCACTATTTGCATGTTTAAATATTTTAGTAGATAAGAATAGAGCAGCGCATCCAACAGACAAGAAAACAGATTGGTTTTACAAAAATGAACAGTATGATAGAAAATTAGATGATAGAGCAGATAAAAACAATTATAGGACTTTATAATATTGCAAAAGCAAGCTAGTTAAGCTAGCTTGCTTTTTTATGTAAAATAGCATATAATATTGTCGTGTAAAAAAGCGATTTGTAGAAAGATAAAAAAGAACTACAGGGGTGTTTTTTTGGAAAAAGAATACATAAAAGTAAATAAGAATGCTTATAACATATTTGCTCCTCAGCATGCTAATAGACATGATAAAATTGGAAAATATGATTTAACTGATGATGATTGGACTGAATTATTGAAAGAAAAGCTTTTAAAGAAAAATATAAGTAATAAAGTTTTAGAAATAGGACCTGGTACAGGTAGAATATTAAAAATATTGGAGTCAAGATTGAATTGTAGAACTTGTGCAGTGGAACTATCAGAAGAAATGGTTAAATATGCTAAAATGAAATCACCAAATACTTTTTTTATAGAAGATAATATATTAAATATTAAATTTTCGTAAGAATCATTTGATGCAATCTTTATGGGAGCAGTAATTCATAACTTTCCAAAAGAGGACGTTAAAGAATTACTTTTTTCAATACATAAATGGTTGAAAAAAGATGGTAAGATTCTAATATATACTACAATTCATAATAAATCTGAAGAAGGATATTATGAAAAAGAAGATTACAGTGGTAAGATTGTAAGATTTAGAAAAAAATTTACAGAAAATGAATTAAAAGAGCTATTAGAAGAATTTAAATTCAAAATAGTTTTTAAAATGTATACAGAAGAGCCAGATAGAAATAAAAAATGGTTAACGTATATTGTAGAAAAGGTAGAATAAGGAAGTGATAAATTTGAACATTAACTGGTATCCAGGCCATATGGCAAAAACAAAAAGACAAATACAAGAAGACCTAAAACTAATAGATGTAGTAGTAGAACTATTAGATAGCAGAATACCAATATCTAG
>CAKNIU010000032.1 GCA_930980675.1 uncultured Clostridium sp.
GGTATTGTTAGAGATGGTTCTAGTAAAGATAAATCTTATGAAAAAGGTTATCATCTGAATCGTAACACCATTTAGAAAAATATTACCAAAGTACAATATCTAAAATACAAATAATATATAATACTATTTAAACTTCAAATTTTTTTATTCTTTTTAAAATTACATCTTTAATATCTGATACATTTATTCTCTCTTGTTGCATAGTATCTCTATCTCTTATAGTAACTTTTTTGTCTTCTAAAGTGTCATAGTCTACTGTTATACAGTAAGGTGTTCCTATTTCATCTTGTCTACGATATCTTTTTCCAATACTTCCAGACTCATCAAATAAACACATAAATTCTAAAGACAAAGCTTTATAGATAGTTTTTGCTTCTTCAGTCTGCTTTTTCGTAAGTGGCAAAATAGCAACCTTATATGGTGCAATATAAGGGTTGATTTTTAGCACAATTCTTTTTTCATTATTTTCCAATATTTCTTCTTGGTAAGCATCACTTAGCACAGCTAAAACAGCTCTATCTACTCCAATAGTCGACTCTATAATATAAGGTATATATTTTTCATTGCTTTCACTGTCAGTATAAGACATATTCTTGCCTGAAAACTGTTGATGTCTACTTAAATCATAATCTGTTCTATTATGTGTTCCGTTTATTTCACCCCACCCAAATGGAAATTTATATTCTATATCACAAGCCTCTTTTGCATAATGAGCTAATTTATCATGATTATGAAATCTTAAATTTTCTTCTGCTATTCCTAAATCTTTAAAAAATTTTTTGGCATATTCTTTAAAGTATTCATATATTTCTGAATCTTTACCTTTTTTACAAAAAGTTTGAAATTCCATTTGTTCAAATTCAATAGTTCTAAAAGTAAAATTACCAGGTGTTATTTCATTTCTAAATGCTTTGCCTATTTGTCCAATACTAAACGGCAATTTGCTTCTAGTTGTTCTTTGAACATTTAAAAAATTTACATATTCACCCTGTGCATTTTCAGGTCTTAGGTAAATTATAGATTTTTTGTCATCCACAGTTCCTCGATAAGTTTCAAACATTTGACTAAATTTTCTTACATCTGTGAAATCATGTTCTCCACACACAGGACATTTTACATTATTTTCTCTTATATAATCATTGATTTCTTCAAACTTTAAAGAATCTCCATTTACTTTACCTTTAGAGATTTCTGTTATAAAGTTATCGGCTCTAAACCTAGTCTTGCACCTTTTACAATCTATTTTTGGGTCATAAAATGAAGAAACATGACCACTTGCTTCCCAAACTCTTGGGTGCATAAGTATTGCTGCATCTATTTCATAACTATTATCTCTCTCTTGGATATATCTTTTTCTCCAAGCATCTTTAATATTATTTTTTAGCCTAGTACCCAAAGGACCATAATCCCACGTATTTGCTAGCCCTCCATAAATTTCTGAACCTTGGTACATAAAACCATTTGCTTTACAATAGTTTACTAATTTTTGCATATCATCTACCATAACTATCCTCCATAAATATTGAATTAAAATTTTATTATTCAATTTACTTCACTCTTTTTTGTCTTCTATTATATTCCTTTTTATCCAATTGTCAATACTTTTAAAAAAGTTAGCAATCAAAAAGATTGCTAACTTAAATACTTATTTAGAAGATAAACATATTAAAAGGTAACCCTATCACCAACAAATGTAGTAATTTCATCAATATTTAGAATGATTTGTCTCATAGTGTCTCTGTCTCGTAAAGTCACAGTTTTATTATTGATAGTATTATCATCTATAGTAATGGCAAAAGGTGTTCCAGCAATATCACTCCTTCTATATCTCTTTCCAATGCTCCCCGAATCGTCATAACTAGTCATAAAATATTTTGAGAGCTTTTTATATATTGATAAAGCAATTTCAGAATGACGTTTTTTTACTAAAGGCAGCACCATCACTTTATAAGGTGCAAGATAAGGATGAAATTTCATAACCTCCCTTGTGGTTCCGTCACCAAGTTTTTCTTCATGATAAGCCTCAAAAAGAAGCGCCAAAACCCCCCTGTCAACACCTATTGAAGACTCAACAATATAAGGTATAAATTTTTTATTAGTCATAGGGTCAACATATTCCATTTTTTGCTTAGAATATTGCTGATGTCTAGATAGGTCATAATCCGTACGATCATGAGTACCATTCAGTTCACCAAAGCCAAAAGGAAATTTATATTCTATATCGCAAGCGGCCTTAGCATAAAATGCTAACTTTTCATGATTATGAAATCTTAACTTCTCCTCCGGCAATCCTAAATCCATAAAAAACTTTTTTGCATATTCTTTAAAATATTCATAAAGTTCAATATCTTTACCAGGCTCACAAAAAGTTTGAAATTCCATTTGTTCAAACTCAATTGTTCTAAAAGTAAAATTGCCAGGGGTTACTTCATTTCTAAACGCTTTTCCTACTTGAGCGATACTAAATGGAAGCTTCGACCTAGTAGTCCGAAGAACATTTAGATAGTTGACATACTCACCTTGTGCATTTTCTGGCCTAAGATAAATAACAGTCTTTTTATCATCCACCGTTCCACGATAAGTTTCGAACATTTGACTAAATTTGCGTACATCGGTAAAATCTTCGTGTCCACATACAGGACATTTAAGATGATTGTCACGAATAAAATTCTGCATCTCCTCAAATGTCATAGTTTCGGCATTAACCTTTCCATTTGTAGTTGCATTAATGAAAGTATCAGCTCTAAAACGAGTTTTGCAATGCTTGCAATCAATTTTAGGATCATAAAATGATGTTACGTGACCACTTGCTTCCCAAACCTTTGGATTCATTAGAATGCTAGCATCAATTTCGTAACTATTAGGTCTCTCTTGAACAAATCTTTTTCTCCAAGCATCCTTAAAATTATTTTTTAGTCTTGTACCTAAAGGCCCATAATCCCATGTATTAGCAAGGCCATTATAAATTTCACTTCCTTGATAAATAAATCCATACTGTTTACAGAAGTTTGCCATATTTTCAATTGTCAAGTTTTTCATTTTTTCTTTAAGCTCCTTTCGTACAAGTAAAAAATTTATTTTAGTGCCAGTAATTCAGATGCTTAGTTAATCTTTTACCTCCTTATATAAATATTTTGATTAGAAAGATTAATTTTTCTTTCTAATGATATAACAAACAGTTACATAATTATTTTAACATTCTTTTCTTTAGTTGTCAAATTTAACGAACTTTTTTTGCTCCATTATATATTGATAATTATGTAAAGAAGTAGTATAATAAGATAGTATATCGTTTCGCATACTTCACTTCGTTAATAATTTAAGGAGGAATTGATATGAAGTGGAACATTGAAAATTTTGCTTTAGGTATCATGGTCTTAATCGAATCCATAATGACAATAATTTTTATGGTGTACTGTTTTAAATATGTTTCAGACTATTTAACTTATGGTTTTTTAGCTGTTTATGCAGTTATGATGATGATAATATCTGGAATAGCATTGATTGTATTTCTCTTAACTATTATTAGAATTATGAAGAGAAGATGATTTTTTAATCACAAAGTTTTAATAGTTTCCGCTAACAAATGGCAAGGCAGTCCTGATGTATCAGGGCTGCCTCTGTCGTTTAATTCTCTTTAAATTAATTTATCAAAATTCCTTCTTGAATAAAGTATTCTTCTTACTTAATATAATCTATAATATTCTCTAAGTCTCTATAAAACAAAGGTAAATATCTAATTATATATTTCTTCTTCATTTAATTTACTCCTTATTTTCCCAAATACTTCTTCATGGCTATAATATCTAGTATTATGGCTTTCTGCTTCTTTGTCTGCTTCGTCCAAAGCGTTTTCAACATATTCATCATATTCTTTCTCAGTTATTAATTCGGAATATTTTTCTAGACTCATTACAACCATTGAGCCATAGCCATTTTTAGTTAGGTACACAGGTTCATCTTCTTTTAATACTAATTCTTCAATTTCAGGATATTTGTTTCTCAAGTCAGATACTGGTCTAATATTTATCATAATTCAATTCTCCTTTCAAACATTATCATAATTTTATCATAGTTTTAATAAAAATTCAATATTTTTAAATAATTTATGATCTTTTATATAATATTTTTTCTTCAAAAATCTCTCCCATACCTTTTTGCACAAACTCATTTTTCATAAAATACTTCCAAATAGAGCCGTTCAAATAATTTTCTATCATACATAAACCAATGCCCTTATCTATCCCCAAGTTCTCATGCGCAAACCAAGTTTTTTCTCCTTCAAAGTTAAAACTATTATTAAAACCATAATCTGACCAAAGTTTTTGGAAATTGTTATAATAATTTTCCATAGCTTTTATTGAATATTCAGGAGTAAATACAATTGAGCCAATAGCTCCTGACGTAGCAACTGTACCATCATTTTCTACTTCCAAATTCGAACTACAAGGCTTTGAACCAATGCCTGCTTTATATCCTTCTGGAGTCAAACAAGCAGTAAGTCCCCAAGCATTTTCGCCAAAAGTCTTGTATTTATTCATATTGTCAATACAATATTGCCTATTTGCCAAAGTTGCTTTAACGGAATTTTCAAACCAATCTATTCCATTTTTATCTACTTTATTTCTAAAGTCGAAAAATGCGTGAGAATACTGATAAGTAAACAAAGAACCGCAGTGGCTGTATACAATATCTTTTATATCACCATAGTCTGCTTTGGGCTTATCAAAGTAATCGTATACATCTTTATCTACATTAAATGTCGGTGAGGCAATTGCTAAAATATATATCATAAGTTGTTCTGCATATGTTTCCCACCTTTCTTCAAATCCCTTATCTTTTGAGTAACCCACATAAAATTGATTTGTTTCCTTATCTAAAAACCATCTCCAATTAACTTTTTCATATATTTTTGTTGCTTTTTCTTTTATTTCTCCTTCAAAAAATTCTCCTGCTAAAATTGCTCCACACAGCAAAATAGCTGTATCTATTATTGAAACTTCATAATTTTCATATGAAGCTTTTGAGTTAATCCTTATAAAATGATAATAAAATCCATTTTCATTTTTTAATTCATTAAGTATAGTATCCAATGTTTTTGTTGCTATTCTTTTGGCTTCATCATATTTTAAATATCCATGTACAACACCAACAATTAATGCACAAAAGCCATAGCCAACTGATGCTATGCTTGTAATATTTTGCTTATGGACAGATTCATCATGAATTAAACCATAACCTTTGTCACTAAAATTATTTTCTCTTATAAAAAATAAATAACTTCCTTTTAGTTCTTTTTCAAGAAGTTCTTTGCCATACAATTTTTGCATAAAAAGTCTCATTCCTTTCTGGTTTCGTTTAAAGGCACTCATAGTTATGAAAATAATTTCTTTCAAACTAAATCTCCTTTAATAATAATTGCTTATATTAGTGTTTACAAAAGATAACTTTGTTATTCATTAAATTATTAAAACCAAGCTTAACATTATATCGTCAATGCTAGTTTGACATAAAATTTCTCTTATGATATAATATATAATGTACATTATTATATTTCCTCAAAGAAATATAAACTCAAAAAACAATGCGAAATATTAAGGAGGAAAATACAATGAAACGGACAGTAGTTCTTGAATTGGTTCGGAGAATTATTATAAGAAATCCATTAAAACTGATTTTCATTTTATCTTTTAGTACGTTTGCACTATTATTAAGACCGTATTTTGATTTAATATCTTTATTGAAGATGTCATTATTGCTTGCAATGCTTTTAATTTGTGCAATAATAATATTGACTTTTATAGTAGTTTGCGTAGTCGTTTGCATGAGGACACTATTAGATGACTGGAAAAAAGAAATAAAAGAAATTGAAGAACAGCAGAAAGACCAATTCTAACGTAGCTTTCTGTTTGCACCCCACAGCATTCTTATGCTGTGGGGCTTTAAAATAATAAGCCAAAATTATTGTATTTACAACTATAATATGGTATAAATATTATGTATATAGGAGGATTTATGTTCAAGCTAGTTTCAGATTACAAGCCTACAGGCGACCAACCTCAGGCAATAGAATATTTATCTAATGGAATAAGAGATGGGAAGAAATTCCAGACTTTGCTAGGTGTAACTGGCTCTGGAAAAACATTTACCATGGCTAATATAATACAGAATGTTCAAAAGCCTACCTTAGTTTTAGCTCATAACAAAACTTTAGCAGGACAGTTATATTCAGAATTTAAAGAATTCTTCCCTGAAAATAATGTAGAATACTTTGTATCATATTACGATTATTATCAACCAGAAGCTTACGTGCCTTCATCAGATACATATATCGAAAAAGATGCATCTATAAATGATGAAATAGATAAGCTAAGACACTCTGCAACTGCATCGCTTTTTGAAAC
>CAKNIU010000033.1 GCA_930980675.1 uncultured Clostridium sp.
ATTTTTGAACTTTTGTACCGTCTATATCCTTGCAAAGTAATCTATCTACAATCTTTCCATTCTGTATATGAGATTCAATTATTTCTTCGCAATCCTCTGGTTTAACCATTGCATAAAAAGTATCTTCCGGTCTAATAATTACAATAGGACCTTTTGCACACAATCCAAAGCATCCTGTTTTTATAATTCTTACATTTTGTATGTTTTTTTCTTTAATTATTCTTTTAAAATTTTCTAAAATTTCTGGTGATTTTGAAGATGTACATCCTGTACCTTGGCATACTAATATATGCTTTTCTCTTGTATCAGCAGCTGTGTTTTTTCTTAAATCTAATTCTTTCCTTTTTTCCGCTCTTATTTTATTAATTTCTTCTAAAGTCTTCAATGGCGACCTCCTTTTTTAATTCTTTTTCTCTAATTCATCTAATACTTCATCAAGCTTTTTTACAGTAGCATGACCATAAACTTCATCATTTACTGTAAAAACTGGTGCTATTCCACATGCTCCTACGCATCTTGTTGTATCAATTGAAAATTTGCCATCTGCTGTTGTTTTGCCTTCTTCTATTTTTAATCTATCTTTTAATCTGTCTAATATTGATTGTGAACCTTTTACGAAACAAGCTGTTCCTAAACAAACCGAGATATTATATTTTCCTTTTGGTTCTAAAGTAAATCTTGAATAAAATGTTATAACTCCATAAATTTCTGCCATTGGAATATCTAAATATTTTGAAATTTTTAATTGTGCTATTTTAGGTATATAGCCATATTTTACTTGAACATCATTTAATATTGGAATTAAGTTTTCTTTATCTATTTTGTATTGTTCTAGAATTTCCTTCATTTCTTCTTTTATTTTATTTTCTACACATTCACACATGAGCTAACCTCCTATCTTATGTGGTTATTATATCAAAAGGACTCTTAAGATACAAGGTTTGTAAAGAATAAAAATTTTTTATTTACAAATAATATTTTATATAAGAATTTATTGACAATACGTTACGTATTGTAATATAATAATTTTAGGAGGTCAAAATGCTTTATGAATATGACTCCTAAACAATTAGTAAGGCTTTTAACCAAAAATGGTTGGGTCAAAGTTAAGCAAGAGGGTTCTCATTTAAAGCTGAGAAAAGAACGGCTACAAAGACGTTATAATTCCAATGCATAACAAAGACTTACATAAAGGCTTGCTAATTGCAATACTTAAACAGACAGGGCTAAAATAGCCCTTCCGATAATCATATTTATTAAGCATATATAATATTATGAAAAAAAATGTTTATTTATCTTATCCTGCAGTAATAACTAAAGAAGGAGATTCTTACTGGGTTCAATTCGTTGATTTAGAAGGGTGCTTTTCAGATGGAAATACATTAGGAGAAGCTATGGAACATGCGAAAGAAGCTATGGGTTTATACTTAGAAGATTTAGATAATTATCCAGAACCTTCTATTGACTTATCTAACATAAAGTTAAGACCTAACCAAGTTATGTCTTTCATTAGCATAAATATGAATGAACATAGAAAGAAGTATGAAAAAAAATCTGTAAAAAAGACTCTTTCTATTCCAAGTTGGTTAAATACTATGGCTGAAAATGAAGGAATAAATTTTTCTCAAGTTTTACAAGAAGCATTAAAGGATAAATTAGATATCAAGGATGAAATAAAAAAATAATGAAAAAAGTCTCAGTTGAATCTGAGGCTTTCTCATTTATTTAATAAACTCATTCACTACTTTATAGCATATAAATAACCCGGCAACTGAAGGTACATATGCTATACTGCCAATCTTTTTTACATTTTTTTCATCATTATTTTCTTTTGAGCTTTCCACTTCTCCTTCATTGTCTAAAATTTTTATAGGCTCTTCTTCTGAATAAACCACATCTAAACTAGTTATGCCTCTCTTTTTTAGCTCTTTTCTCATCACTTTCGCAAGAGGACAAATTTTTGTATCATATATGTCTGTAATTTTTAACTTTGTAGGGTCTAGCTTGTTCCCTGTTCCAAGTGCAGAAATTATTGGAATGTTATTTGCTTTTGCAAACTCTATTATTCGAATTTTGCCAGAAATTGTATCTATTGCGTCTATAATATAATCTACGTTTTTTATGCTATCAAATAATTCTATGTTTTCATTTTCTTTGCCAACAAATTCTGCAAATTTTGTAACTTTTGCACTTGGATTTATTTCCTTTATTCTTTCTTCTGCGACATCAACTTTGAGTTTTCCAACTGTTTTAGTCGTGGCTATAATTTGTCTATTAATATTTGTAATATCTACCTTATCTCCATCTACAATCACAAAATTGCCTATACCTGAGCGTACTAATCCCTCTACTACATATGAACCAACTCCACCTAGTCCAAATACTGCTACAGTTTTTTGGTGCAAATTTTGCAATTTCTCTTCTCCAATTAGTAGTTTTTGTCTATCAAATATTTCTTCCATTTTTAGTTCACCCTTTCAATGTAAAAAAGAATTCTTAGTAATTGTTTCATATTTTTATTATATCAAAAGGATTTATATGATACAATGTTTTCATTACTTTTTTAATATCTTAACATTTTCAAGTTCTCACAATATTTGTATTAAAACTGGATAAACATTATCTATTTTGAAAAAGTTATTCCCAATACAAAATAGGATAACCGCCATTTACATGATTTAAATTAGCATAATTTTTGCAACCACTTATTTTTCCAGTATTATACATATATCCTACAACACTACCTGAGATTCCGCCTGTATTAATTGAACAGTTTTCAGCAATATTTATATTTTTTATTTCTCCATTTATTACTAAACCAAATAGTCCTTGAACTATATTAGATGTATTAATATACATATTATTTATTGTATGACCTTTTCCATCAAATGTTCCTGAAAATGGTTTATTCTTTTCATTTTCTAAAACTTTTCTTATTGATTCAGTGTCCTGTGAATAATATCCTATTGGCTCCCATTCTTCACTACTATTTAAAGTTATATCATTTGTTAAATAAACATATTTTCCTTCATAAGTATTTCCGCTATTTACATCATCTCTAAATGTTTTTAATCCTTCTACTGAACTTATTTCTAACATGTTTGAACTTTCTATTATTTCTCCATCTTCTCCTACATAGTACTGACTTTCACCTATTGTTACTAAAAAGCTTCCATCTTCATTATCTTCTACACTTGCTTTATCTCCAAATTGGTCTTTTAATGAATTTTCTAATTCTGTTTTTGTCATACCTGCTCCTTGTGTACTACCTATTTACATTCCTACTACTGCTAATTCTATTGCTTCTCTTTCACTTGCTTCTTGATATGTGTCTGCTGCATTTTGTGCTCTTCTGAATAATCCATTATCACCAACTGTTAAATTAATTGCTACTCCTGCAAGAATTAGTAGGACTATGACTGTAACGACTAACGCTATTAATGTTATACCTTGTACCTGCTTTTTCAACATTTTAATTTTTTTACTTTTGTTTTTCATTCTCTGATTCCTCCTCGTATTTTTTAGTTCTAAAATTTAAATAAACATAAAAAACTATGCCTCTTTTGCGTTATTTTATAATATAGGAAAAATCGAAGATTTTGCCTATATTACAAGGTTAAGTTACCTTAGCCAAGCCCGAGCAAAGCTCGTGGCATATGGCGGAGCCACTTTTCTTATATACGCATAAAAAGCATAGTTTCTTTACTACGTTCACATAATTGTAATTTATTAAATCTTACGATATATATATATATATATACAGCCTCAAGGCTTTCAGCGATTTTTATCATTTGTTTGCTCTCCTTTGTTTTTCTTTATTATAACATATAAAGTCATAATTATATTAGTTTTTTGCTAATCATTTTTCAAATTTAGTATTTCACAAATTTGCTAATTGAATTGAGGTTTTATTTTTACAATTGGCTACAACATATAAAGTGTTGCTCGAGATGAATGATAGTTGTTCAAATAATTTGAATTTCGGTAGTTGCGACATGAAGCTGGATTGATTGAACCGGAATTGTCGTAACTACTTCCGCGAAAAATACGAGCATCACTAGAATTCGCCTCTTGAGTCCATTCCCAACAATTTCCTGCTAGGTCGTATATATTATTTGCTTTCCAGTATTCACTAAAGCCTGTATCTTGTTTAGTCCCTGCTCCTTCAATAGCTGCATTACCCGAACTATTTCTATAATTTCCCCAACTACTTGAATCTGAGTCTGTGTCAAATCCATTTTGTCTCAACCAACTACATACTGCATCCCATTGTACGCCATATATCATTGTACTCCTCACATTGTTTTTTCCTGTAATTACATTTTGACATGCTTTATATAAATTGTACCAGTTGTCTGTTAAAGATTCTCCTGTTTTTTCTCCATTAGCTGTTAATTCATATCTTCCTATATAAAATCCATTGTATTTTTTTATGCTATCGCTCATTGCTTTATATTCTGAAACAAAACTATCTGCCATAGCTTTTGTACTATCAAAGCCTAATATCTCATCATAGTATTGCGCATTTGTATCATAACGACTTAATACATCTGGCTCTCGAACGGAACTTTCATCTCCTGGTTTTACTGACATATATGAATCCCCACTCCTTATTGTTAAATTGCTATATATATTTGTTTTTGTTTCTACTCCATTTAATTGTACTTCTTCATCTTTAAACAATTCTCTCGGATTCTCTACTGGAACCCATACGAATTGGTTTCCTTTTAAGTTGGTTAATACAACGTCCGTTGCTGTTGTTTCATTCCATTCTTTTCTATCTGCTGGATTATCTGATATTATTAAACCAGTTTCTTTATTTCCACCCGCATAGTAAAATCCGTCTGGTATTGGAACCTCATCTATTCTTATTATATTATTAGCATAATCATCAATAAGGTCTCCTGCTTTGTCCATTTCACCATGTTCATTTTGTTCTGCCATTTGCCATGTGGCTACTGCATTTTCGGCTCTTTTAAACAATCCATTATCTCCTACTGTTAGGCTTAATGCTACTCCTGCTAGGATTAGTAGGACAATGATGTTTAGTATGTTATCGATGGTTAGGCTGTAGAAAAATAGACTGGAAT
>CAKNIU010000034.1 GCA_930980675.1 uncultured Clostridium sp.
TTTTAGTTGTATCTTTTACTATGGTTTCACCACTTTTCTTTTCTTCTTTACTTTTACTTACATTATTTTTGTTACTACTTGTATTTTCTTGTTTTAATGTACTTTCATTATTACTATTTTGGCTTTCCTCCGTGTTTTCTTGTACCACTTCTTCAACTTCATTTGAAGTTTCAGTTTCAGCTACATCAGTTATTTCGTTAGTTTCGTTTAAAGTAATTTTATTTTCTGTATCTGATTTTACTTCCTTATTTCCAATATCTACTACACTTGCCACTCCTACTATACTTAAAACAATTGTCGTACAAATACTTATTATTACTTTTTTTAACATAAAAATCCCTCCTCTAATTTTAGAAACTTTTCTAGTTTCTTTTTTTAGAGTATAGGATTTATTTATATAAATTTTCAATTTGAGAAAAAATTTTAAAGTGTACCCATGTTATTCTTTTGTTTCTTCACCTTGCACACAAAGCCTTAAATTTGCCTTATTGGCAACACATGTAATTAATGTTATTTTATTTTCTTTTGTATCTTCAATTTTTGACCAATCTGTACTTTTTATTTCTTGAATATCAGTTACCTTATACCTCCTTTCTCCCATTTCACTTTTATATATGATTAAATCTCCTTTTTCTAATTTATTAATATCTTGGAAATAATGTGCGACATTACTGCCTCTATTGTGAGATGCTAACGCAATATTTCCATTCCATATGCTTGAATTTGGAAAATGTCCTATGTCAGTTTTTAATGTATCTAAATCTACACCTTCCTTTATTTGAGCTTTTAGATTGATTTTTGGAATTTCTAATGTTCCAATTACATCATTTGGAATTAAATCATCTTCTATTGTATTTTCTTTAATAACAGTATTTGTATCATTTGAGTTTGTATTTGTATCTTTAATAGTAAATGTTTTTACTAAAATATTTGCTAGAAATAATAAAATAACCATTATTACTATAATTAAAATATATTTTAAAACTTTTTTTGTTTTCATTTCTTCACCTTCTATTTTATTCTATTTTTATTTTTCTTTATTTTTAAGTCATATAATTTTTTATATACTTTTGAAATATCCTTAAATGATTTTGGATTATCTATTAATTTTTTAATTTCACTTGGATAGAAATTTCCAAATACTAAATCATAAATACCTAATTTCAAGGCAATTTTTACTTTTTCTTTTTCATCTTTTTCACTTGTAAACAAGAGTATGACTCTAATATTTAGCTCTCGAAGTAAAAATAAATAGTTTTCAAATTTTTCTTCTTCTATCTCTTGAGCAGCTATTATTGCTGTTTGATTTTCAAACTTTTCATTTTCTATGATAAAATCTAAATAGCTGATTGCCATACTTCCGTTTTATTTCTTCTTCTAGGATTTTATCTATTTCATGTTTTCCTGTATAAATGATAACCATTAAATAATACCTCCTTTTTCTTCTTCCAAAGCATCTTTTAGATATTCTTCTGGATCTACTAATTTTCCATTTTCTCTTAATGTAAAATGGCAATGGCAACCTGTTGTAGCACCATTTGTTGTTTTTCCAGTTGAATCTTTATATGGATTATTTGCTGGACCATCTACATATTTTGGTCCTACTGTTCCTATTACTTCACCTTGTACTACCTTTTGTCCTGGTTCTACTATAAAATCTGGACTTGAATGACAATAACTAAATTCATATACACCATCTTCACTTTGAATTGTTATTGTATAACCTCCAGCTCCTCCCCATGAAGTTTTGGTGACCGTGCCATCCATTATAGCTATTATTTCCGTTCCTTCTGGTGCTGGAATATCAATACCAGAATGCGAAGTTGATGCACCGTGATGTTGGAGCATCTCTTTTTCCAAAATGACTGCTTATATATGTATGACCAGGAACTGGCCATCTTGAATCAATAGTCTTTTTAAATAGACCAGATAAAAAATCTGCTACACTATCAAAGAAAGTCGTTGTATCTTCTTCTGTATATTCTTCAGCTGTATAATACTTTAATTCTTCTTTAAAATTAGATTCTTCTTCATTATTAACACCAATATAGAAAATATCTGTGATATAGCAGACTAACCAAATTAAAATGATAATTATAATAATTGGTATTAAAAAAGGCTGTATAATTACAAAGCCTACTTTTAATATCTTTTTCCCTAATTTATTTTTTAGTTGCTTTTTAACCATTTTTATCATCCATTTCTATATGAGTTGTTGTTGTATTTGCTATATCCTTTTTTCTTTTACTATCATAACGATTTCTATTATTTTTGTTATAACGTCTATCTGTATTAAAATTTCTTCCTTCTGCCATATACATACCAGTATTCATAAATGCTTTTCCTGCTTTTGCTGCTTTTTTTCTAAAAGGTTCACTTCTTTCATTTATTGGTTTTGTATTATCCTTTTTATTGTTTTGGTCTACTCTATTTGTATTAGCCATATTTGTTTCAATTGGTTTTGTTTTTACTGGTTGTGTTTTTGCTATATTTGTTTGAACTGGATTTGTATTAGTTGGTGTTTCTTTATTTCCAACAACAGATGTCTTGTTTAGGAAGTTTGCAAGTAATCCAGATGAATTTCCATCTCCATTACTGCCTGGATTTTTAAATTGATATGTAAATGCTTTTATTGTATAACCCATATTAGATGCCATACCGATTCCTCTTTGTGCCACTTCCTCTGCTGGTACACCTGCAATTCTAGATATTAAATTATGGAACACATTTAAAAGTGCCTCTGCAAGTGGAAGTATCATCAATGCCCAAATTAGACTTACTGCCCATCCTCCTGAAACTGGTAGGAAGTTTAAATATACTAAAAATAAAAAAGCATATACAAATTGCATAAAAGCATTAACTAATATTTCTCCAAACCAAAGCGAAGCTCCAATTGCTCTACGGTTCATTATCCATAAAGTTGCAACAACTGGCGTAAATATTGTAAATACTAATAAAGTAAAATGCCTTATCATAAATTTGATATTTAACTTGGCAAATAGATATGCAAACATGGCAATAACAATTGCAGTTAATATTGCATTTCCAGTTCTTATATTAGAAAGAATAGAATTTCCTAGTAAATCATTAAGACTTCCACCATTTGCTTGTAATACTAATATTTTGACAAGGTTATTATTTAAATAAAGCACTAATTTAACAAATAGTGGTGCTAGTGCAATTGCAGCTGCTCCAAAAAATAGCCTTAAAATATTATCTTTCGCTTCATTTCTTTTTTCTATATTAAATCCACCAATGATAATTTTATAAGCAAGTACAACAACTGCGATAAGGATTGGAACACCAACAATTGTGGTCATTACTTTATACCACCCCATAATCTTGGTCCATTGTTCATCTGTAAATGGTGCTATATCATTATCGGTATTTCCAAAGATTAATTCATCATATTCTTTAAATCCAACCCCTAGCTCTTCATTAGTAGTTAAGCTAAATACTCCTTCAGCAATTCCTCCAATCATCTTTGCGATTATCTTTTCAAATAATCCTCCATCATCAGCATCTATTGTTTGTTCTATTGAACTTGATTCTTCATCTGTATCATCATCAAAAAAACTTGCCTCTACATTAGTTGTTGTCGCTAAAAAAACAAGTATAATTAACACTATACTTGTTAAGAACTTTTTTAATTTCAAACACTTCACCACCATTTCTATAACTTAATGATATCCTTTTCTCTTTCTAGCATTTCTATTGATACTGCTGAAACTGTACCTCCTCTATTTAAAAGTGCTTCTCCTGGCTGACATTTAAGTAAAAAATCTCTTGTTCCATCTGCTAATTTAAAATGTTCTATAACCTTATCAACTGACATTGGTGATTGTTTCATCAAAAGAGTTGTATCACAATTATTTAAAATCGCTCTACCCTGGGGAGAACTAACAAGTTCGTCAGGACTTTGAGTTGCAATTACAAGACTTACGCCTTTTTTCCTTGCCTTACGGGCTAGGGTTTCTACAAAATTTGCTGTTTCCTTATATTTTATTATTGTCCATGCCTCATCTATATGTACTGCCTTTCTAGGATACTTGGCATTTTTCTTCATATATTTTTCTAATATCCATGTTGTAATCACTAAATTGGCATAGAATTTTGTAACTTCATCTGATATTTCTGATAAATCAAACTCTAATAATTGATCATTTGTATTTACTGTGCTTGGACAATCAAAAATACCCAAACTTTTCCCTTTCAAAAAACCTGTTAAAATTTCAGCCAATTCCTTACTATTTTTCTTTGTTGCTAAAATCCTTTGAAAATCAGTTAAAGTAGGCATTTTCTTCTTTATTTTATTTAATGTAATTTTCCCATTTAATTCTCCCTTATCTTTTTCATATAGACTGTCTTTATCTTGTGTAATTCCTTTTTCTTTATATGTTTCAATAACAGCTGATTCAATATCTACTAATTCTTTTGCATTTAAGGTCCTTCCCATATAATTATTCATAATTCCAGCAAGTAAAGCTCTTATTTCTGCTACTTTTCCTAATATGTCTACCTTTTCTATCCCATTATCATTTACCTCTACTTCTATATCAAATAAGTTAATTCCTGATGGTACTCCTTGTCTTATTTTTATAATCCTTCCCGATAAACTATCTGTCCTTTTCTTGTACTCACCTTCATTATCCAATATGGCAAGTTGCCTATTTAAAATAACCACACTTCTTGAACCTATAATATCCATAGTAACGGATTTTCCTGCTCCAGACTCTCCTAATATACAAAGATGTGGATTTGCCAAATCTTTTGAAAATGTATCTAAATAAACTGGTAATCCTGTAAAAAAATTTCTTCCAATAATTATCCCTTCAGGGGAAGATTCAGCATTAGAGTTAGATATTGGAAACATAGTAGCTAGACCATCAGCTGTTACATTTCTTTCATAATCTAGAATATTTGAATTATTTAGTGGTAAATTTGCTTTTAATCCCTCAAATTGTCTAAAATTTAATGTTCTTATTTTTGCAGACATTTTAGCAAATTCATTTTTTAAAAGATTTGTTTTATTATTTAGTTCATCAGTATTTTTAGCATTTATTCTAAATAAAATGGTAA
>CAKNIU010000035.1 GCA_930980675.1 uncultured Clostridium sp.
ATTATGATGATAATAGCAATAGTAGTAGGATGTGTATTAGGTGTAGTTATAGGAATTCTTACACCAACAATTCCATATACAGTATCACAATATTTAGCAATAGCAATAGTTGCTGCACTTGATTCAGTATTTGGAGGAATTGCATCAAACATTAAAAAGAACTTTGATATGAAAGTATTTATTTCTGGATTTTTTGTAAATGCAATACTAGCAATGCTACTTACATATTTAGGAGAAAAATTAAATGTAGACATATATTTAGCAGCAATAATAGTATTTGTAGGAAGAATGTTCAATAACCTAGGAATTATACGTAGATATTATTTATCTAAATTTTCAGAAAAAAGAGAAAATAGTAAACATAAAAACAAAGAAAAAGAGAACGAAAAAGCTTAAAATAACCAGTAGTAAATAAATAAAAATCATAAAATAATTTATTACAAATAGGTTACAAAAATATTACAAAAATATGTCTAATTCTATTGACTTTTTTTGAAAAATATAATAATATGCATACTAGAAAAAATTAAGGCGGACTGGAGGTATTTGCTTTGGCTATAGGTGACATAATAGTGGCTATTGACATCGGTGCATCTAAGATTAGCTTAGTAGTAGGTGAAGTCAATAACTTTAATCAGATTGAAGTAATATGTAACACCAGTAAAAAAAGCAATGGCATACAAAAAGGAAAAATAGTAGACGAACAATCATTAAGTGAATCTATTTCATATGTTATAAAAGAAGCTGAAAAAGAAATGAACATGAAAATAAATTCAGCATACATAACAATACCGGGAAAATATGTTACCATTGTACAAAACAGTGTTACAAAAGAAGCTAAAGATAAATATTCGGGAATATCAGCAAGAGATGTGTCTAGTAGCTTAATGCAAGCAAAAGATATAGATATACCTGAAGGAAAACAAATAATAGATATAGTAATAAACGAATTTGTATTAGAAGATGGAAAAAAAGTCGACGACCCAATAGGAACATTTAGTGGTAAGTTTACACTTAATGCACAAATAATCCTAGCAGAAAAGGATTATATGAGAGCCATAACTAATATATTCAAAAAAGTCGATGTAGATATAGATGGGATGGTCCCAATAACTCTTGCAGAAAAAAATCTTGTACTTGATAGCATGGAACAAAAAGATTATGTAATGTTACTAGACATTGGTGCAGAAACAATGAATATAGGTGTATTTGATGGAGATAGATATGTATATACCAATTCAATACCAGTTGGAGGAAATAACATTACAAACGACTTAGCGGTAGTTTTAGGAATATCACTAGACGAAGCAGAAAGATTAAAAAGACAATATGGCTTAGCACTTAAATCATATATAGATAATGATACAGATGTTGTGCTAAATACTGCAAAAGATGAAAACAACAAAATAGTAAAAAGTTCAGAAATTGTCGAAATAATCGAAGCAAGAGTTGAGCAAATATTTGAATTAGTAAATCAAGATGTTTCTAACCAAGGCATTAAACAAAATATAAATACTGTTGTAATTACAGGACAAGGAATTACAAGCATAAGCAAAAGTGATATAGTAGGAAAAATAACATTAAACATTCCAGTAAAAATGGCAAACAACAAAATTGCAAGTATAATAAAACCAAATTATGCAACAGCATATGCTTTAGTTAGATACATAGCATCAAGACCATTTGCAAAAAATGTATCAAGTAGTTTAGATATAAATTCAGATAAAGGATTCTTTAAAAACATAATAGAAAAAGTAAAAGAATTTTTTTATTCGTAAAATAATAAATAAAAAAGCAAAATAACAAATTACAAAAAATAAAATGAATATAATTTAAGACAAACTGCTAAATTTAATTAAGTTAACAAAATCAATTATATAAATATATTAGGAGGAAAGCTTTATGTTGATGGATAATAACTATGATGAAAATTACGGAACAGAAGATACAGCTATAATAAAAGTTATAGGTGTTGGAGGAGCAGGTAACAACGCTGTAAACAGAATGGTAGACTCAGGAATAGAAGGAGTTGAATTTGTTACTGTAAATACAGATAGACAAGCGTTGCTTTTATCAAAAGCTGGAACAAAAATTCAAATTGGAGAAAAAATAACAAGAGGATTAGGCGCTGGAGCAAACCCTGATATAGGAGCTCAAGCTGCTGAAGAAAGCAAAGCAGAAATCTCAGAAGCAATAAAAGGTGCAGACATGGTATTCGTTACAGCTGGTATGGGAGGCGGAACTGGAACAGGTGCAGCTCCAATAGTAGCTAGTATTGCAAAAGAAATGGGAATACTTACAATTGCAGTAGTAACAAAGCCATTCACATTTGAAGGAAAGAAAAGACTTACACAAGCCGAAAGAGGAATAGAAAGTCTTAAAGGAAAAGTTGATACTTTAGTAGTAATACCAAATGATAAACTATTACAAATAATAGATAGAAAAACATCAATAGTAGAAGCTTTCAAAATGGCAGATGATGTATTAAGACAAGGTGTTCAAGGTATATCAGACTTAATCAAAGTACCAGGACTAGTAAACCTAGACTTTGCAGATGTTAAAACAATAATGTTAAATACAGGTATGGCACATATGGGTATTGGTAGAGCATCTGGAGAAAACAGAGCAGAAGATGCAGCAAAACAAGCTATCCAAAGCCCATTACTAGAAACAACAATAGAAGGTGCAAGAGGTGTTATCATAAATGTAACAGGTGGTGAGAACCTAGGACTACATGAAGTAAACACAGCTGCCGAACTTGTACAAAGAAGTGTTGACCCAGAAGCAAATATCATCTTTGGTGCAGTAATAGATAAGAGCCTAGATGAAGATATAGTAATAACAGTTATAGCAACAGGATTCGACAAAGAACCAGGAGCAAAAGAAACTAGCATAGGAAAAACTGCATGGCCAACAAAATCATCAACACCAATTCCAAACAATGACGGAGGAACAGACTACTTAGATATACCACCATTCTTAAAAAAGAATAAAAATTTGAATAAATAAATAAAAAGTCTCCAATAAAATGGAGGCTTTTTAGCTTGACGTTAAGAACTAAATCCAATTTAAATCTTTATATAGCAAGAAATGAGCGAAAAAGATAATAAAAAGTCGCTCATTTTTTATTTTTTTGTCCGTAAATTTGACAGTTTTTTCAATTAATTAAGTCTAAAATAAGGATAACAAAGGGAGAAATTATGACAGTTTACCTAGATATAGTTTTTGTTGAAAACTTACTAATGAATTACATCATACTTTTTGCCACGGGCTTTATACAAAAAATGCAAATGAAGCAGTTAAGATTAATAATCTCAAGTGCATTTGGTGGAGTATATGCAATAATATCATACTTGAACATTATTCCAATATATTCAAACATATTTATGAAAATACTACTTTCAATAATAATGATATACATTGCATTTAATCCACAAAATGTTAAAAAACTGTGCAAAACCATACTTTTATTTTACTTAACATCGTTCGTAATGGGAGGATGTGCGCTTGCTTTACTTTATATGATAAGTCCTGAAAGCATAGCTTTTAAAGACGGAATATTAGTTGGAACATATCCAATGAAGATTACAATAGTTGCAGGTTTAGTGGGATTTTGCATAATACAAATAGCATTTCAAATAAATAAAAGGCAATTAAAAAAGAAAGATATGATTTGTAATTTAGAAATAAGTATAAATAAACAAAAATCAGAAGTAAAAGCATATTTGGATTCTGGAAATACTTTAAGAGAACCATTTACCAAAAAGCCAGTAATAATAGTTGAAAAAGATAAAATAAAAAATTTTTCAAATATAGATTTAGAAAAATTGATAGGAGGTGATGAGCCAAACACAGAAAAACTAAAATTAAAAATAATTCCATTCAATTCAATTGGAAAACAAAATGGAATGTTAATAGGAGTAAAACCAGACTTTATAAAAATAGAGTATGAAGATAGAGAAGAATACATTTATGACGTAGTTATTGGAATGTATGATAAAAAAATAAACAAAGACTATCATGCGCTAATAGGTTTGGAATTGTTGGAAGGAGAAAAACAGGATGAAAGTTTTAGAAATATTGAGCAAAATGTACGAAAAGTACATTCAAAAAGATGAGAATTTTGAAGATATATTTTATATTGGGGGAAATGATAATCTGCCAGCACCATTAGAACCAGAAGAAGAGGCAGAGGAAATAGAAAAGTTATCCAACGGAGACAAAGAGGCAAAAAAGAAGTTGGTAGAACATAACCTCAGACTTGTTGTATACATAGCCAAAAAATTTGAAAACACCGGAGTAGGTTTAGAAGATTTAATTTCAATAGGAACAATAGGACTTATGAAAGCTATAAATACATTTAATAGTAGCAAAAACATAAAACTTGCAACATATTCATCAAGATGCATAGAAAACGAAATATTAATGCATTTAAGAAGGAGCAATAGATTAAAAAGTGAAATATCTATTGATGAACCATTAAATCAAGATGGCGATGGAAATGAGTTATTGCTTTCAGACATATTGGGAACTGATGATGATGTAACATCAAGAGGGGTTGAAGACGAAGTGGATAAAAAATTGCTAAAAGCTTCAATATCTAAATTAAATAGTAGAGAAAAAAATATAATGGAATTAAGATTTGGATTTAAAACAGGAGAGGAAAAAACTCAAAAAGAAGTTGCAGATATGCTTGGCATATCTCAAAGCTACATATCCAGATTGGAAAAGAAAATTATAAATAAAATGAAAAAAGAAATATTGAGTAAAACAGGGTAAATTTTCAGTTGGGAACTGTTCCCAACTGAAAATTAAATCTCTACCAAAATCACATTTTCACCAATGCACTTAATCTTGTTCCACTCAATTACAATCTCGTTGTTACCTGCAAACATACTAAAAGGTTTGCTACTGCCAGGAACTATAATAGAAGTAATACTTCCGGTTTGCAAGTCAGCACACACATCTTGAACATAGCCAAGCTTTTTTCCATCTCTAATATTTATAACTTCTTTATGTCTAAAATCCATACCTTTTTGCCCCATAAA
>CAKNIU010000036.1 GCA_930980675.1 uncultured Clostridium sp.
TGCAAAAAATTTTAAATTTTTTTAAAATTTATCTTGACATATTACCAGATGTCTTTATTTATTATTCTAAGCAAAGCTCTTAGCGTTTTAAAGCTATTTTTATGCTTTTATTAATAGCTTTTTTATTCGTTATTATTATATCAATAGTATGTCAAAAAATAAAGGTAAAATTCAAAAATTTTACATTAAATTAAAAATATGAATATGCAAAAGAAAAGAGGCAATATTTATTTTATATAATAAACTTGAGGATTTTCAATACGGTATTTTATTGAGCGCTTACTTTACAAAACTCTTCTTTCGGCCTCTTCAATATCTTCATTTTCTTTCATAATCTCTTCAATCTCCCTTGTATTAGGGTCGTTTATGAATAATGCCCATTGTGCCTTCTTGTTTTGCTTGGCTTTTTCATATTCAGCCCCTACTTTTGACAAGTATGTTTTGAGAAACCTCTCATTTCCAGCTTTCTCACTTTTGCATCTACAATTTAGCTACTGCGGCTTTAGCTTTCAGTACTACAATACAAAGTGGTGCGGAAACCAGAGGTGCTGTAGGCAACGCCACGGCTGCCGTCACGGTAACCTGCTGGATAGCCGCCGTAATCGCGGATGTAAACGCCCCCACGATCGACGCAACGATAGCCCTCACTAGACTTACTCTCAGTAGTGTATTCCCATAAATTTCCTCCCATATCATATATATTACTTACTGGTGTTGTTTGTCCTGTTCTAATTAATCCATTTCCATAATTTGTCTCACTATAATTTCCTTCTGGTGAACTTGTTGCATAATCATTATATTCATTATCACTATTTACTTTTTGTATAAAGTCTAGTGCTGTATCCCATGCATAACTACTTACTAATTTTGTTGTTGCTGTAGTATATTCTTGAACTGTAGCCATCTCTGTTGCTTTAGTTTCAGCATTTGCTCGTGTTATATAATTGTATGGTACTTGATTCTTTTTTATCACTACTGTTCCATCTGTTTCACTACTTCTAAAATCTGTTGAACTTCCATCTCCTGCTTCATATCGTCCTATATAATATCCTCCATTTGCATTTACACTTTCTATTTCATCTGTTGGCATTGTTTCTGAATAATCACTATAACTTCCAGACTGTTTTCCAAAATCTGTTCTTTTATATACTACATTCGCAGTTCCACCTGTTGATAGATTTATTGTTGCTCCTCCCTCAGCTTCAGTTTTTGCTGATATCCATACGAATTGGTTTCCATCCTTATCTTCTATTACTATTCCATCTTCTACTAAAGTTGCAGAATCTGATGCTATTTTAAATCCTGCTGGTATTCTCACCTCATTATCTAAATCATCTGTTATTGTTGTATCATTTTCAAATGGTTTATTTAATTGCTTTGCATATGAAACTGTTGTTGCTTTATTATATTCACTCGTATAGTCATCTAAAAAATTTCCCGCTTGTTCCATTTCTATTTGCTCATTTTTCTCTGCCATTTGCCATGTGTTTGCTGCATTTTGGGCTCTTCTAAACAATCCATTTTCTCCTACTGTTAGGCTTAATGCTACTCCTGCAAGTATTAAAAGGACTATTATTGTGACAACAAGTGCTATCAAGGTTATACCTTTTACTTGTTTCTTTAATTTTTTCATTGTAATTTTACTTCTTTTTAAACTTGTATCTTTCTTTACTTTTTCTTTTAAGTTCATTTAAAAATTTCTCCTTTCATTTGTTAGATATTATGTCCAAATACTTTTCTTTTATGTTATACCATAAAAGTTTTTATTTTGTAATTGTTTTTGATTGCATTTTACATACTAAAAAACTATGCTAATCAGACAATTTAAATTCGTCTAAAAAGCATAGTTTCTCTACTATGTTCACATAATGTTATTTTATTAAATCTTACGATATATATATATATATACAGCCGCAAGGGTTTCATCGATTTTCATATTTGCTTTTCTCCTTTTGAATTTATATCCTACATCTTTTTTACATATTTTATATTTACACTTATTTTTAGTCAAGCAATTTTATATTACATTTTTGTTACAGTTTACCTCATATAAAAACTTGCAAATTATATCCTATTAAAAGTATCTATAAATTGTGACTCAATTTTATATTGAATATTTATTCATTTTAATATTTACAAATAATTTTATTTATTGTTTAATATATTATAATAATATACTTTAACGCAAAGCATTTTTGACTAAAGATTTGCTTTGTGTTAAAATATGTGCATGAATTCTAGAAAGGGTTAAACTTTATTATGAATGCAATACTTTATAATTCTGACACCTCTTCTACCGATACCGAAGAGGTTTTTGAAGAGGCTAAGCAAATAATAGAAAATAATAGTGATACCACGTTTAAAGAACCAAAGAAAAAACATACTAAAGCAATAGTAATTACTATTTGTATTCTTGTTTTTGTTCTTATTATAGGTGTGTTATCCACAATTTTTGCACTTATAAACATTAATAGTGATAAAATAATATCTGGTATATCTATACTTGGAATTGATGTATCAGGACTTACGCAAGATGAAGCAAATACTAAAATAGCTGAAAACTTAAATTCTAGACTAGAGACTAATTTAGTATTTAATCATAATGGTATACTTTATAATGTTCTTCCAAGTCAGCTTGAATGTAGCTATGATATAACTAAGGCTGTAAATGAAGCTTATTCATGTGGTAGAAATGGAAATGTTTTTGTAAATAATTTTGATATACTAAATACTTTAATAAATAAAGTAAATATAAATGTAGACTTTTCATATAATAATGATTTGTATGAATCAGTTGTATCTCAGATGAATGCTAATTTTGAAGATGGTATTAAACAATCTTCATATACTATTGATGGCAATAATTTAATAATAACATCTGGCAAGGCTGGAAATGTTATTAAATCTGAAGAACTAAGGAATTTAATTATAGATAAACTGACATCAGTTGATTATAACACAGACTCTATAGAAGTTCCTGTAGAGGAAGTTCAACCAGATGGCATAGATATTGACAAAATACATAGTGAAATTTACAAAGAAGCTACAGATGCATATTACACAACCGATCCATATGCTGTTTATCCTTCTTCTAATGGTTTGGATTTTGATATATCTATAGATGAAGCAAAGCAAATGGTTTCTACACCACAAGACACTTATACAATACCATTAAAAACATTGTATCCTAATGTTACAACAAACGAAATTGGCAGAGAAGCTTTCCCAGATTTGCTTGCAACATATTCAACAAGTTATGCATCAAGTAATGCAAATCGTTCAACTAATATTGCACTTGCTGCATCAAAAATAAACGGAACTGTACTAATGCCAGGAGAAGAATTTTCATTTAATGGAACTGTAGGAAAACGTACTGCTAGTGCTGGATTTAAAACAGCTACTGTATATTCAAATGGTCAAGTAACAACAGATTATGGTGGAGGCATTTGCCAAGTATCTAGCACTCTTTACAATAGTGTTCTTAGAGCTAATTTAGAAATAACTAATAGAGTAAATCATACATTTACAGTTGGATATGTTCCAATAGGATTAGATGCTACTGTTTCTTGGGGAGCACCTGATTTTAAATTTAAAAACAACAGAAACTATCCTGTAAAAATAGTTGCAACAACTTCAAATAAAAGATTGACAATAAGTGTGTATGGATTAAAAGAAGATGTAGAATATGAAGTTGAATTAGTTTCTTATAAAACTGGAACAGTGCCTTATTCTACAGTTTACACAACAGATTCATCATTAGGTAAAGGAAAAACAAAAGTTGTTCAATCCGGATCAAATGGTGCAACATCTGTAGCATATAAAATATTAAAATTAAATGGTCAAGAAGTATCCCGTACTCTTCTTTCGAAAGATACGTATAGTCCTCATAATCAAATAATTGCTAGAGGAAATTAATAAAAGTGTGTTAAATAAAAATATGGCTTTGGGCACACAGATTATTTCGCTTCACAATATAATATTGTGAAGTTTTTTATTTCGTTTTGCTAATATTTTTTTGAGTTTTACTTGACAAAAGGTGCTTTATTGTGCTATGATAATTAGTGTCACAAATAGATACAACATTGTCAAATATATGTATTGTGAATTTAATATATAAGTTTGTATATTTATTCCTATCATTATATATTATGCAATGGGTCAGTAGCTCAGTTGGATAGAGCAACGGCCTTCTAAGCCGTGGGTCGGGGGTTCGAATCCCTCCTGGCTCACCATTAATCTAATGTTTTATCTATTTAATTTATATCGAGGTGTGGCTCAGTTGGTAGAGCGCGTGGTTTGGGACCATGAGGTCGCAGGTTCGATCCCTGTCACCTCGACCATTTTTTACCCTTTTTCAAGGGAATTCAAGAGAATTTGGAGAAATCCAAAAGTTATAAATTAT
>CAKNIU010000037.1 GCA_930980675.1 uncultured Clostridium sp.
AAAATGCTGAATCAATTGCATCAATGATACTTACAACAGAAAGCATTGTAACAGACATTCCAGAAAAGAAAGAATGCAATTGTGACAACCATGGCGCAGACGCAGGAATGGGCGGAATGTATTAATTAAATAATTAGAAAGAAAGACTTAATAGGTGTAAAATCTTATTAAGTCTTTTAGTTTATTTAGTAAAGGTTAATTGTAAAACTAAATTTAAAATAAGAAAATTTAAGAAATTATTGAAAAAAACTAGTATTTAATATAAAATATTATTATAAAATGAAATATTATTAATTTGTAAAGTCTAAATTATAAAACTTTTGTGAGGGGAAAAAATAAGATGAAAGGAAAATTTTTAAAATTACTTAACATATTACTAATAATATTGATTTTATGCATAGTATTTAACTTTAATACAAGTAATGCAGAAACAGTAAAAACAATGAAAATTGTAATTGACCCAGGTCATGGTGGACACGAGACTGGTGCAATAAATTATACTGATGGAATAATGGAAAAGGATATAAATTTAAAAACTGCAAGGTATTTAAGAGAATATTTACAAAATTACTATGGCGTGGAAATCATAATGACACATGATGGATTAGACAGTAATACAGAAATGTCCATAGTAGATAGGGGAATGGTCGCAAGAAATAATAATGCGGATTTACTTTTATGTTTGCATTATAATGCAGCATCAGAAGGAAATTCTTGGCATGGTGCTGAAGTATATGTAACAGCCAATACATCTTGTTATAAATATAATCAAGAATCAACAGAAATAGGAAATTTAATATTAAGAAATTTATCAAATTTAGGATTATTTAACAGAGGAGTAAAAACAAAACATTGCCAAGATACTGGACCAAAGTGGGAATATTCTGATGGAACAAAGGCCGACTATTATGGCATTATAAGATATGCAATGAAAGGAAATGCAGAAGACAGAGGACCAGACATAACAAATGGTTCAGGAATAACATCAATTTTAATAGAACATTGTTTTATATCTGGTAGTGATGTTCAGTTTATAAATACAGATGCAAAACTTCAAAAATTGGCTCAGGCAGATGGACAAGCCATTGTAGAACATTATGGATTAAAACTAAAAAAAGATGTTGTAGCAGAACTAATATTAGACAAAACAAGCGTGGATATGATAGTTGGAGATAAAACAAAAATAGATTATACAATAAATCCAAGTACGGCTATAAACAAAAAAGTAAATTGGAAAACTAGTGATAGCAAAATCGCAACTGTAGATGAAAATGGTAACATAATAGCAGTAGGAGCAGGAACAGCAACAATTACAGCAACAGCAGATGGCAATGATAAAGTATCTAGCAAAGTTCAAGTAAAAGTAACAAATCCCAACATAACAATTCAAAATGGTGAAAGAGCAAGTATGCTTGAAGGTTCAAAAATGCAATTGTTTATAGATACAGGAGTACTAAGCAGTAAAGTAACTTTTAAATCATCTGATGAAAATATTTTAAAAGTAGATAGTAATGGTTTAGTTACTGGACTAAAAGAAGGAACAGCCAAAATAACAGCAACTTATGAAGAATATAAGAAAACAGCAAGTATAGAAATTACCGTAAATAAACTAAATGAAAATGAAACAATAGAGATAAAAGATTACAAAGAAACAAATGGAGTAATATCTAATTTTGCAAGAGAGATTAGCCCTACAGAATTTGCAAAACATATAAAGGTTACAGAAGGATTAGAAGTTAGAGTAAATGCTGAAAATTTTGTAGGAAGTGGAACGAAAATTGAAATTTACAGAGGCAATGATTGTATTCAAACTTATATTTGCAAATTATATGGAGATGTAAATGGAGATGGAAAGATTTCGGCAATGGACTACATGCTTATTAAAAATAAAATAATGGAAGTTAAAGACATAACAGGAACTATGCAAAAAGATGTTGCGGATGTAAATTTAGATGGAAAAGTTTCAGCTTTAGATTATATGCTTATAAAAAATGATATATTAGATGTAAAGAAAATAGATATTAAATAAAAGGGAGATATTTATTATGATTAAGAAAAAAGTATTAATTAGTATTTTAATAGTTTCAGTAGCTATGATTATATTGTTTATGCCAAATGCTTATGGAGCATCACTAACAATTAGTGCATCAAATTCAAATCCGACAGTAGGAGATTCAATTACAATTACGGTAGGAAGCGGAGTAGGAGGCAAAGTTAGTTTATCATCTTCAAATCCAAGTGTCATAAGTGTTTCATCATCAATGTTTATAGACTATAACTCAGCAAGTTTTACAGCAAAAGCAAATAGTGTAGGAAGTTGTACAATTACTGTAACAGCAGTAGATCTTGTTTCAACAGATGCAGAGCCAGTAGAAATTACAGGCAGTAAATCAATAACAATAAATGTAAAAGAAAAACAAGTGGAAGCTCCAAGTGACGATAATGAATCAAGCAATGGAGGAGGTTCAAATGGAACAAACTCAGAAAATTCAAATAAGGAAAATAATAATTCAGGAGGCTCAAATTTATCAGCAAGTAATAAACCAAACACAAATAAAGATGCTGTTAAAAATGTAAAAGAAACAGAACAAGAAGAAGAAGCTACACCACAATTTGGAATGAATTCACTTATGCTAAATGCTGTAGATGAAAACGGAGAAAAGCAAGAAATTACATTTACTCCTACATTTAATATAGATACATACGAATATACTGCTGAAATTGAAAGTAACATAGTCGATGTTGAGGTTCTAACAGAAGCAGGAGAGTATAACGATTATGTAAAAGTTGAAAAGCCAGAAAGCTTTAACGCAGGTGAGAATATTATAAAAATCACTATGCAAAAAGATGATATGAGTTTAACTTACACAATAAAAGTAAATAAAAAAGAGAGTGAAGAAACAGTAGAAACTGTAAGTGATGCAGTGTTAGAATCAGAGAATAAAAAACAAACTTTAATAACGTTTACAATACCACAATTTATAGCGGTAATACTTACAATATGTCTAATTGAAGGACTATTACTAAAATTACCTTGGAAGAAAATGATAATGGCTTGTAAAAGGAAAAAAGGCTTTGGAGAAGAAGATGATGAATTAGATAATGATATTGACGACAATCAAGAATAAAAATGTAGATTTAAAAGAAAGGGCGGAGTTTTATGTACCAAATAATTTGCCAAAGTGAATTTAAAACAAAAGAATATGCAAAAAATTTAGCAGAAATATTAAAAAAAGGTGATGTACTTGTTCTTTCAGGCGAACTAGGAGCTGGAAAAACAAAATTTGTAGAAGGAATTTTGGCTCATTTTGGTATGCAAGATGAAATATCTAGCCCCACTTTTACAATAGTAAATGAATATAAAAACGATGAAATAAGTATTTACCATTTTGATTTATATAGACTTGGAGACATATATGAATTTGAAAATATAGGAGGAGAAGAATATTTTTCAAAAGGAATATGTATATTCGAGTGGGGAGAATTAATCGAAGATATTTTGCCAAATGATTATATAAAAATATCTTTTGAAAAAAACGATAATAATCCAGAAGAACGAATACTTAATATAGAAACTTTTGGAGAGAAATATAATAATATTGATTTTAATAGTTTTGAAAGTGATAAATAGGAACCTATTAAAAAATTAGGTAGGTGAAGAATGATGAGTAAATTTATAGATAAAGTAAAAGAAATAAAAAAAGAAAATGAGAAAATAGCAATATTTGTTGATATGGACGGAACAATTGCTGAATATCCAGTTTATCAAGAAGAAAATGTTGCCAAAGCTATGGAAGAAGAGTATAGTAAAATAGAGCCAGTAAATTACATCATTAATATTTTAAAAGAATTAAGTAAAATAGAAAATATTGATTTGTACATTCTTACATTATCTAAAACTATTCAAATAAGCGAAGAAAAAATTAAATGGCTAAAAAAATATGTTAATTTTATACAAGAAAAAAATTGGATTATTATTACTAAAGAATTAGGTGAATATAATAAAGAAAACAGAGATTTTATTAAAGCTCTTAAAATGCAGGGAAAATTGCCTATATATGATTTCGAAATTTTGCTTGATGATGACCATAAAGTTTTAAAAGAAACGCAAAAATTATTAGGAAACAAAGTAAAAGTTTTTCATATTTCATCAGCTATAATATAAGTAATAAGGAAAGGATTACAATGAAAGATAAAAGATACATTAGAAATTTTAGCATAATTGCACATATAGACCATGGAAAATCAACTTTAGCAGATAGATTAATTGAGATGACAGGAGTTCTTTCAAAAAGAGAGATGTCAGAAC